>PERF01000069.1 GCA_002928495.1 Methylobacter sp. | reverse complement strand
AATGGATTTCTCCGCAGCCTCGCGCTAATTTCCATGGGGTTATACAGCGGTTTCACAGCGGTGGTGACTTACCGAATCATTATGTCCAATTTGATTATATAAACCCATGCCAGCCTATCTCTGCCGATTGATTACCTGTTTGATTTTAGTTGCAACATTATTTTGTTTTATATCGGTCAGTAATGCCGATGATGTGGTATTGGAAATTAAAAAAACCGACCGATGCCCGGTGTGCGGGATGTTTGTCTACAAATACCCGAAATGGGTGGCACAAACCAATTTCCAAGATGGCAGCACTTACTTTTATGACGGCGCTAAAGATATGTTCAAACATATATTCGATACCGGCAAATATACGCCGGGCAAAACCGCCGATGCGATTAAATCGATTTACGTTACCGATTATTACGAAGTCGAACTGATTGAGGCCAAGACTGCATTTTTTGTGCTCGGTTCTGATGTGTTAGGCCCTATGGGACACGAATTGTTACCGTTCAAAGACCAGGAATCAGCGCAAGAATTTATGGAAGATCACAAAGGCAAATCGATCATCCGTTTTCAAGATGTGACGCCGGATATTATTACCTCGCTGGATCGTCACTCATGAGCAGAGCCTTGATTGTTTTGTGCAATTTGATCGCGTACGTACTGGTTATCACTGTATTTTGCGGTTGCAGCAAGCATCAGGGCCTGCAAACAGGAGAGGCCATGCCGGCTTTCGAATTAACCGATTTGTCCGGCAAGCAACAAGCAATTCCCGGAATTTTTAAGGGTAAAGTGATGCTTTTGCGCTTTTGGGCCTTGGATTGCGATTTTTGCAGCAAAGAAAATCTGGTTGCTTTTGAGACTCTTTTCCAAAAATATCAAAACTTAGGATTTCTTCCCATAGCCATCATTGAAGGTCGTTTTGACCTTGGCGATGAACGTCTCAAGAAACTAACCTCATTGAGTTATCCCATGCTCAATGATGACCATAGTCGGCTGGCAAAAAAGCTAGGCGTGATAGCCTTGCCGACAACTTTCATTTTTGATGCGCAAGGCGTTTTGCGGGACAAAATTACCGGAGAAGCTGACATCGAAGCATTTGAAAAACGTCTTATACCCGTTCTTGATAAATAAAGAGGAATCCAATGAGAGCACTTTCAAAATTATGGCTATTGTGTTTACTATTGTTATTGCCGGTCTCGGGAGAATTGCTTGCCGAACAACCCCAAGAGCGGGAAAGCTGTGAAGTGTGCGGCATGTGGGTTGATAAATATGAGCATACAGCCGCCGAACTGGTGTTTAAGGACGGTCGAAAGAAGCATACTTGCGGGGTTGCCTGTATGCTCAGAGAAATAGATGACGCCGGCGGGCTTGATGCCTTTGAGTCGGTCAAAGTGCATGACTGGGTTACAGGGGAATTAGTTGATGCGGACACAGCAACCTATGTTGTCGGCAGTCAGATTATTCCCGACATGGTACCCAACTATATTGCTTTCGCCAGGGCTAAGGATGCCGAAGCCTTTGCCGCCAAAGAAGGCGGCGACATTATTGATTTCAATATAGCCTTTAAAGATGTATCGCCCGTAGGCACCACCGCGCCATTTAGAATACGCACGGCCGTCACACCCGGCTCAGGCAACTTTAGCGTCGGTTTTGTTTATGGCTATAGCCAAAGAGACGGCATCGTGATCGGCACTAACAGTGTGGATCCCAGTGCCTTCATCGGCGGTAACAGCGCTCAACCAAGAGCGCCTACACGGCTTGAAGCCGAGCAAAAAGCTCTCACATTTAACTATTCGCCTACCGATGATTTAGCTTTATTTATCAATATTCCTTGGTCAGATAGGCGCCTAAAAACCCTCAACAGAGCTCCTCAGACGGGCAGAATCAGCGAGACTATCGCCAATGAAAGCGGCATAGGTGACATCGTTTTGGAGGGACGTTACAATTTTTGGCATAGCACACGTTGGGATAAGTTCGCTACGGTGCTGTTGGGAACCACGCTTCCAACCGGACAATTCAACGGAACCAGAGCAATAACCCAGGGCAGAAACCTTATCTCAACAGCGCCGGCTTTACAGCTGGGAAAGGATACGGCAACCTTTACCGGAGGGCTGATTTATTCACAGCGATATAAAGATTTTTGGTTTCACAGTTCGGCTTTTTATACGGCGAATCCGGAAAATAGCAGTCAATATGCTTTTGGCGATAGCGTCAACGGCGGACTGGCTTTCCACTACAACCCGAATTACAACTTAACCGTTGGTGTCGAATTCGACGCCAGTTATGCCTGGCAGAATGAAGACCAGGGGTTTAAGATCGCTAATACCGGCGGAACAACCATCAATTTAGCCGTAGTCGAAGACTGGCGGTTTTTAAATGCTTTTGGCGGTAATTTTAAATTACGCGGTTCGGTAGGATTGCCCATTTACCAGGATTTAAATTTCTCCAATACCGCCAATGCGGCTGGCCGTCCGTTTCAACAAGTACAGTTAGGTGAAGGCTTTTTTGCTAACGCCGCCATAACTTGGACTTTCCGTGATCCCCCGGATGAACTCCAGCATTTTCATTTAAAAGGCAATTAAAAACCGGTCATGGATAGGCAAATGTCAGGGTCGGTCAATGTCATCAAGTCGACCTCAGCTCGGAGTTTCATGTGCCGGGTCAATTTGATCTGCTTATTTTTTATTGCGGGACTCTGGTTCAACGACAACGTTGTTGCTGAAAATGACACCATTCTTGAACCGGATAACGCTTTTCAACTATCTGCATCGTTAACTAGCAACGCATCGGCGCAACTAATCTGGGAAATTGCCGATGGCTATAGTTTGTACAAGCATAAACTCCAATTTGTCTCTCTGACCTCCGGAATCGAGTTATCTTCGCCCGTATTACCCGACGGCCTTCCCAAACACGATACCGCTTTCGGAAATGTTGAAATTTACCGGAACCGATTACAAGTTGATCTGCCGTTTAAGCGTGATCAAAACAATCCGGAGCGGTTTAGCTTATCAGTCACTTATCAGGGCTGCGCCGACCAAGGTATCTGCTATTTGCCTATTACCAAGAAATTCAGTTTCGATTGATCAAAAACGAAACTTATAAAAACCGCTTCGCTTGCTGATAGCACTATCATCGGTTTTAGCCCGGCAAGCCTTAGAACGGTATATCGTCATCATAAGGCTCATCAAAATTATCGTGGCCCATGTCCGATTGGGCCGTTGCCGGCGCTTGGTTGCGGCCGGAAGACTGAGCTGGACGGGGGCTTTCAGACGCGGCGGAACGGCCGACTAAATCCAGTATGTTGGCGTTGACTTCCAGGCTGGTTTTCATGGTTCCGTCATTGCCTTGAAATTCGCGTTGGCTTAATTCACCGGAGACAAAAACTTGCTGGCCTTTTTTCAGATAGTTTTGCAAAGAGCCTTCCGCTCGTTTGCCCCAAAGCGCTACCCGTATCCACAAGGTTTGCTGCTTGTCTCCAAAGCCGATGTTGTTAGCTACGGTGACATTTAACACCGCTTGGCCGGACGGTAGGTATCTGACTTCGGCATCGCGGCCGATGGTGCCGGTAAAACTAAATACGTTACTCATAGTAATTCGGTTAAATATTCGTGTTATTGGATAAGTCGGTAACAAGGCAAATAGGTTTTGCCTGAAAGTTTCATTCTATGCTGTTCGACAAAAGAAGTCAGCACGCCATCCATCAATTGCATGATGTGAGCATCGCCGTGAATCTCAAACAAGCCGTGGCGTTCTATAGCACGTATGCCCTCGTCTTTAACATTGCCGGAAACGATGCCGGAAAACGCCTGCCGTAGATTGGCGGCCAGCAAATACGGTTCTTGTGCTTTATGCAATGCCAGCATTCGCATATTTTCATGGGTAGGCGCAAAAGGTTTCTGGAACATAGGGTCAATTTTAAGCGACCAGTTAAAGTAATAAGCATCGCCTCTTTGCTTGCGGAATTCTTTAACCTGTTTGATGCCGGCCAGCATCTCCCGTGCCACGAGAATAGGATTGTTGATAATGATTTTATAGCGTTGCCGGGCTTGTTCACCTAATGTGCCGGCGATAAAACGGTCTATGGTTTCGAAATAATCCTTGGTGCTTTCCGGCCCGGTAAAAATCAAAGGATACGGCATTTGTGCATTATCAGGATGCAATAAAATGCCTAAAATATAAAGAATTTCTTCCGCAGTGCCTACGCCGCCGGGGAAAACGATAATACCGTGGCCGCAACGTACGAAGGCTTCCAGACGCTTTTCGATATCCGGCAGGATGACCAAGTCATTAACGATGGGGTTGGGGGATTCGGCCGCGATAATGCCGGGTTCGGAAATGCCCAGATATTGTCCGTCTTTAATGCGTTGTTTGGCGTGGCCGATATTGGCGCCCTTCATCGGCCCTTTCATGGCTCCCGGCCCGCAGCCCGTGCAAATATCAAGGCCGCGCAAACCCAATTCGTGGCCGACTTGTTTGGAGTATTCATATTCTTTGCGGCTGATCGAATGGCCGCCCCAGCAAACTACCAGCCGGGGATTGGTCATCGGCTTTAAGATGCCGGCGTTGCGTAGTATGTGAAAAACCGCATTGGTAACGCCTTCAGACGTAGACAGGTCAAACTTAGGGTTGTCATTGATTTCATCGTTGACATAAATAATATCCCGCAGTACAGCGAATAAATGCTCGTTTATGCCTTTGATGATTTTGCCGTCTACAAAAGCCTGAGCCGGGGCGGCGATCACTTCCAGCATGATACCGCGTTCTTCCTGAACGGCGACGATATCGAAATCGGGATAACGTTCCAGTAGTTCTTTACCGTCATCCAAGGTATTGCCGCAATTAAGAACAGCCAAAGAGCAGTTGCGAAATACTGTATGCAGTCCGCCTTTGCTGGTATCCAGCAATTTGTTGACTTCCAGTTTAGACAAAATATCAAGACGGCCTTCGGGGATTACCCTTGCATTTACCACGCTCGGTTTCATAAGTTTTTGTCGATTGGTAAAAAAGTTTTTTAGTTCAGATACGATTCAGCTGCACGGCTTAAGCTGATACCACCATCAAGCCGTTAGGAGGCGTTATGAATACAATTAGAAAAACATTGTTGTTAACCTTATTAATGTTTACAGGTGCTTGTGCATATCATCCTTACCCAGGCGCTTATTATGGAAGTTATGGACATCCATCGACCAGCAGTTATTATGGCAGCACCGGTAACTATTATTCTAGCCGTCCTAAATATTATTCTTACGGCGGTTATGGCGGGCATCAGCAACACCAGGGTTTTAGTCATGGCGAAAGCCATGGTCAATACGGCGGTCAAGACCACCATAATTCAGGGCATCAGCACAACCATTCTCCACATCATGATAACCAGGGCGGCGGCTACCACCATGATTATCACCGTGGTCACCACAATGATGGCTAAGTTTTGGGGAGTTGCTAATAAAAAAAGCCAGCCTAGTCTGTTAACAATAGGCTGGCTTTAACAAACAATAATCTGAAAAGTTATGGTTTGGTTAATTTAGGCAAACGTTGAAAAATTGCTTGCCGGTTGATAAACACCCAGTAACCCAGAAAACCCAGCAGAATGCCGGTTAACAGCTTCCCAAATACGGAACCCTCTGTTTTTGAGGTTTTTGCGGAGCCGTTGGCCATTAGGTCCTTAGGGCCTTCCGGTGGAGGCAACACGGCTGTTTTCAAAGGTTTGGGGGTGATTTTAAGATCCGGTAAACCTAAGCTGCGCCATGCATCGTAGTCTTGCCAAATAGGATAGTTGCGTTTCCAAAAATCTTTGGAGAAATAAGGTTCAAGACTCATGCCATGGGTGGCTGGTATACCTTTTTCATCTAAATAGCCTTTATAAACCACCAGACTG
Source organism: Methylobacter sp. (assembly GCA_002928495.1). GTDB lineage: Bacteria > Pseudomonadota > Gammaproteobacteria > Methylococcales > Methylomonadaceae > WM-3-3. The sequence goes on along the minus strand of PERF01000069.1, from coordinate 7,895 downwards.
ATATCCCCGCCCTCACCGACACCGTCGGTGGTAAACGCTTTTTCCACGTGATCGTGGAACATCCAGATACCCTGGCCAAAGCTGTGCAGCCCGTCATCTATTCCACTGAGTTCCAAGTCGATACGCTGGGCCGGTGTCAGGCTGTGAACATCGCGGGTAATATAAGACCCAGCACCGTTATCGACACCATCGTAATGAGTTATTGTCGGCTTATGGCCGTGCAAATGTAAGGCAAGTGTTTCAGTGCCGCCGTTGAGAACACGCAGTTTGACTTTTTTATTCTCTTCCATCTCAATCAGAGATTCTCTCAAGGTATAGGGAAAAGAACGGCCGTTGAGCATAAAGTAATCGTCATCCGAATCGGTTATATCGTATTCAAGATTCAAGTGGTGCGCCGTCAAGCGGGGATCGTTAGATTTTCTGGCTAATTCATGTAATTCTTTGTCAGCGGTCTCGTAATGCAAGTCATACTCACGGCTATAATTTTCCAATACCGCAACCGATGGATGGCGGACTTGTCCGGCGCCGACATTGAAGGTTTGCACCCAGTTATTAGGCCGGTTTTCCTCAACTACTAAAATTCCCTGCAAGCCCATGGGAATATGCACGTGCGGCTGAACGTGGCAATGGTAGTACATGGTTCCGGGCTGGCGCGGTTTGATCACATAGGTTTTGCTTTCACCCGGCATCACATCCATGTTGCTGGTCTGCCCTACACCGTCGTTGCCATGCCCGCCGCGATCCATAAAGGGATGGTCTATGCCATGTAAGTGAATAGAGTGTGGTAAGTAATGGGTATTTTCCAAAACGATCCAGACGATGTCGTCTTGTTCAACCCGGATTACCGGAGACGGTACCCGCAGCAAAGGGTTGGCAACCGGCTCATAAAGACTGCGCGTTGACATATCTCGGGTTTTCGGCGTAAACACCCAGAAAGTTGGTTGTACACCCGGTGCTATATCGAATGTTGTAATCGGGTCTTTGACATCAGGAGAACGTCCATTCAGCTCAACTACCTCAAGTTTAATAATAATTTTGTCCGGATCGCCATCCCCGTCGATATCATCCGATTTGGTTATGGCGTCTGCTGCAAGCTGGGTCTGCATCAGGGTGTCCATGGTGATGTTGTTGGTGCCTTTAACAAAAGCGGCAATATCGGTTGGACTATCCGGATTGCACAAGCGAGATTCTTGAATTTTCACGCCCTCAATTTCTTGCTCTTTGCGCCAATCGGCTGGCGTGAAGTCCGAGCAAACTTCTTCTTTATCTCTGAGCTCAATTTTGGTGGAAGGGTAACCCGTTTGGGCATTACAAAGTGAAGCTAGCAAGGAAAGCCCGATTCCCCAGCTCAGAGCAAGCAATTTTATACTCATACGATGACCTCAATACTTTAGCATCAATGGATTTTTGTAGTAACTTGCGTGCGTTGTGGCGCTAAACCACTACTTTAAAAGGGATATTGTAAACGAATGCGGCAAAGAATTCTTTTTAAACTTGTTGAGAATTTTATAATCAAGGGTTTTTCACTAAAATTAATCCTTAAAAAACAATTAATTACAAATATTAATATTTTTTAAGGTTATATCTCATTTAGTTAGGCTTAAAAATAATACTTCAGTTCCCGGATAATGAAACACGAAAAAACATTACAAAAAATAAACCTTTTATTTTGTAATGTTTATGTGCTATCTTTATGACCGCTGATTCGTTCCAGCACTTGAAATATCTATACCTTTAAGGAGAATTAAAATGAGCCAAGCAAAAGAAAAAGACAATTTCTGGTTATATGTTATCGGCGGCGTGATTGTTTTTGTCGCTGTGGTTTTCATGATCAAAGGATCCGAACACGGAAAATACGTTAAAGCTGAACAATTGGTAGCTGAAGACATTCATAACTCAGCTTATTCCGTCAAAAAGTAATCTCACAATAAAAATTACAGTTTTTCCAGGCTGGGATAATCCGAGACCAATTCCAGCCTGGATTTTTAAAAATTGTTTTTGCTCTGCGCTTTAAAGTTATCCCATTTAAAAAAGCCTTGATTCGATTAATTTAAGGCTCTATTTCGAAATTTTTTGTTCCGCTTGTTGCTTTGAGTTCCAGGTTGAATCTTTTGCTGTTTTTGTCGTCGTAGACGGTGAATCAAAAATAGCGCTCTCAGTTTAGGAACGATAATGTCAATTAATAGCAATACTCAAGTTTTGGAGCTGTATTTTTCACCGACTTCACCTTATGCCCGGAAGTGCCGGATCATATTGCTGGAAAAAGGCCTTCAGGAACAGGTCAAATTAACTGTAGCTATACCATCTGACAATCCGCCTGAATTAGTCGAGGCTAATCCGTTGGGCACAGTACCGGCATTACGTTTGAGTCCCGATGAAGTTTTATGTGAAAGTCCTGTGATCTGCGAATTTCTGGACAGTCTATCCTCCAGCCGCCTGTTTTATCCCATAGAACAATCCGCCCGATTCCAGGCGCTTGCTTTGGCAGCCTTGGCCGATGGAATTATGGATGCATCCGTTACCTGCGTGCTGGAAAGTCGCCGACCTAAGGAAAAATATTATTCCGAGTGGGTTGCTCGCAAGGAAAATGCAATTCTTCGAACACTAAAATCGCTTGAAAAGCATAATTTATCGGATGATTACCCGTGGCAAATCGGTTCAATGAGCTTGGCAGTGGCGTTGGAGTTTTTAAATTTCCGCTTAAATCATTTGCAATGGCAGGATGAGCATCCTGCTCTGGCACAATGGCTGGCTGTTGTCAGCCGGAAGCCGTCTATGAGAGAAACGGCTCCCTTGAACAGCGTCTAACCAATCAAGCCTGAAGCTTTTTCAGTCTGGATGCGCACGTTTGCCGGTCGAACAACCCTAAGCGGAATTAGGTCCGGTCATTCGGGCTTCAAGCCGTATTTGTTTGCTGCGATATTTCATTTATTTTTTCCAGAACCGCTTGGGCGTGACCTTCCGGGCTTACGTTATACAGAGCTTCCCGTATTTGGCCTTGTTTATCGATGATAAAAGTCGATCTGACAACTTTAAATTTTTTTACGCCATCCTTTTCAACTTCTTGCCAGACATCAAATAATTCACAAAGCGTGCCTTCGGTATCGGCCAGTAACTGAATGGTAAGATCGAATTTTTTTATGAAGGCGCGATGACTTTCGCAGGAATCCTTGCTGACACCCAATATAACTGTGTCCAGTTCGGTAAAAGCCGGCGCTAAGGTAGTAAATTCGTTAGCTTCTATGGTACAGCCCGGCGTGTCGTCTTTAGGATAAAAATACACGACGACGTTTTTCTTTTGTAAATAGTCGGACAGATAAATTAATTGGTTGTCTTGATTAACCGCTCTAAAGAAGGGTGCTTCCTGATTATTTTCCAGCATGGCGATACTCTCTCATCATAGGTTGTTGTTATTAACTGAGTATATAAATCAACAATGTACTGCATTTATACCGCTTGTGCGAGTTATTTATCCGGACTGTTTATTTGCCTGCTTTGCCTGCTTTGCCAGCCTTGCCTGGACAGGCGGTACAGGCAATGTTGTCTGAAAGGGTGACCCGCAGGAACGCGCGGGTGGTCAAAAACCAGGGCATCGCGGGTCATATTCAGCCGTTCCATCAATGCGATTGATCGATGGTTTGTTAATGTTGTAAATGCAACGATTTCTGTAAGCCCAAGCGTTTCAAAACCGGTTTTTAACGATGCGCAAGCAGCTTCATAAGCAAAGCCTTGGCCCCAGTAGTCGAAAGCCAGCCGCCAGCCGATTTCGACGCAGGGCTTAAACGGTAAATCTGTGCTGGGAATATGTAAGCCGACATAACCGATAAAAGCATGGTTTAGTTTTAGTTCAACCGCCCAAAATCCCCACCCACGTTGGTTTATGAGCTCCATACAACGGTTTGCCAGTGCGTCGCTTTCAATGTGGTCTAGTAATTTAGGCATGTATTGCATTACCCTGGTATCTGCATTCATAGTGGCAAACGGTTGCTTATCTTCATGCCGCCACTGCCGCAAGATTAGACGTCGCGTTTCCAACACCATTATTTCATCACTGTGCTTCATTAAGTACCGATTCCGATTAAGAAAATTTCATTTGGTTAAACTGCGTCGGGATTTCCAGTTGACACTACCACAATATGTTGTGTTAGGATGCCAAAAGAATCACAACATATCGAAAATACCTCAAGCCTCAATCTTTTCTTCCGCCAACCTGGGTAAGCCTATGACAGCCAAACTTCATCTGATTGACACCACCGTCACTGAAATACCTTTTCAAGATGCCTCACTGGATATATGGGATACAAAATACCGCTTAAAAACCAAAGACGGTATTGCTATAGATGCCGATTTTGATGCGACTTACCAACGGGTTGCCCGCGCTTTGGCGGAAGTGGAAATCGGCAAAACCAAACAAGAACGCTATTACAAAGAATTTCTCTGGGCTTTACGCCAAGGCGCCATTCCTGCCGGGCGGATTGTATCCAATGCCGGCGCGTTGGAACATAAACCTGCCACCTCGACTATCAATTGCACTGTTTCCGGCACGATTGCCGATTCCATGGACGATATTTTACAAAAAGTACACGAGGCAGGACTAACCTTAAAAGCCGGATGCGGTATTGGCTATGAATTTTCCACATTGCGGCCTAAAAACGCCTATGTCTCCGGTGCCGGGGCGTATACCTCAGGGCCTTTATCGTTCATGGATATTTATGACAAAATGTGTTTCACCGTATCTTCCGCCGGCGGCCGGCGCGGTGCGCAGATGGGCACGTTTGATGTCGGACATCCCGATGTTGTCGAGTTTATCCGCGCCAAACGCGAAGACGGACGCTTACGCCAATTCAACCTGTCGTTGCTGATTACTTCCGAATTTGTTCAGGCCGTCAAAAACGATCAGCCATGGCATTTATCCTTTCCGGTTAGCGAGAAAGAGGCTAAAACCGACAAATTAAATCTGAACGATCCCAAGCAAATTATCTGGCGTGAATTTCCCTGTACGGACAACTATATTGTCAACAGCGACGGACTTGTCGCCTGCCGTATCAGCAAAACCCTGCCGGCGCGCAGGCTATGGGATATCATAATGAGCTCAACGTATGATTATGCGGAACCGGGCTTTATTTTGATCGATAAAGTCAATGAAATGAATAACAATTGGTTTTGCGAGAAAATCCGTGCCACCAATCCGTGCGGCGAACAGCCGCTTCCGCCTTACGGCAGCTGTTTGCTGGGCTCTATAAATTTAACCCGGTTTGTCCACAAGCCGTTTACATCCGAAGCCTATTTCGATTGGGAAACCTACGGTAAAACTGTCCGCATATTTACCCGTATGCTGGATAATGTAGTTGAAATCAATGGCTTGCCTTTATCCCAGCAGCGCCGGGAAATTACCGGCAAACGCCGCCATGGCATGGGTTATTTGGGTCTAGGTTCTACTTTAACCATACTGGGCATGAAATACGGCGATGCAGCGTCTTTGGCATTCACTGAAGAAGTCACCAAGGTTTTGGCGGTGGAAGGTTGGCGCGCCGGCCTTGAACTGGCTAAGGAAAAAGGTCCTGCACCCATCATGGAACAAGTGTTTACGGTAACCGGCGAGATGCTGCATAAGCGTCCGGAAATGAAACGCGACGGATATAAAGTGGGCGATCAAATTCCCGGCAAGGTTTTGCACGCCAAATACAGCCGCTATATGCAGCAATTGGCGGAAATTGAGCCGGAACTGGTGGATGAACTTAGCAAAATTGGCGCGCGTTTCACGCACCACAGCTCAATCGCGCCAACCGGTACGATCTCGTTATCGTTGGCCAATAACGCCAGCAATGGTATCGAGCCCAGCTTTGCCCACCACTACTCACGTAACGTGATTCGCGAAGGTAAAAAATCTAAGGAAAAAGTCGATGTGTTTTCTTTTGAGCTTTTGGCATACCGACATTTGGTTAAACCGGAAGCGATGCCTTACAGTAACGATCCCCACAAACAACTACCGGATTATTTTATAGCCGCCGACGATATTATGCCCAAGCAACATGTCGATATTCAGGCTGCTGCACAAAAATGGATAGATTCATCCATTTCCAAAACCGCCAATGTGCCTACGGATTTTCCGTATGAGGATTTCAAGTCGATTTACGAATACGCCTATGAAAAAGGACTAAAAGGTTGTACTACCTTCCGTTTTAATCCGGAAGTCTTCCAAGGCGTGTTGGTAAAAGAGTCCGACCTGGAAAACACTACTTACCAGTTTACCCTGGAAGACGGCCATGTGGTCGAGTTTAAAGGAAATGAGGAAATTGAATACGACGGTGAGATGCACACGGCAGCCAACTTATTTGACGCCTTGAAAGAAGGTTATTACGGCAAGTTTTAAATTTAAGTGCAAAGTTAGGCGTATCCGTTAACGCACAATTGTCAGCAGCCGGTCATTGGTTAAAACCTGTATCCGGCTTTTCGTTACAAGAAATGTAAAGGAGCAACCCATGGCTCACAAAATCAGCCAAAAAATCGTCGGTTATAAAGTACTGACAAGTGAAGATAAAGCCGCTGCCAACGAAGCACCTAAGCCGCCGCAAAGCTTTGAAAGCATGCATGAAAATGTAGAGCGGCCGGAAATGTTGCTAGGTTCAACCTACAAAATCAAAACCCCACACTCAGAGCATGCACTCTATATCACCATCAATGACATGATTCTTAACGAAGGCACGGCCCATGAAGAGCGCAGACCGTATGAAATTTTTATCAATTCAAAAAATATGGAGCATTTTCAATGGGTGTTAGCCTTAACCAGGGTTATCTCGGCAGTGTTTCGTAAAGGCGGCGATGCTTGCTTTCTGGTAGAAGAGATGAAGGCGGTGTTTGACCCGCGCGGCGGCTATTTTAAAAAAGGCGGCATATTCATGCCTTCTCTGGTTGCCGAAATTGGTTATGCCATAGAGTCTCATTTAAAACATATCGGCATGTTGAAAACCACGGCATTAAGCGATCAGCACATGCAATTTCTTTCTGAAAAACGGCGTGAATTTGAAGCCAAACATGGCACCAGTGATCAAGCCTTCCCGGAAAAAGCCGCACTTTGCACAAAATGCAGTACCAAAGCTATGGTGCTCATGGATGGTTGCATGACGTGTTTGAATTGCGGGGAAAGTAAATGTTCTTGACCCGCTAATTGTTGGATTGAATGTCAATTTTTTTTACATTGTTTTGTAAACAAGATTTATTGAATTTGGCTGATTAACAAGCTATTAGGCAAATCGCTGCTTAAATATTATCAATAAAAACTTAAACTTCAATCAGTTAATGACTATTTTAAATGTTTTAGTTATATCCTAAGGAATTTCTTAAGTTTTAGTTAAAATCGTCGGATTTTTTTACAGTTTTGTATTTTTCCTTAGTTAATAGTTTTTTTCACATTGAAATACAATAACTTAAAAATGGCAGGCTATATGCTTATGGTTAATTGTTGTCAGGTCACAGACTTTGGGCAACGTTAAACAAAAATCTAGTTAAGGAGATGAGAGTATGCAGTTTGCAAGCAAAAAACTAGCTACAATTTTTTTCGGCTTAATGGTGGCTTTAACAACTGCGTCAGCCGAGGCATCGTTTCAAATCGTCAATGTTGATGCTAAGTCGGGGCCATGGGCGTGGGTCGATGGCGGTTTAAATTCGGAGTTGCAATACGGTTTAGGTGCCAATGGCAGTGATGGCATACCGGACTATGCCGATCCTGCGCGGGTTAAACTATCGGATTTAGGGATTAGTCCGGGCGACAGTATCTATCTGACTTTCTTGGATGGGTTAACCAGCGCTTTTGGCGATGATCCATTAGTCAATGGCGTCAACAATAACGGTTATGTCGGCAGCGTATTTAAAGACGCTGAATTGGGCTCCAGCGA
>PERF01000068.1 GCA_002928495.1 Methylobacter sp. | reverse complement strand
TCCAGAATTCCGAACGTGCCTTCCTATGAAAAAGGCGTAGTAAACCTGCGCGGCGCGATTGTGCCGATCATCGATCTACGCGAGCGCTTTAACCTAGGCAGAGTTGAATATACGCCTTTAACTGTGGTTGTGGTATTGCAAACCGGCACCGGCACCAATATGCGGATCATGGGTGTTGTGGTGGATTCGGTATCCGATGTGGTCAATGTTGATAAAACCAGCGTCCAGTCTGCACCTGATTTCGGTGCGAAAGTCAGCACTGAATTTATCACCGGCCTGGTTTCATTAAACGACCGCATGGTGATGTTGCTTGATGTCGACAAATTGCTCGACCTCGACGATGAAAACGGCGACGAAAATTAAAAAAACGGCGCGCATTGCTGTTTTGACCAAGGAATACTAGCTATGACAACACAAAAAAGCCCTCCAAAAGTTGAACAAATTCTGACCTTCCAGTTAGCGGACGAAGCTTACGGGCTGGAAATATTGAAAGTCCAAGAAATCCGTGGCTGGGAAAGCGTCAGGGTGTTACCGAATACCCCCGGATTTATTAAAGGTGCGCTAAATTTGCGTGGCGTAATTGTACCGATTATTGATTTAAGAGAGCGTTTTGGCTTGCAAACTGTTCAATATACGCCTAACACGGTAGTTATCGTTTTGTATGTCACCGACGGTAACCATGTACGTGTGATGGGCATCGTCGCCGACTCCGTGTCCGATGTGTTGGATATAAAGCAAAATGACATCAAAGTGCCGCCTAAACTCGGCGCAAATATCGATACCCGTTACATGCGCGGCATCTATATGCACAAGAACAGCATGGTCATGTTGCTTAACGTAGACAAACTACTAAAACTCAACGAATTTGAAGAGCTGGATAGTATTGCAGGAGAAATCTAATGAAGATGAATATGCCGGTAACGGATAAAGAAGTAGAGCTGGAAAAAGGCTGTTTTTTTGTTACCCGAACCGATTTAAAAGGCGCGATTATTTACGCCAATGATGCCTTTGTTAAAGTCAGCGGATTCAGCCGGGATGAGCTGATGGGGGCTAATCACAATATTATCCGCCACCCCGACACCCCGGAAGTGCTTTTCGAAGACTTATGGAGTACTTTAAAAGAGGGCAAGCCTTGGCACGGCGTAATTAAAAACCGCACTAAAACAGGCGATTATTATTGGGTAGAAGCCAATATCACGCCGGTTTATACCGATGGCGAAGTCAGGGAATACCTGGCCGTGCGTTATGCGCCCAAGCGTGACGCTGTCGAGGCGACTAAAAAACTCTATAGCCAGCTCAAAGCCAATAAAATCAGCTTAAAGCCTACCGGTATGGCTGCTAAAATCAAATGGTTGAGTGAAGTTTCCGTCTGGAAAAAAAGCCTAGTCGCGGGCGCAGCTTTGCTACTGCCGATTGCGTATCTAGCATATTTATTGATATTGAATCGGGATTTTGCCATCCTGGGTGGCGTCCTTGTATCAACCGCCATAGGTATTATGGTGAGTTTCAATTCAGTGAAGCAATTTGCCGCATTTCCGGAAGTACTGATTGGCGTGTTTTACCGCTTGCTGAACAATAATTTTAAAAGCCAGCTGGACCTGGACCGTAACGACCAGCTAGGCGACTGCTACCGCGCCTTGTTTACCGTGGGGTGTAAATTCAATGCCGACATAGCCTCCATGCGTGAAAAAGAGCGAAAGGATATGGAGGTTATCGCACAAAACCAGGATTACATCGGCCAGATTAAAGCCATAGAAAAATCCCAGGCGGTGATTCAGTTCAACATGGACGGCACCGTTATTTCCGCGAATCAACTGTTTTTAGATACAGTCGGCTATTCATTGCATGAAATCCAAGGCCAGCATCATCGGATGTTTGTTGATCCAAGTGAAGCCAATTCAACTGAATACCGTGAATTTTGGGCCAAGCTAAACCGTGGCGAATTTGATCACGGCGAGTACAAACGCGCTGGCAAAGGCGGTAGGGAAATCTGGTTGCAAGCGACTTATAACCCAATTGTTGATGTGAATGGCAAGCCTTATAAAGTTGTTAAATTTGCCAGTGACATCACCAAACAAGTGCATAATAACCAAAGCCTGGAATTGATTTTTGCCGATATCGATTTCATGATGAAAAACCTTGCCGTCGGTGATTTAACCCGCCACATCACGCATGATTACGACGGTATTTACGGTGAATGCAAAGACAACATCAATGCCGTGGTCGATCAATTCGGAGAAATGGTGGCCAAAATCCGCGATGCGGCTGATTTCATCGACAGTTCTTCGCAGGAAATTGCTAGCGGCAATAACAACTTATCGCAACGTGCCGAACAGCAAGCTGCCAGCCTGGAAGAAACCGCCGCCAGCATGGAAGAGCTGACCAGCACGGTTAAAGCTAACGCCGATAACGCCAAACAAGCCAACGAAGTTACCAATGCTGCGCGTCAACTGGCGGAAAAAGGTGGTGAAGTAGTGAATTCCGCAGTTTCCGCCATGCAGGAAATCAACGAAAGCAGTAACAAGATTGCCGAAATCATTGGCGTAATCGATGAAATCGCCTTCCAAACCAACCTGTTGGCATTAAATGCCTCGGTTGAAGCGGCCAGGGCCGGTGAACACGGACGCGGCTTCTCCGTGGTGGCAACCGAAGTGCGTAATCTGGCGCAGCGTAGTGCTAATGCGGCCAAACAAAGTAAGGAATTAATACAAAACAGCGTGCAAAAAGTACGCACCGGTACGGCTTATGTGAACGAAACCGGCACGGCTTTGAATGAAATCGTAGAAAGCGTTAAAAAAGTCGGCAATATCGTCGGCCAAATCGCTGCCGCCAGTGCGGAACAATCCGCAGGCATTGAACAGGTTAATCAAGCGGTTGCGCAAATGGACGACATAACTCAGCAAAATGCCGCTTTAGCCGAGCAAGCTTCCGCTGCCAGCATTGCCATGAGCGAACAGACCACAACCATGGCCAGACTACTGGACTTCTTTAAAATTTCCGGTGCAGGGCATAACAGTCAGCTGCATACCATTCAATCGCCGGTTGCAAGCTCGTCCAAGCCGGGGGTTAAAACAGCGTCCAAAGGCGCCGCGCCTGCAAAAGCCGTTGCTGCCGGTGATGATGCCGACTGGGAAGATTTCTAGCATATTACAAGCTCCGGCGGCATTTCCAAGCCGTTGGAGCACATGGCAAATCGGTTGGGAGGCAATATGGCAGTCAAAAGTAAAAAAATAATTCTTGAGCAAACAGTTGAATCGGTTGAAGCCGAAACCAGCGTAAGCACAATAGCAGAAGACGAGGCACTGGAAATGCCCGATGATTTCGAGCTGGCTGAGCTTGAGCCGGAAGTACTGGCGCTATTGGCTGAAACAAACCCGTCCGCGGAAGCGTTTTCGCTTACTGAAGATTCCGATAACCCGCTTGACGAACTCATGGCATTGGATGTGGAAACAGAAACCAGCAATACTGATGTTTTAACACCTGAAGAGGATGACCAAGTTGATTTAAGCGATGAAACCGAAACCATGCAGGCGGAAGAAGATGTTGATCAACCTGAAGCCGAAACGGAAACACCGGAACCAACGGTCGTGCTGGCCCAAACATTAAGTATTCAACATGTGGGCGAACTTCATGAACAGCTAAAAAAAGTATTGCAAGCCAATGCTTTTATTGAAATCAATGCGGCGGAAGTCACGGCAATCGACACTTGTTCCTTGCAACTTTTAGTGGCTTTAAAACAATGCGCGGATAATCAAGGCAAACCTTTTCTTTTAACCGAACCTTCAGGACGCTTTGTGGAATCGGCCAACCTATTAGGCTTGGCGGATGTTTTTGAGCTGCCGGGTTAGAACCTAAAAGATAAGCATTATAAAGACACTGGCGGAGACAAAATCAGTGCAAGAAAAATCCCGTGAATTTGAGTTTACACAAAAGGATTTCAATTTTTTAAGAAAGCTTTCGAACGAGCATTCGGGCATTTTGGTGCCGGATGGAAAATTCGATATGTTTTATTCGAGACTATCCAAGCGCATCAGAACCTTGGGTCTAAAAAATTTTAAACAATATTGCGACTATCTTGAAAGGCATCACGAAGACGAATTCACTAACTTTATTAATGCGGTTACCACCAATTTAACGGCTTTTTTCCGCGAAAACCACCATTTTGATTACTTGCGGGATACCGTCATTCCGGACGTTTTAAAACGCAATAAAGCCAGCCGGCAAATCCGAGTCTGGTCGGCGGGTTGCTCAACGGGTGAGGAACCTTATTCGCTGGCCATGATGCTGCTGGAAAATGTGCCCGACGATTGGGATATTAAAATATTGGCGACCGATTTGGACACCAATGTTTTGTCAACTGCGATAGAGGGAATTTACTCCGTAGACCGTATTCAAGGCTTGTCCGAACCTAGAATTAAACAATGGTTTTTGAAAGGCAGCGGACGAGTCAAAGTTAAACCCGAGTTGCAAGCGCTGATTCGTTTTAAGCAACTTAATTTGATGCAAGAGTGGCCTATGAAAGGCCCGTTTGACTTTATTTTCTGCCGGAATGTATTAATTTATTTTGACCGGGATACCAAAGAACGGTTGGCTTCGCGGTATGCAGCCATGCTGGCGCCTCATGCTTGGTTGTTTATAGGTCATTCGGAGTCTTTGCATCAGTTGACCACTGATTTCTCCCTGGTCGGCAACACCATCTATAAAAAGGTAAATTGAACTATGAATGCCAAGATAGCATTAGCCAAGCCATCCGTGGACGGTTTTGATAGTATCGGGCGGTATTGGGACAAAGAATACGACGTCATCGCGGCAAAAATTTTGCCCGGTGAATATTACGTTACCAAGGAAAACGAATTGATCACCACCGTTCTGGGTTCTTGTATTTCAGCCTGCATACGCGACAAAGAAAGCGGTATCGGCGGCATGAACCATTTTATGCTGCCGGAAACCAACGCCGGCAAGCTCAAAAGCGGCAATGAAGCCGTTATCGGCAATGCCACCCGTTACGGTAACTATGCCATGGAGCATCTTATCAACACCATTATTACCAATGGCGGTAAACGCAGAAACTTGGAGGTTAAAGTGTTTGGCGGCGGCAAAATTGTGCCGACGTTGTCCGATGTGGGGCGTAAAAACATAGAATTTATCCTTGAATACATAGATGCTGAAGGTCTATCGCTGCTGTCACAAGATTTGGGAGACATTTATCCCCGCAAAGTCATTTACTTTCCCAAAACCGGCAAAGTGAAAATGAAAAAGATCCAGGATTTGCACACTGACAGTATCGCAGTTAGAGAAACGCAGTACTTCAATACAATTAAAAATGCGCCTGTTGAAGGCGAGGTTGAACTGTTTTAAAGGATATTCATGGCTAAAATACGTCTTATCGTGGTTGATGATTCGGCATTAATCCGCAAAGTTTTAACCGAAATCTTCAACTCCGATCCGGATTTGGAAGTTGTCGGGGTAGCGGCAGACCCGTTTATTGCCCGTGATTTAATCAAGCAGCTTAATCCGGATATGATTACCCTGGATGTGGAAATGCCGCGTATGGACGGCATCAGTTTTTTACGAAATTTGATGCGTTTGCGCCCCATGCCGGTAGTGATGATATCCACGCTAACTGAAAAAAACGCCGACGTTACTTTGCAAGCCCTAGCGCTAGGTGCCGTGGATTACATGCCCAAACCAACAGTTAACGTCACCAAAACCCTAAACGACTACGCCGAAGAATTGATCGCTAAAGTCAAAACCGCGGCCAAGGCGAAAATAAAATACACTGAAAAATCCGTAGCCCCGGCACCGGGGAAAGCACCGGTTGAACCTCAGGAAAAACATGGCGTTGATGCCATCATACGCGCGGATGCATCGTCGCGGCCCGGCAAAACCCGCGACAAGATCATTGCTATCGGCGCGTCTACCGGGGGTACCGAAGCCATAAAAGCCGTGGTTAAGGAATTGCCGGCGGATACCCCGGCAATTTTGATCACACAGCATTTACCGGCTGCATTTAGCCAATCGTTTGCCAGGCATGTGGACATGGCTTCCAAAATGCGCGCCTGTATCGCCAGCCATGGGCAAGTGGTGGAACCCGGCACCATTTATATCGCTCCGGGCGACCAGCACATGTTGTTGGCACGGGACGGTAATCAGTATGTTATCCAGCTCAACGACGGCGTTCCGGTTAACCGGCATAAACCGGCTGTTGACGTGTTATTCCGTTCAGTTGCCCAAACCGCCGGCGCCAATGCCGTGGGCGTTATGTTGACCGGCATGGGCGCGGACGGTGCTATCGGCATGAAGGAAATGCACGATGCCGGTGCTAAAACCGTCGTGCAAGACGAGCAAACCAGTGTGGTTTGGGGAATGCCCGGAGAAGCTTACAAGCTTGGCTGCGCTGACTTTGTCAAACCGTTACAGGACGTAGCAGGCCAAATTCTGGCCATGCTTAAATAATTTAATTAATGAGGTTATGCCAAGATGCATCCGATAAATAAATCATCGCCATCCCAATTTGTCGCGGTCGCTTCCATTGCCTCAGAGTTGAGTGCGGTGATGGAAGTTGCTAAAGAAATATCCCTGGCAGCTGCTAATGCCAAAGCCATAGCGTTCCGCGCCGGCGAAAAAGCCAGAGGGTTTCAGCCGATCACCGACTTTATCAACGAGCTGGCTAAAGAAACCATTGAGCTTATTAATGATTTCAACGGCCACGCCTTAACATTTTATAAACTAACGGTTAGCGAGCATCGTATCGGTGATGCCTACAAACGCTTGGAGCTGTCTTCCAAATTAGCTCAAGGCGCCCAGTATTCTCACTCCTTACAGGCATCGCTGGATTCTTCCAAAATCAAAATGCAAGACTGTCGCCGCCAGTTTAAAGGCCATGTCATGAAGTTGTTGGATCAATTGGAAACTGTCATGCATCCCGCGCGTGCCGCCAGGGTAATTGCCGCCAACTCAAGAATTGAAGCTTCGCAAGCGGGCGAATATCTGCAAAGCCTACAAGCAGTCGCCGAGAGCGTGGATAATGCCGCGCAAGTCATTCACGATAATGTACAGCGTTGCCGCAGTCTGCTGTCTGTCGTCGTAACCGTCTGATAACCTGAGAAACAAGGAGCCATTGCTTATGAAAATGACCAAAATCTACGAAGGAGCGTACCAATGGATTATGTTCGGACGGGATGAAAGCAAGCCTGATAGCATAATAGATTCCAACCAGTACATGGTGCGTACAGCCAATCGTTGCCTGATTATGGATCCGGGCGGAGTGGAATTGTTTGCGCCTATGCTTGCGGCGGTGATGCATCATGCGCCGGTTGAGCAAATTACCGATTTGTTCGCCTCGCACCAAGACCCTGATATTGTTTCTTCGCTGGGCCTTTGGGATCAGGCGGTGCCGCACGCCAAACTGCATGCGCCGGCGTTATGGGAAGGCTTTATCCGCCATTTTGGTTGCAATTCCATCGAATATGTCGGCATACCCGATAACGGCGGCACCATCAAACTGGAAAATGCGGAGCTGCAACTCATACCGGCGCATTACCTGCATTCCTCAGCCAATTTTCATGTTTACGACCCACAGGCCAAAATCTTGATGTCCGGCGATGTCGGGGCGGCTTTGGAAGGGCCCGGTGCGCCCATGTTTGTCGACAAATTTGATGCCCACATGGAAAAAATGCGCTATTTCCACCAGCGCTGGATGCCGTCTAATCAGGCCAAACGAATCTGGATAGAACGCGTCAGAATGTTGGATATCGAAATTCTTGCGCCGCAACACGGACGCATGTTCAAAGGTGACAACGTTAAACGCTTTTTAGATTGGTTTGAAGCTTTGCAAGTGGGCATTGCCGTTTAAACATAGGCCTAAAGACTTACTATTTCTTCTCCAATTTGGCGGGCTGCAAACAGCTCGCCAAAGCAAAACGCAAGATCAGCAGTGTCATCAACGTAGGGAACATCAGGTAGTGTTCCTCAAACACAATACTCACCAACACCGCCGACATTACCAGCCATGGCTTTAAACGCTGTTTTTGCGCCAGCCGCTGCATTTGTTGCAGGCTTGCCGAGTCAATCGAGTCACGCTGGCTGATAAACGCCAAAGCAACAAAAGCCGTCATCAAGGCAAAATACAGCGGGAAAAAGAAAAACACCGGGGAATCATCCTTGAAATCCGGTTTCCAATACGCAAACCAGGTCAACAACGTGCAGCTGGCGAATAAGTCGAAACAAAAAATCTCCGGCATTTTTTTCAGCAGCAAAAGCAAAATTGCCGCCACGGCACCAGTCGTGCCGGCATAAACCACAAACGGCTCAACCAGCAAATTTAATTGCGGATTTTGCGACTGCACTAAAATGCTTATGATCAGGCTTAAGCAAATAAAAACCGGCATATTCGTCAACGGGGGTGGATGATTATTGCCCCAACTATAAGCTATTCAACTGATTTAGTCAGTAATTGAATGAATTGATTATCAACACATTTTCATACTTTGTTTAAGGTTTTTATTTTACTATAGCGCATTATTTTAATAACAATGATTGCCTACCTTAAACTAGGAGCGCACTATGAGCCAACAACCTCAGTTTATCCGCTGGTTTAATGAATTAAGCATTGACGATGTGCCGCTAGTCGGTGGTAAAAACGCCTCATTGGGTGAGATGTATCGTGAACTAAAACCCCAAGGTATCGACATCCCCAACGGCTTTGCCATCACTGCGGAAGCTTACCGACACATGCTCGACCTGGCGGACGGGTGGAGCGGATTACATGCGGCATTGGATAACTTAAATCCCGACGATGTGAGCGATCTGGCCAAACGCGCGGCGATAGCCCGAGAAGTCGTTTACGGTGCACCGCTGCCCAAAGCGCTGGAACAGGAGATACTCGCCGCTTACGAAACCTTAAAACAGGAATACGGCGAAGACTTAAGCGTGGCCGTGCGCAGCTCGGCGACAGCCGAGGATTTGCCCACGGCCAGTTTTGCCGGCCAGCAGGATACCTTTTTAAACATCAAAGGCGGGCAGGCATTGCTGGAAGCTTGCAAGCGCTGCTTTGCCAGCTTGTTTACCGATCGCGCCATTCATTACCGCATCGACCAAGGCTTTGACCATTTTAAGCTGGCTTTATCGATAGGCGTCATGAAAATGGTACGTTCCGACCTTGAAGCAAGCGGCGTTATGTTTTCGTTAGATACTGAATCCGGTTTTAAAGACGTGGTGTTTATCACCGGCGCTTACGGTTTGGGCGAAAATGTTGTGCAAGGCGCCGTCGATCCGGATGAGTTTTATGTATTCAAACCCACTTTTGCCCAAGGCCACCGGGCCGTGCTGCGGCGTTCTCTGGGGGCCAAGAAGATTAAAATGATCTACAGCGAAGGCCATACCAAGGAAGCCACCAAAAATGTAGTCACCTCCGAAACCGAACGCAAACAATTTTGCATTACCGATGACGATGTGCTCACGCTGGCCGATTACGCTATTAAAATCGAAAAGCATTACAGCCAAAAAGCCGGGCTGCCAAGACCCATGGACATGGAATGGGCCAAAGACGGCATCGACGGCAAACTTTACATCGTACAAGCACGCCCGGAAACTGTAGCGTCGCAGCTCAAAGGCATGATTTTGGAGCAATACCAACTCAAACAAACCGGTAAAGTCTTGGTCACCGGCCGTGCCGTCGGTAGTAAAATCGCTACCGGCAAGGCGCGCGTAATCGACAACCTGGAACAACTGGCTGATTTCAAACCCGGTGACGTGCTGGTAGCCGACATCACCACCCCGGATTGGGAGCCGGTGATGAAAATCGCTTCCGCCATTGTCACCAACCGAGGCGGACGTACCTGCCACGCTGCGATTATCTCCCGCGAATTGGGAGTGCCTGCGGTCATCGGTTGCGATAATGCCACCCAATTAATCCGGCACGATTCCGTGGTAACCGTGTCCTGCGCCGAAGGCGACAGTGGCAAGGTTTATGAAGGCGTGCTCGATTTTGACATTAAAACCACCGACTTGGCCGGCTTGCAGCGCCCCAAAACCCATATCATGCTTAACATCGGTAATCCCGAACTGGCATTTAAAACCAGTTTTCTCCCCAACGATGGGGTAGGGCTGGCGCGCATGGAATTTATCATTACCGAATACATCAAGGCTCACCCCATGGCTTTGCTGCATCCGGAAAAGGTAGGCGATGCAAAGGAACTGGCCGAATTGAAACTACTGACGGAAAATTACCCCAATCCTGCCGAGTTTTTTGTCGAACGCTTGTCCGAGGGGGTTGCCACCATTGCTGCGGCGTTTTATCCCAAACCCGTGGTGGTGCGCATGTCCGACTTTAAAACCAATGAGTACGCCACCTTACTGGGCGGGCGCTGGTTCGAGTTTGACGAAGCCAATCCCATGATCGGCTTTCGTGGTGCATCGCGATACAGCCATCCGGCTTACGCCGAAGGTTTTGCCTTGGAATGCGCGGCTATGAAGCGCGTGCGTGGTGAACTGGGTTTAACTAATGTTATCCTGATGATTCCGTTCTGTCGCCGTGTTGAGGAAGCTGAAAAAGTTCTGGCTTATATGGCGCAATTAG
The DNA here is from genome assembly GCA_002928495.1 of Methylobacter sp. Classification (GTDB taxonomy): domain Bacteria; phylum Pseudomonadota; class Gammaproteobacteria; order Methylococcales; family Methylomonadaceae; genus WM-3-3. The sequence continues at coordinate 3,592 of PERF01000068.1, read as the reverse complement.
GTCTTAAACGCGGCGAAAACGCTCTGCAAATTTATGTGATGTGCGAAATTCCCAACAATGTTATCCAAATCGATGCTTTTTCACAGCACTTCGACGGCTTCTCCATAGGCTCCAATGACTTGACCCAGTTAACTTTAGGGGTAGACCGAGATTCCGCCATCGTCGCCGAAGATTTCGATGAGCGCGATCCGGGGGTTAAAGCCATGATCCGCATGGCGGTTGAGGGCGCCCGCCGCAACGGCCGGCACTGCGGGCTATGCGGACAAGCACCGTCGGATTACCCGGAGATGGCGGAGTTTTTGGTTGAAGTGGGAATCGATTCCATGAGCTTAAATCCCGACACCGTGCTGAAAACCACACAACAGGTACTGGCAACCGAAGCACGCTTGGGGCGCTAATAAAATCCCATTGTTAAACCGATCCGGCAGGCTTGCCGACTGTCGGACGGTATAATCATCTGCTCGGCTTGAGCGATAAAAATAAGGTTAACCACGCGCGTTTTCCTTACCGGGACGTTGTTCCCGGTTGCAGGCAATTCTGACCGTCTATTGTGACTATACGCTCCGATTATCTGATCCTAAAATACAATGCCCACCGATGAAAACGCGAAAAAATGACATGAAATTAAAACATACTTTCTGTAGTATATACGACTAGAAGGATATAACGAACGTGGAATTAGACAAACTATACAAATGTCTTTGCGATTTGCAACGCTTGCGCATTTTAAACCTGTTAAAGCATGGGCCGCTTTGTGTGTGCCACCTGCAAGAGATTCTGGACGAAACTCAGGTTAAAACATCCAAGCAATTGCAGTACATGAAAAAACTCGGCTTTGTTTCTGCAAGCCGTGAAGGTATTTGGATGGTTTATAGCCTGCCGGCACCTTCTCACCCTTTGTTACTGGCAAACCTGAGCTGTTTGCTGGATAACACGGAGGAGTATCCGTGTTTCGCAGAAGACCTAAAGAAACGTTCAGCCATCCTTCAGCGCTTTGCCGATAACCGCGCGGAATGTCCGCAGGTGGTCTATCAGTCTTCAGGTTGAGGCTAAGACCAATCGGCATTTTTCAAATGTCTATAAATTGGGGGGTAGTATGACTTTAGCGACTTATCGCGATGCAAGGTTTTTGGGTGGCTTGATTTTATTGTTTAGTTTCATGGCTACTGCCTACGCAGGCGAAGACGATGTGCTGGCATCCGTTCGGCCTGCAATTGAGAAATTAACCAGCGAGTTTGAGCAAATTCCTGCCGATCGCCAAAAAGAATTAAAAAAAGCCGCGCTGTTTATCCGCACTAAAATTCAGGCTGGAGAACCGGCGCAACTGACTTTTATTTGCACCCATAACTCACGCCGCAGCCATCTGGCTCAAATCTGGACTCAAACAGCGGCTGCTTATTACGATGTTGAAGGCATTAAAGCTTACTCCGGCGGTACTGAAAGCACCGCAATGAATATACGCACTGTCGATGCCCTGCGCAGAGTCGGTTTTTCTTTAACCGATAGCACCGGCGGCAACAACCCTGTTTACTTGGTCAAATTTTCCGATACCAAGTCGGAAATTCGCGGCTACTCCAAGGTTTACAGTGCCGATGGTAATCCGAAAGACAACTATGCAGCGTTCATGACTTGTTCGCAAGCCGATAAAAACTGCCCGGTAGTGCAAGGCAGCACGTTCCGAATCGCCATTCCCTACGATGATCCGAAAGCAGCTGACGGAATGCCGGAAGAAGTTGCGCGTTATGACGAGCGCACTCAGCAAATCGGCCGTGAAATGCTTTATATGATTTCCTTGGTCAAGGGCTAAGTCACTTAGCTGCATTACTGACGGCGCAACCTAGTTGGCGCCTTTTTAATCCGGGACTTCTACGATGAAACTTTTTTATACGTTAATTTTTATATTATTTTCGATTGCAAGTGCAGATGCTTATGCCGGCGACCCGATTTCAATGATGAATTCATGGGTTGAAGGGCAATTAGCATCTAACCAGTCGTCCTTAAGCGTTTATCTGTTTTTGATGGTGGGCGGCTTGTTAGCCAGCCTGTTACCTTGTGTCTATCCGTTGTATCCCATTACCGCAAGCATCATTCAAGGCCGCTCGAATGGTGAGGTTGACAGAGCATTACACCCGGTCATCTATTATGCCGGGCTGGCGCTGGTTTACTTTCTGTTTGGTCTGGTGGCAGCCGCCACCGGGGGCGCATTCAATGAGGTGTTGCGTCTGCCGATCACGAATATTCTACTAGCCTTGTTGTTTTTGGTGCTGGCTTTGGCGACGGCGGGATTCATTCACTTGTCCTGGTTTGCCGGAAATACTATCGGCGACAAAACCCCCGGTCTTTCAGGCACTTTGCTGATGGGTATGGGAGCAGGCTTATTGGCTTCGTCTTGTGTCGGACCCTTCGTGGTGAGTATTTTGGTAGGCCTTGCCAGCCAAACCCAAGGCTTCTCCTTGGGGGCAACTTTGATTGCCGCCTGTAAAATGCTGGCATTTGGGCTGGGGTTGGGTATTCCTTTTCTGCTGATCGGTCTTTTTGGCGTCAGACTGCCAAAATCCGGCAGCTGGATGGCTTATGTACAATGGGTCTTGGGCGCATTTATTTTGTATTTCGCTTTTACCTATCTGGAAAAGGGTTTGTCAGGTTATGGCTTCAAACCGGAAAATATTCAATTAGTGTTTTTTGGTGCACTGATTCTAATGTTTTCAATTTTTCTGTTTGAAAGAGAAAAGCTGCCAAATTCTCAACGTATGGAGCGGGCTTTGTGCGTATTGTTTAGTGTGGTGGGTAGCGTGATCTTGGCACAAGGTGTTTTTACCTCCACCACCGTGGCGGCCACGCCGGTAACGCTAAACGCGGCCGGAACCATCCCGACGGAAACCAAAGGCGAGTTGACTTGGTATTTAAATCGCGAAGATGCTGTTAAAGCCGCCCGCGAGCAGGGTAAGCCCATTTTTGTCGATTTTTTCGCTTACTGGTGTGCCAACTGTAAAGCCTTTGAGCACTTAGCCGAAACCGACCCGGCATTGATCGACGGACTCAAACAAGCCGTGCTGCTGAAAATCTACGATACCGATCCGGAATTTAAAGAATTCCAGAACGATTCGCGCTATCCCGAGTTGAAAGTAGGGCTGCCTTTTTTCATCATTTCCGATGCCGAAGACCACCTAATATACAAAACCAGCGATTACACCCGCACCCAAGACATGTTGCTTTTTCTGGGGGGCTGATTATTTTGTTAAATAGAGTGTGCTGAGATTGCCTGCAAGCCATTGTTTTAAAAAATAATGGCTTGTTAGGAGGCCACTGCAAACCAGACTTTTAGTAAAAACCCAGCCTGAAGCTAATTTTAACTCCACTCGGCATCAATGACATTTGTAACACGGTTACTCGCGTTGAAAAAACGAGTGACTGAGTTTTTTAATGAATTGAAATAAAGTTTAACATAGTTATTGCAAATGTTAATTGTTCTCATTTACAATAAGGCTAAATAGTCCTTAGCTTAATTGCTAGGTAAAGTTTTTCACCGAAGTTAACTAAATCCGGTCAATTAAGAAGCATTATATTGCCGGCATAGGAACACCTGTTGATT
>PERF01000067.1 GCA_002928495.1 Methylobacter sp. | reverse complement strand
CCCCAGACCGCCGACGGCCAGGTGATGTCGGTGTGGTAGCGCACGATGTGGTGGATGTGCAATTGCGGCACCAGGTTACCGATAGCGGCTATGTTGATCTTATCGGCTTTAAACAAGGTATGCAGGTTTTCCGCCAATAAGCAGGATTCATCCATCAATTGCCGGCGGTCGGCGGCTTCCAGTTGAAAAATTTCCCGGATTTCCGGCCGTTGCGGCACCAGCAGAAACCAGGGATATTGGCTGTCGTTCATCATCAGCAGGCGGCACAGATTAAAGCGGCCGACTTCCAGGCAATCATGCTCTAAGCGTGGGTGTAGTTCAAAAATCATCATCTTATTATTGTTTTAGTGCTTGAAATGGAAAATGCTTACGTTTAATTTATGGCTTCCGTTGGGTTGCCATATCGCAAAAATTAACAACCATGTCTGCACATACTTTTTTTTCGCATGAAGCCGTGCAGCCGCGAAAAGCGGTGTCTTTCCGTGTTTTGCTGGCATTGTACGCCATAATTCCATTTTGCATCTTACTGCAGCTTTTGGATACCGCTTTTTGGCAACAAGCACTGCGGCAAAGCCTGCCCAGCAGCCCCAACCATTTTGTGTTATTTCAATTTTTGTTCGGAACGCCGCATATTGTCGCCAGTTCGATTATTTTGCTGAGCAATCCCGAATATTTAACCTTTTTTCGCCGCAAACTGGCGGGTATGACGCTGGCTTTGGCGGTGTTTTTCGGTGTCGGCAGTTTGTTTTTACCTTACCGCGCATTTTACGTCATCGTTGCCGCATGGACGGTTTATCACGTGTTGAGACAACAGCAAGGCATAGTCCGCAATCTGTGCCGGCTGCCAGCGTGGGCTTTTCATTTAATGCTGTGGATCAGTGTGGCGGCCGGCTTGCTGGTGTATCTGGGGATATTTCTGAAAAATAGCTTGGAACCTCCGCAAGTGGAATGGCTGCAACATGCCGCAGGGGCGTTGAGTTTGGGGCTGGTGTTCAGTTCGCTGCTAAGCCAGCGCTATGTGCATGACGACTTGGGGCGCTGGTTGTTGTGGTCGAATACGTTACTGGTGTTGAGCAGTTTTTATCTTTATGTGCAGCAGTATTATTTTCTGGCGATTTTAGTGCCCAGACTGGTGCACGATGCTACCGCCTACATTGTTTATGTCATCCACGACTACAACAAACACGGGAGCCATCCTAAAAATACTTTGTACCGGGTCGGCAAGCACTTGAAACTGCCGGTCTGGCTGGTGCTGCCGCTATTTTCCTTTGGCTTGGCGTTTGTGCTGCAAAATTACGGCGACACTTTGTTCAATCAACTGGCCCAGGTTTGGGGTGTGCCGGGGGGTAAGGCTGTGAGTGTCGGTTTAATCGGTTATCTGGCGCTGATGCATTATTACTCGGAAGCGTTTACCTGGAAAAAAGATTCGCCTTACCGCAAATATATCGCTTTTACCCGCTAATGGGCGCGGTGGCATAATGCGCATCCAGTTGTTGCAGGCGCTCGGGCGTGCCCACATCCAGCCAGAAGCCGTTATACAATTCGCCGGTTACCTGATTTTCCGCCATGGCTGCAAGCATCAAAGGCAATAATTTGCGTTTGCCGGGCGTTTGGCCTAGAAAAAATTCGGGCCGGTATAAACCGATACCGCTAAACGTCAGCTTTACGCCGCCGCCGGCTTTGATCAAGCCGGTTTCGTTGAGCACAAAGTCGCCGCCGGGGTTGTGTTCAGGGTTGTTGACTAAAACCAGATGCGCCAGTTTTAAGGGAATTTGGCTAAGGCCGGCGAATGCAAAATCGGTTGCGATATCGCCGTTGACCGTCAAAAACGGCTGGTCGCCCAGCAAAGACAGGGCATGGATAATGCCGCCGGCGGTTTCCAGGGCTTCAGCTTCCGGCGAGTATTGAATATTTGCACCCCAAGCCGAGCCGTTACCCAAAGCGTCTTCAATTTGAGCGCCTAGGTGGGCGTGGTTAATTACCAGCCCGGTTATGCCGGCACTGACCAGCTGTTCGATAGTGTGCACGATTAACGGTTTGCCGCCTGCTTTGAGCAAGGGTTTGGGGGTATGGTCGGTTAACGGGCGCATGCGTTCGCCGCGGCCTGCGGCCAGGATCATCGCTTTCATGATAAGTCGTCCGGTAGCGCGATGTGTTCCAGAAAGTCGCCAAATGCTTTAAGTTCCGGGTAGGCGGCGGCAACGCTTACAGCGTAGTTTAAAGTGCGCGGAATAGCGTTTAGATAATTGGGTTTTTGATCGCGGATATCAAGCCTGGCAAAGATGCCGATGGCTTTAAGATGGCGTTGCAAACCCATAAGGTCAAACCAGCGCCGGAAGGTTTCCAGGCTCGCTGTAACCAGCCCGGCTTGGGTCAGGTTTTGGTAATACCCGCTAAGCCAAGCATCGATTTGCGGCTGCGGCCAGGCAATGTAGCAATCCCTGAGCAAGGAGACGGCATCATAAGTAATCGGCCCGATCACGGCATCCTGAAAATCCAGAATCCCCGGCGAGTTAGTTTCCAGCACCATGAGGTTTCTGGAATGGTAGTCCCGGTGCACAAACACAGCCGGTTGCGACAAGGCGGATTCTATCAATAAGGTTTTAACCGGTTGCCACAATTCCGGCGTTATGGTGGTATCAAGCAGCTCGCCTAAAAACCATTCCTCGAAAATGTCCAGCTCCCGTGTTAACAGCGCGTGGTCATAGCGGGGCAGGTCGGTATTTCTTAGAAAAACGTTGGTTTGCAGCTTCAGCAGACTGGCTAAGGCGCTTTGGTACAGAGCCGGGGCTGTTTCTAGGGAAAGTGTTTGCAAGTAACTGGTTGAACCGAAATCTTCCAGCAGTAAAAAGCCGTCGGCCAGATTCTGGCGGAACACGGTAGGCACGGAAACGTCGGCCTGGCTGAGAAAGTTGGCGATTTTTATAAAAGCGGCCACGTTTTCGCGCTCGGGCGGCGCGTCCATGACAATAAAATTTTGTTCGTCCGTAAAAATTCTAAAATAGCGGCGGAAACTGGCATCGCCGGAGGCGGGTTCAAGCGTCTTGATATCAAGTAGCAGATCGTTTTCCAGCCAATCCATCATACTTAGGGTTCTTAAATCTTCGGGGATCATGTTTTGCGGGCGGTATTGGTTATAATGCCAAGGTAAATGCGATAGAATAGCTGTTTATTTGATTTAAATCAGGATTTCCCAAGCCTTTTTATGCATTGCCGCTTATTTTTGGTTTTTTTGCTGTTGTATTCAATATCCGGTATTGCTAATGATTCGGCATGGAACTGCCAGCAAAGTAAAGACGGCAAGGAATGGATTTGTGTGGGTGCGGATAAACCGGCTGAAACACCGGCCCAAGAACAAACCCCGCCCCAGGAGCAGTCTGCCTCTCCCGCCCAGGCAAATCAACCGGCGGTAACTACCCCGGTTAAAGAACCGGAGCCGCAGCAAGCTACCCCGGTGGTCAAGCCGGAACCGGCATTGGCAAAACCGGCGCCGTCCGAACCGCTGGTTAAGCCGGAGCCGGCAGTGGAACAGGTTGAATCCGCCCCGGCCGCAACCACGGTTGAACAGCAGGCCGAGCCGGGTCCATTGGTTAAGCCCGATGACCTGACACCTTCAGTACCTCAGGCCGGCAAACCCGAGTTCCCAACGCCGGCTTTGCCCGATACCGAGCCTGAGACCCGGCAGGCCAATGCCACTAAAGGATTAGTACCGGGCTGGGATTGCCAAGTGCGGGAAGGGCAAGAGAAATGGGATTGCAGCTTGGTGGGCCAGAACCCCAAAAGCCAAAGCCAACCCAAGGCGATCACGGTGGAAGCTGCCGGCTGGCGCTTATTGGACCCGGCGTATACCCCAGCCCAGGAGCAGACTTTCCGCGCCTTGCTGGCCAATCTGAAATATGACCCCTGGGAAAATTGCGGGGTGGCGATAAATACGCTGCCCGAGTTTTTACGCGAAAAACACTTGCGCGAAGTTTCGCCTTTGGACGTGCGATCGGATTATTCGGAAACTTTCGATAATGAAGTCGGCGTTTATGTGGGTAATGTGCAAATTCACCGCGCCGATCAGCGTGCGTCATCCACCATCGCCAACTATGACGCGGTATCGGAAACTCTGGATTTGCAAGGCAATGTTTACTACAGTGAAGATGAATTGTCGTTGTATAGCGACAGCGCCTCACTGCGTTTGAACTCCGATCAGGCGCGCTTGCGCAATGTGCTGTTTATTTCCCCCACCACGCCGCTGAGAGGCGAGGCCCGCGCCGCCTATCGCGACAGTAAATCGTTGTCGCATTATTCCGATGTGGCTTATACCAGTTGCCAGCCGGGTAACCAGGATTGGATCGTGCACGCCACGGATTTGAAAATCAACCGCGAACGTGGGCGCGGCGCGGCCAAAAATGCCTGGGTGGAGTTTAAAGGCGTGCCGGTGTTTTATTCGCCGTTTTTGTCTTTTCCAACCGACAACCGGCGGATTTCAGGTTTCTTGGCGCCTAACTTCGGCAACACCCAGCGTTCCGGTTTTAATCTGACCCTTCCCTATTATTGGAATATTGCGCCGAACTATGATCTGCTGTTTAGGCCGCGCTATTTAAGTGACCGCGGAATTTTATTGGGCGGCGATTTTAGGTATTTGACTGAAGACACCAAAGGCAAATTAAGTCTTGAAGTTTTACCGAATGACGATAAGCAGTCCCGAGCTCGTTATCTTGGTGTCTTCAAACATAGAACCGAATTTGTTCCGGGATTAAGCGCAAATTTCGACGCAACCTATGCTTCCGATCGTGATTATTTTGCGGATTTAGGCAATGCCTTGAGTATTAATAACTTCAGCTTCTTGTACAGCAAAGCCGACCTGACTTATGTCAAACCGAATACGATTTTTATTGCGCAAATTGATAACTACCAAACCATTGACCGTGCAATCACGCCACCGGGCCAACCGTATAGGCGGTTACCGCAGGTGATTTTTAATACCTACCATTCGTTTAACCTAGGGTTCACTTCCCTGGATACCGCGCTGGAAAGTGAGTATGTGCATTTTCAGCAGAATGTGTTGGTTAATGCCCAGCGTATCAATGTTAAGCCCGCGCTAAGCCTGCCGTTTCAGAACGAGGGCGCTTTTGTGAGGCCCAAATTATCCTTGCAAGTCACCGAATACGAGCTGTCCCAGGGTGTGTTGGCGGGCGATAGCATTTTTCGGGCATTACCGATTGCGTCCGTGGACAGCGGGTTGTTTTTCGAGCGCAATTTTACCGACAGCGGCTATTTGAGCACGATAGAACCGAGATTGTTTTATTTGTACATTCCGAGTAAGGATCAAAACAATATTCCACTGTTTGATACCTCGATAAACGACTTTGTTTTCAACAGCTTATTTAGAGAAAACCGGTTCAGTGGTAACGACCGGGTGCAAGATGCCAACCAGCTCACCGCGGCGGTGACCACGCGCTTGACCGATACCAAAACCGGCCGGGAAAGGCTTAAATTCAGCGTAGGCGAAATTTTTTATTTTGACGACCGCAATGTCAGTTTATGCGGTATCTATACCACCGGTATTTGCTTTCAGGGCAATCCGTTTACGGTTGCCGAAACCACATCCCAATCCAACCTCGTGAGCGAATTAAGCACCCAAATCAGCGAGCATGTATCGGCTCAGCTTGGCGTGCAATGGAATCCTGATACCAATGAATTTGAACGGAATGAAGCGGCTATCCATTTTCAAAACAACCCCGGAGAAGTTGTCAATCTAGGCTGGCGGTACCGGCACAATCCGCTGTTTGCCGATCGCCGTAACGATATTGTGCAAAGTGACGTATCCTTCCGCTGGCCGGTTTACAATGACTGGTATGCGGTGGGGCGCTGGCAATATTCCTGGCTGTTCAATGCAACCCGCGAAGGATTTTTGGGCGTGCAAAAAGAAACCTGCTGTTGGCGGTTGAGTATTTTAGGGCGGCGCTATGTCAATAATACCGTTATTGTCAACCCACAAAACGTCAGCGACATCAATGCATTTGTCGAAGGCGTCAGCCAGACGGGCGTATTTGTTCAGTTCGAGCTAAAAGGTTTGACGGGCTTGGGTCAGAAATTGGATGACTTCTTTGAAGAAAATATTTACGGCTACATAAATCCGGACAGAAGATGATTATGATTAATTTAAGAAAATTCGCCTTGGGCGTGTTTTCATGTGGTTTACTTCAGTTGGCCGGTGTTCACGCACAGGCTGAGGAACTCGGTAAGATCGTTGCTATAGTTGAAGAAGATGTTATTCTTGACGAAGACTTACGCCGGGAGGTAAGCACCATTGCCCAGCGTATTCAGGCTAATAATGCGCAATTGCCGCCTGAGTCTTTGCTGCGTAAGCAAGTACTGGAAAAAATGATCATTGAAAAATTACAGTTTCAGTTTGCAGAAAAAGCCGGCATCGATGTTACCGAAGAACAGCTTAAAAATGCTGCGAGTGATATAGCGCAAAGAAACAGCATGTCCTTGGACGAATTCCGCGATGAATTGGGCAAGCAAGGCCTCAGTTATAAGAATTTTCTGGAGAGTATTCGCAACGAGATTGTCCTTAACCAGATACGTGGCCGAGAGATCGGCGGCCGAATCAAAGTAACCGATAAAGAAGTCGACCATTTCATGGAGACCGAGGATAAATTCGGTGAAGCTTCAACGGAATATCACTTAGGTCATATCTTGGTTTCGGTTCCCGAAGCGGCAACGTCGGCCGCCATACAAAACGCACTCGGTAAAGCCGATGATTTGGTTGCTAAATTAAGGGCGGGGGCGGATTTTAATCAGGCCGCAATCAGCTTTTCCGATAGCGGCAACGCCCTAAAAGGCGGTGATTTAGGCTGGCGGCGCATTAGTGACATACCGACGTTATTCGCCGGTGCCGTCGGAAAAATGGAGATAGGAGAAGTGGCGGATCCGATACGCAGCCCCAGCGGTTTTCATATCGTCAAACTGCTGGATAAAAAAGGTGTGGAACAGCATTCAATCACCAAGACCAAAGTCAGGCATATCCTCATCAAAACCAACGATTTGATTGACGATGCCGAAGCCGGAAAACGTTTGCTGGCGCTTAGAGAACGCATAGTCAATGGTGAGGATTTTGCCGAGTTGGCGCGTTCTCATTCTGATGATAAAGGTTCCGCGCTTAAAGGCGGCAGTTTGGATTGGGTCGGTCCTGGCGATCTGGTCAAGCCGTTTGAGGAAGCAATGCAAAAATTGGCGGTCGATGAGATCAGCCAGCCACTTCAGACGCAATTTGGCTGGCATTTGATACAAGTTTTGGGGCGTGAGGAAAAGGACAACAGCAGCGAATACGCTAAAAATGTGGTTAGGGATACGATCAGGAAACGTAAAATTGAGGAAGAAACCGAGCTTTGGCTGCGTAGGATGCGTGATGAAGCCTATGTGGAAATTTTTAAGGATAGACTTTAAGCATTAGGCAAATAAGGCATCAGGAAGGGCAGTGTGGCACAATCCAGCGAGCAAGGGGCTTTAAAAGCAAGGATCAGAACGATTCTTGAAACCGAGGATTTATCCTCCAGCCGCATTACTGTTCAAGCCATAGCCAAAGATTTGGGTTTGGATTGGTTGGATTGCGCGTCGGTGTTGCTTCGGTTGTTAAACCAAACGGACTTGGAAGCGTGTTTAACCAAACCGGAAACCCCAAGTTTAACGGCTTCTCCAAAAATGGTGCGCTACCGGGTGGAAATCGGCAGCAAACATAGAATGACTGTCGCTGAATTATGCAAAACACTGGTGGATGAGTCGGGTGTGGACAAAAACAATATCCGCAATATAAACATGCAACCGGAATATACCATCATTGAGCTGCCGGAAGGCATGCCGCCGGATATTTTTGCCCATCTAAAAACCGTGGAAATTCAACAACGGCCATTACAAATCAAGCGTTTAAAGACAAACGGCAAAAAACGCCGAAATTTTAAACGCAATCGGCAGAACAAAACCAAACACGCCAATCCGGCAACAGCCTCGGTTCAAGAAGTTACGCCGGGGATGATTGCGGTCGAGTAAGATTTTGGTCAAAAAGCGCCCGTAACGCGTGCTATTGAGTCTGATTAATAGATGCCGACATACGGATTGGTGCGCATTTCTTCACCAAATGTAGACATTGGCCCGTGTCCCGGAATAAAGGCAATTTCCTCGCCTAACGGCCACAAGCGGTTCTTGATTGAATCGATTAAACTATCGTAATTTCCTCTAGGTAGATCGGTGCGGCCAATTGAACCTTTAAATAAAACATCGCCTACCAGGGCCAGTTTGTTGTCTTTTTGCACAAACACCAAATGCCCTGGAGTGTGTCCGGGACAATGCAGAACGTCTAACGTAAGCTTACCTATTTTCACGGTGTCGCCATGCTGCAGCCAGGATGACGGTGTAAAGCTTTGGCTGACAGGGAAATTAAAGAATTGGCATTGCGCCGGAATAGCATCCAGCCAGAATTTGTCATCCTCATGGGGGCCTAGCACAGGCACGCCAAATTTGGCGGCTAATTCTGCCGCGCCTCCGACGTGGTCAAGATGGCCATGGGTAAGTAGTACATATTCTACGTTGAGCTGGTTTTTATTTATTTCTTCCATAATTCGTTCTATATCGCCACCGGGGTCAACAATTGCCGCTTTGCCGGTTTGTTCGCAGATAAGCAGACTGCAGTTTTGTTGATAGGATGTGACTGGAATAATCTTAAAACGCATATATTTTTTCTAATTGATCCCCATATTTAAACTATATTATCCCGGCTCGCTTGATTTTGCGCGGGTTTTTACGGACATCTAAGCCATTATGACTGCAATTGAATACATCAATACCCCGGAACAATTACCGGGCCTGTGCGCAAAAATCAAACAAGCCGCCTGGTTGGCTTTGGATACCGAGTTTTTGCGGGAGAAAACCTATTATCCGCAATTTTGTTTTTTGCAAATCGCTACGCCTGAATGGGTCGCTTGCGTCGATCCGTTAACGCTAACCGATTTGAATAGTTTATTCGAGGCAATTTATAGCCCGGACATAATAAAAATATTTCATTCCTGCCGCCAGGATCTGGAAATTTTTTATCAAATCACCGGAAAGGTTCCGCAGCCGATTTTCGATACCCAGATTGCCGCGCCGTTGTTGGGCTTTCAAGAAAATCCGGGTTATGCCATGCTGGTTTCCAGTTTTCTTAACATTAACCTCAGCAAAGCGCACACCCGTGCCGATTGGAGTAAGCGTCCTTTATCCGAAGCGGAAGTTCAATATGCTGCCGATGATGTGATCTATCTTTGCAAAATCTATCAGATTATGCATGAAAAGCTAAATAAACTTGGCCGACTGGATTGGCTGAACAACGATTTTGCCGAGCTGGCTAATACTGAGCTGTATCAGCTGAGTCCCGAGAATGCCTGGTACCGAATAAAAGGCAAAAATAAATTAACCGGTAAGCAGTTGTCGATTGTACAAGTTTTGGCGGAATGGCGGGAAAAAACCGCGCAAACGCTAAATCGGCCGCGCAACTGGTTGCTAAAAGATGAGATTTTATTTGATATAGCTAAACGCCAGCCCGAAACCGTTGCCCAACTGGCTGAGGTGCGTGGTATCGGTGAGCGATTGGTGGCCCGGTACGGCGAACAGCTGTGTCAATTGGTTAATCTTGCTAAAGACCGGAATCCGGTGCCCTATAATGAAAAAGGCAGGCCCGGTAAATTAACCCAGCAACACGAAGCCATTCTGGATATTATGACCGCTTTGGTGCGGATCCGAGCCGAGCAAAACTCGCTCAATCCCGTTATTCTGGCGACTCGTAAGGACTTGGAAAACCTGATATTCAATGGCGATGATTCTGCGCTGTTGCACGGCTGGCGCTTCCAAATGGCAGGCCGCGAGCTGGTAGGTTTGTTGAAGGGGGAGCTTTTATTAGGGATTCAATCCGGCCGGCTCGATGCGGTGGCTAGCCAAGTTCAAACGGCAAAAATAACTAGCGAGCCCGAAATTTTACTGCATCCAACCGGTTGGTAACAACTTAGCGGCTTTATAAGCAGCCAGGGTTGCTAAGACCAGAAATAGCAGTCCGCTAATTTTGTGTATCGATGTCAAAGGCAATTTTTTAAGCAAGGTTCGGCCTAGGACAATGCCTATTGCGGAAGTTGAAATCAGGGCCAGCGTCGCTCCGCTCCATATAGCGTAAGGTTGGCCGGAACTGCTTAAAGCGGCCACGGCGAGTTGGGTTTTATCGCCGAACTCCGCCAACGTAATCATTACAAAAGTGGTCAAAAAAATATTGCCGGAGCTTTTTGTTTTGGCTAGATCATCTCCATTACCAGACGCTTTCGCAGTGACCGCCTGCCACCCGAATAGGCCAAACAACAGCGCCACTGTACCTGCAACCACATAAGGCGGCAGCCATTTTGAAAGCGCCAAGCCGAAAGCCACGGCGAGCATATTCAATACCATGAATGCCGCCCCGGCGCCCAGCAAAACCGGAGCCGGCCGGTATTTTGATGCCAGGGTCATACACACCAGCTGACTTTTGTCGCCAATTTCCGCAGCGAAGATCAACATAAAGCTGGTTGCTGCAGTGATGCCGGCTTGGCGGCTAGGCAAAAGTTCTTCGATGGTGTGCCAGAGCGGCAGAAAAATTGTCTGTAAAGATTCCACGTTGATTGATTTTTGCTATTCAGGACAACGCATTATCCAGAACCATCATGACAATAAAGCCTGCCATCAAGGCAAACGTGGCATACCGTGAACGTCCGGCGGCATGGGTTTCGGGGATAATTTCTTCGCTAATGACAAAAAGCATGGCGCCGGCAGCAAAACCCATGGTGATGGGCAGCAATGGTTGGAAAACCGTAACCATGGTAACGCCTAACAAGCCGCCTATCGGTTCAACTAAACCGGTAGCGCCGGCAATCGCAACCGCACGCCAGCGGTTGTAACCCATTGCCACCAATGGTAAAGCTACTGCCAGACCTTCGGGAATATTTTGCAACGCGACGGCAATGGCAAGGACTAATCCGTCTTTCATATTACCTGTGCCGAAACTCACACCTACCGACATGCCTTCAGGAAAGTTATGTATGGTGATGGCGATAATAAACAGCCAGATCTTTTTTAGCGAGCTTTGACTTATATTTTCTATGGTTTTGAAATTAAAGTGGGGCAATTGGCGGTCTGCAAAATGCAGAAATATAGCGCCTAAAAGCATACCCGCCGAAACGATGTATATGCCTTTACCGGGCCAAGATAGGTTGCCGTAACTTATACCGGGGACTAACAGGGAGAATGCGGTAGCCGCCAGCATAACCCCTGCGGCTGCTCCTAATAAACTGTTGAACAGGTTACTGGAGACTTTTTTGAACAAGACAGCCGTTAAAGCGCCAAAGCCGGTGGCTGATCCTGCCAAAATACTGGCTAAAAAGCCAAGAACCACCATTTCGCCGAAAACAAGATATAAAGCGCTGAAGATGACAGCCTGAGAAAGCAAAAAAGCGCATATGATGACACTATAACGTTGCAATGGTGGCAAAGCGGCTATGGCTTGGTATCGCTTGCTCGCTTTGATAGCAGTGATTTGATCGTCCAGCCAGTGTTGCAAATTGTCTATTACGGCGTTTCCCCTAGTCATGTTCCACCTCATACGGATTGATGAAGTAACATTATAACTTAATGTTTGTAAGGAAATGGGTTTATAGCAATCCTAAAAATGGCATGTGGGGATTTACGGACAATAAAAAGCCCGCTTTAAGCGGGCATGATTGGGCATTGTTATAGTTTTTATTTGTGCTAAGTACTGCGAGTGCACAATCCCAATTTAAGTAGATTGTTTCTTATTTTAATTATGTAGCCACTTGGCTTGATCCTCCTCATTTCCCGGTAGTTTACCGGGGCTCAATCCTTAAGCTGCATGCATTCTATTTAAAAAAGTTTTGAGTGTCCATAAGAAAATAGGGAATGTGACAAAAAAGTTTCGGATCGAAAATTAATTACGCTTTTTGCATTCATCGCTCACGGTGGGCGGCTTCAAATTCCGATATAAAAAACTTTAAGCGTTCATTAAGAATAGATGCCAGTTGAAAGCTTAAGTTTTTTTCTTTTTGGGCAAGCCGGATTTGGGTTATTGCCTCCCGGCTTTGGCCGGAAACGTAATAGTATTCGGCCAAATAACGATGGGATTCGGCAGGTTGCTTCATTTCGCTATAAGCTTCGGCAATCAGTTCATAAAAAAGGGGAGATTTTTGTACTTTGGCATTCAGCGATTGCAGATTTTTTTTCGCCAATTCGGGGTTACCTGTTTTGAGCAAGGAACGGATAAATTCAAACTTAATGCCTTCATTGTCAGGAAACTGTTTGCTGGCTTTTTCATACAGGCTGAGTGCTTTAGGAAAGTTCTTCGATTCCTGGGCAGTGCGCGCCATTGCCGTTAAAAACTGCGGTTGATCGGGGTAGTTTTTGACCAGTTCCAAAAAAATAGTCTCGGCTTCCTCAAGTTTTTGCATATTTAGCAAGGCCAATCCGAAACCATAACGGCTAATTGCACGCTGTTCTTCTGTTCCCAGCGTCAAACGGTTTTGAAAATAAGCCAAAGCCTGTTTTGGATCTTCCGTGGTTAAAATTCGCAGCTTGGCTTTGGCAAGCTGATAGGCCATGGAATCGGGGAATTGCTTGTAAGGGTAAGTTTCAGCCCGGCCTCTGGAGTCGGAAATACGTGATGAGGTAACTGGATGCGTACGTAAAAATTCAGGAACGTTTTGCCCGACGTAACGCGTGGCTTGTTGTAACCTTTCAAAAAATGTTGGCATGCTCCGCGGATCGTATTGCGAACCTGCTAAAGTTTGCATGCCGACACGATCAGCTTCCTCTTCGTTTTCCCGGGTGAAATTGATTTGAAACTGTGCGCTACCGGCTTGGGCGGCTACGATAGCCGCTTGCCCAAGACCGGGTGATTGTGTGCCGATTAATATAGCCGCCAAGGTAGCCACCGCGGTGGGAATCGATAACCGGCTGGCGGCTTCAAACGCTCGATATAAGTGGCGTTGAGTGACGTGGGCTATTTCGTGCGCCATAACCGAGGCGAGTTCGCTTTCGGCTTCCGTGGTAAGAATCAAGCCCGAGTTAACGCCGATATAACCACCAGGGCCTGCAAATGCGTTGATGTCATTTTCCAATACTACAAAAAAATGGAAGGGGTAGCCTGGGTTGTCGCTATTGATAACCAGATTTTTGCCAATAGTCTGTATGTAGTGTTGTATTTCAGGGTCTTGGTTAATTGCCAATTGGCTGTGCAGGCTTCGGAAAAATGCTTCGCCCAGTTCTATTTCCTGTGCGGGTGAAATTAAGGTGCCTGATGAGTCGCCAATGTCCGGCAGCTGAATTTTATCGATATCAGCTGAGATATTTGATGTGCTCAGAGCAAAAATTAGCGCTGAGCTGATAAGTGAGCGATTAAATAACATATATGATTGACCCGGGCGGAAAAAATTTAGTTCCGGACAGTGCGCTTAATTTGGACGATGTTTTATTGGATAATTATAATGATAGCATTGAACCGTGTTCAACCGTTTCCTAAGACAGCTGATTTATGAACTATGCCATTCAAGTCAATAGCAGCCCTTACCATTCTCCCGCCAGTTATACGGCTTTTCAGTTTATAAAAGCCTTATTGAGCAACGGTCATCGGGTGCAACGCGTGTTTTTTTATCATGATGGTGTTTACCATGCTTTCAAACAAGTCATTCCGCCTGATGACGAATGGCAATGGAGCCAACAATGGAATGAATTAGCCAGCGCTCATCAAATTGATTTGGTAGTTTGTATTTCTGCCGCCCAACGGCGCGGGTTGTTATGCGCTGAAGAAATTAAACGCTTAGGTCTAAACGGGGATAATTTGGCCGAAGGTTTCAGGATTTCAGGTCTGGGACAATTGATTGAAGCTGTGATTTTGGCTGACCGTTTCATCGTGTTTTGATGGCCAAGCGATTTTTATTCATGTTCAATAATCCGCCTTATAGCGGGATTTATGCCCAGGAAATGCTGGATATCGTGTTGACGGCAGCGGCATTTGATCAAAAGGTTACGCTTTTATTGCTGGATGATGGGGTTTTTCAATTAAAGCGCGGGCAACAGCCTGAGCAATATAGGCTAAAAGATACTTCTGCCCTATTCAGGGCGTTGGAAGTCTATGATGTCAATGAGATTTACGTTGAACAAGAATCCCTACGGGAGCGCAATCTTAGCGCGGATAATTTAGTTTTGCCTGTGAAAACGGTAGCCCGTGATCGTGTGTCCGGCTTCATCGCAAACTTTGACGTGGTTTTTTCTGTTTGATCTTCGGCAAAGTGATGGCGCCCATTTTATGAGCGCCGTCAACCGGATTAAGAGATTTTTTTGTATTTGAGCCGATGCGGGTTGTCGGCATCAGTGCCTAAACGCC
>PERF01000066.1 GCA_002928495.1 Methylobacter sp. | reverse complement strand
GACTTTGCCGGTATCGAACGCAGCATTGCCGATTACGGTGCCAAGGCCCGGGCCGGTACGCTGAGCTATAACGACTTGCAAGGCGGGACTTTTACCATCACCAACGGCGGTATTTTCGGCTCCATGCTGTCAACCCCTATTTTAAATCCACCGCAATGTGCCATTTTAGGGATGCACGCTATTAAAGAACGCGCTGTCGTTGAAAATGGCCAAATCGTGATTCGCCCGATCATGTATCTGGCGTTGTCTTATGACCACCGGCTGGTCGATGGCCGCGATGCCGTACAATTTTTAGTCACCATAAAAGAGTGCTTGGAATCCCCCGCGCATTTATTACTTAATATCTAACCGGTTTGACCTTATGACCACGCCCATAAACGAATTCGATGCCGTAATCGTTGGCGCAGGCCCGGCCGGTTACGCCGCAGCTATCCGTTGTGCGCAACTGGGTTTGAACACCGCTTGTGTTGACAAATATTCCGGCCCGGCTCATGAATCCGAGCTGGGCGGCACTAATGCTCACGGCGGATCGCTGGCAACGTTGGCTTTATTGGAGTCTGCCAAGTTTTATCAGGCCTTGATATTCGAATATCACAATCACGGTATTATGGCGGAAAATATTTATATTGATCCCAAACGCATGATGCTCCGCAAAAATGCCATCATCGACCATTACCAGAAAAATCTCAGCAATATCTTCAATGTTTACAACATCCGGCGCTTCCACGCAACCGCACGTTTATTGAGTGAACGTCAACTACAGTTATCACTAATCAATGGCGGCGAGACCGAAATTATCAGAGCTCAACATATTATTTTGGCTACCGGCGCCAGCGGTATACCGCTGCCTAACGTGCCTTTGGATAACGAACACATCATAAGTTATCCGCAAGCGCTTAACATTGAGCAAATTCCCAAGCATTTATGCATCATAGGCGCCGGAGTGATCGGTCTGGAATTGGCTGCCATTTGGAGCCGTTTAGGAGCGAAAACAACGATTCTGGAAGCTCAACAACAGTTTTTAGCCAAAGCCGACCAACAAATTGCCCGCGAAGCCTACCGAATTTACACCGAACAAGGCATAGACTTATGCCTGGGCGCGCGAGTCATAGCCGTTAAGAAAATCGATAAAAAAGTGCAAGTGGAATTCCGTGATCAAGAAGGTATTCATGCTTTAATCACCGACAAAGTCATTGTTGCCTCCGGTCGCAAACCCAACACCGAAAATCTGGCAACACCGGAAACCAATTTGCTGCTGGACGAAAGCGGTTTTGTGCATGTAGACGGGAACTGCCGGACTAATTTGCCCGGCGTGTATGCCATCGGTGATTTGACGGCTCCCGGCCCCATGTTTGCTCATAAAGGCATTGCCGAAGGCGTTTTTGTCGCCGAGCAAATTGCCGGTAACCAACCCGCCGGCATCAATTACAATCTGATCCCCAGCATTATTTACAGCGACCCTGAAATTGCCTGGGCCGGGCAAACCGAACAAGAGCTGATCGCCATGGGCGAGCCTTTTAAAACCGGTATTTTCCCTTTCAGCTCTAATCTGCGCTCGCAAACCGAACAACACAACAAAGGTTTTGTTAAGATCATCGCGCACGCCGAGCACGACACCATTCTGGGTGTTCATATCATCGGCAGTCAGGCTTCCGAGTTAATCTCCGAAGCGTTGGTAGCCATGGAGTTTTCCGCCAGCAGCGAAGATTTGGGTAAAACCATACACGTACACCCCAGCCGTTCGGAAGCCTTGCAGGAAGCCGCGCTTACCGTAACCAACCGTTCATTACACTGGTTTTCACTGCCGGATTGAAAACCAGTCGCTTAGAACGGTACTGACCCGCGCCATTTGATCCGATCAGCGGCATTACTAGCCGGTACCCATTCCGGCTGTGGCAAAACCACGGTCATGTTGGCGTTACTACAAGCCATGCAACAGGCCGGCGTTAGCGTAGACGCTTTCAAATGCGGGCCGGATTTTCTCGACCCGCTCTGGCATCAGGCAGTTACCGGCAAGCCTAGCCATAATTTGGATAGCTTCATGATGGGTGCCGGCTTGTGCATTAAACAACTGCAATCCACTCTTAACGCCGGTACCTACGGCTTGATCGAAGGCATGATGGGGTTGTTTGACGGCAAAGCCGGCGTTGGCGAAACCGGCTCCAGCCTGGACTTGGCCAGGGTTTTAGGCGTTCCTGTGCTGCTGGTCGCCGACGTTCAAGGGCTTAGCGGCTCGATTGTCGCGCTGGTCAAAGGCTATTGCAGCTGTGCATCGGACAAAGGCGTAAGCATTTCCGGCATTATCGCCAACCGCGCCGGCAGCGCCGGTCACGCTGCGCTTTTGGCGCAATTATTAAAGGATCACCAGCTGCCGCCCATCGTGGCATGGTTGGAAAACGGCGCGCCCACCATCAAACAACGGCATTTAGGTTTATGCCGTCCGCATGAAACCACGGTGCCCGAACTGACGGCATTGCTCCACGCCGACCTGGCCGCCTTGCTTAAAACTTTCGGCCAGTTGAACCCGGCCCTGCCGGAAAACCATCACGGCTCGCCCGAACTGGCCGGCAAAACCATTGCGATAGCCCGTGATGACGCTTGCTGCTTTATATACCCGGCTAATGTGGAATGGCTGATGACTCAAGGCGCCAAGCTGACGTTCTTCTCGCCGTTAAACGGTGAACCGTTACCCGAAGCTACGGATGCAGTTTGGCTGCCGGGAGGCTATCCCGAGTTATACGCCGCACAACTCGCAAGTTCCGCCACCTGGGCTTCGTTACGGCAATTTATTGAAAGAGGCGGACCGGTGCTGGCCGAATGCGGCGGCATGATGTTGCTGGGGCAATTACTCATCGACAACACGCAACACGCTTGGCCCATGGCCGGTATATTGGCTTTTACCACCCGGATGCACAGCGAGTTGGTGG
Organism: Methylobacter sp.; assembly: GCA_002928495.1. Classification (GTDB taxonomy): domain Bacteria; phylum Pseudomonadota; class Gammaproteobacteria; order Methylococcales; family Methylomonadaceae; genus WM-3-3. The sequence goes on along the minus strand of PERF01000066.1, from coordinate 11,790 downwards.
CTTTAGGCTACCGCGAGTTGGCCGGCGGCGCCAAAGGCCATGAGTTTCATTATTCCACCCGGCACATGCAGGAAAACGTTGCACCGGCGTTTGCAATCGAGCACGGTGACCAGGGCCTGCGCTATAAAAACCTCAGAGCCTCGTATAACCATTGGTATTTTGCCAGCGCCCCTGCGGAAGTACTTCGCTGGTTTCAAGCGTGAATAAAGCAGCCAGGCTACAACAAAGCCTTGATTTCCGGTATGCAGGAGCCGCAATTTGTCCCGGCTTTCAGACATTGGCCGACTTCTTGATGCGTCTTAAGGCTTTTTTCCTTAATCGCGGCGGCTATGGTTTTTTTGCCGACATTAAAACACGCACAGACAATCGTCCCGACATCCGCCTCGCCGACGGGCGGCAACCCGGTTAACAAGGCGCGGCATTCGTTAACCTGTAAACCCGGTTTTTCAAACAAACCGGTCAACCAGCCGCGTTCGGGCAAATTGACTTCAGCGGAAGCAAAAAACACCGCTTGCAAACGGTCGCCTTCCAAGCAGGCTGCCCGATAATTGCCTTTTGCTGCATCGTGATATTCCTGACAAAACCAGGTATCCAGCAAAGACTCGCCCACCGTTTTGGCAAACCAATCCTGCCAGCTTTCGGGTATGCTTTGGCCCGCCAATTCGTAGCGGTAAAACTGATTGCCTTTGACCTTGACCAGATATTCCGGCCCTTTCAGATCGAGCTCATGGCGCGACAGCACAAACCCATACCATGCTGCCCGGTAAGGCTTGATCCTGACCGGGGTATGTTTGCTTTCCGGTTGTTTGGAAATCGGATCGAAAACCGGATTAACCAAAGCGCCCATACGGCCCCAACTGGCGAATTGCTCAGTCCAGTGCATGGGTACAAACACATTGCCCGGTTTTTGGCCGGTAGCAATATCGACTCTTGCCAGCATGGCGCCCCAGCGGGTTTCCAGTTGCGCCAGAGCCTGGGCTTCAAGTCCGTAACGCGCCGCATCGTCAGGATGCACTTCTACAAACGGCTCGGGCTTATGTTGATTGAGTTTGGCGGCAATGGTAGTGCGCGTCATGGTATGCCATTGGTCTCGCAAGCGTCCGGTATTCAACACCAATGGAAACTCCGCATCGGGTAAATTGATCGGTGTTTGCGGCGTAACCGCAATAAACTGGGCTTTGCCGGAGGCGGTAAAATACTTGCCGTCATCGAAAATTCGGGCGCGACCTTTGGGATAAAGTCGGTTAACCGGCCATTGCGCCGGTTGCAAGGCGTCATAAGCGGCATCGCTGATATGGGCATAACCGGAAATATCAAAGTCACGCAGCCCATGGACTTCATCGTTTTCAAAACCTGACAGCGCCGCATGCTCACGGAAAATTTCCACCGGCTTTTTATAGTGGAAAGCCTCTTCGAAGCCTAAACGGCGGGCCACCTGGGTGAGAATCCACCAATCCGGCATGGCGCTGCCGGCCGCATCAAGCAAGGCGCGTTGCCGGGAAATACACCGCTCTGAATTGGTAACCGTGCCGTCTTTTTCGCTCCAGCCCTGGGCAGGCAGCAAAACATGGGCAAAAACGCCGGTATCGGTGTTGGCTATACAATCGGATACCGCAACAAAATCGCAGCGCTTAAGTGCCTGTTTGATTTTATCGGCATTCGGTAAACTCACTACCGGATTCGTGCCCATTATCCATAGCGCTTTAATTTTGCCGTCGTAAACTGCGTCGAATAATTCCACGGCCGGTAAACCCGGTTTTTGCGCAATATTCGGGCTGTTCCAAAAACGAGCAACCCGGTCTATATCGCCGGCATTGGAAAAATCCATGTGCGCGGCAAGTTGATGTGCCAATCCGCCAACTTCTCGTCCGCCCATGGCATTGGGCTGCCCGGTTAAAGAAAACGGCCCCATGCCGGGTTTTCCAATGCGGCCGGTGGCCAAGTGGCAATTGATAATAGCATCGACTTTATCGGTACCGGACGACGATTGGTTGATACCTTGGCTGTACAAGCTCAATACTTTCTCGTGACCGGCGAACCAGTGATAGAACTGCGCCACATCGGCAGCATCCAAAAGGCAATGCTGGGCAACCGCCTCCACGCTAAAGCGGTTAGCCGCGGCGATGGCTGCGGCAAAGCCTTCCGTGTGTTGATCGATATAGGCTTGGTTTAAAACGTTATGTTCAGCCAGAAACTTGAGCAAACCATTGAACAAAAACCCGTCACTGCCGGATGCTAATGGCAGGTGCAAATCGGCAATATCGCAGGTTACCGTGCGACGCGGATCGATCACCACGATTTTTAATGCCGGATTGGCATCCTTGGCGGCGCGTATGCGTTGAAAGCTTACCGGATGGCACCACGCGGTGTTCGAGCCGATCAACACCATCATATCGGCCAGTTCATAGTCTTCATAACACCCCGGCACCGTATCGGAACCGAAGGCGCGCTTATGCCCCGCCACCGACGACGACATGCATAAGCGGCTGTTGGTATCCATGTTGGCGCTACCGATGAAACCTTTCATCAGCTTGTTGGCCACATAATAATCTTCGGTTAAAAGTTGCCCCGAGCCGTAAATAGCGACGGCCTCCGGGCCATAGGTTTTAACCGCATTGGCAAAGGAATCCGCCACCAGATCCAAAGCTTCGCTCCAGGTCGCCTGCTGTCCATAGACAACAGGCTCCAACAAACGGCTGTTCAACTCGATGGTTTCACCTAAGGCCGAACCCTTGGAACATAACCTGCCAAAATTGGCCGGATGCGCTTTATCACCTTGTATTTTTATCTGGCGATTTGGCTCATCCACCACGGCATCAATACCGCAACCCACGCCGCAATAAGGACACGTGGTTTGAACCTGTTTAGTGGCTGTCATTAAGCTGCCTCGGTTTCAGTTGCGTAGGTATAGCCAAAAATCAAACTATCCCGCACGCCGGCAATGTTTTGATTATTCTCCAATAAGCTTTGATACCAACTGCTGTCGGCAGTATCGCCATAGAGTACTGCGCCTACCAATTGCTCGTCTTTAATGACCAGCTTTTTGTAGACACCGGCCTTAGCGTCGGAAAAGTGAATAATTTGAGTACCTTCCTCCCCGATAAAATCGCCCACTGAAAACACATTGATACCGGTGACTTTAAGCTTGGTGGCGGTGGGCAAATGAATAAACTCAGCCTGTCCGGTTGCGCCCAAATGGTCGGCGCAAACCTTGGCTTGATCAAACAAGGGTGCTACCAAACCAAAGGTATTACCGCGGTGTTGAATACACTCGCCTACCGAATAAATACAGGGATCGCTGGTCTGTAAGCCGTCATTAACCACAATGCCGCGCTCGCAAACCAGACCCGCCTCTTGAGCTAGCGCCATGTTGGGACGAATGCCGATTGCCATCACGAATAAATCGCAATCAAGCACATCACCGTCAACAAATTTAACCGCGCTGACATGAGCGTTATCGTCGCCTAACAAAGCTTCTGTTTTGGCGCACATTTTAAATTTTATACCGCGTTGCTCTAAAGCTTTGCGCAAAAGCGTAGCGGCCTGAGGATCCAATTGGCGGTTGAGTAAAAACTCGCCATCATGCAAAACCGTCACCGCCATGCCTTGCAAGGCCAAGCCATTGGCGGCTTCCAGACCCAACAAACCGCCGCCCAACACTACCGCAGTTTTATGGGTTTTGCTGTACGACAGCATAGTGTTAACGTCAATAATATCGCGGAAACAGATCACACCCGCGAGTTGATGCCCCGGTATCGGCAAAATAAACGGCCTGGAACCGGTAGCGATCAACAGCACATCGTAACTAACGCTCAGACCATCCTGCGCATGCACTTGTTTGGCATCACGGTCTATTTTTACAACCGTTTTATCGGGCCCCGCATAGAGGGTAATGGCATTTTCTTCATACCATTGCCGGTTGTTGATCATGATGTCTTCAATGACTTTCTCTCCGCTCAACACCGCGGATAACATGATGCGATTATAGTTGCCGTAGGCTTCCGCACCAAAAACCGAAATCTCGTATTTCTCGGGAGCTATCGACAGTAATTCTTCAACTGTACGCATGCCCGCCATACCATTTCCAATCACCACCAATCGTTTTTTCAAAACCAGTACCTATATATTTTGAAGTTAACACTTTCAGTCAACAAAATGATCTTCACCAGCAACCTGAATAGGGCGCCGGCAAACCGTGGAAACCGGTTAATCTAATCCGGAATTGTCATCAGCCCCTCGGCCACCATGACTGCGGAACCGCCAACACGCAGAGTCAAAATATCAGTACCTTTATGATCCATTTCCAAATTGAGTAAGCTTCGACGGATTATCTCCTGCCCACGGTCTAAACTGAAGGTATAGGTGCCCTTTTGCAGAAAATCGAATGAACATAAATAAGAAGCAAACGCCGGCATGGCATTGCCCACTGGCGGATCTTCATGCATGCCGATACGGGGGCCCAATAAACGGGCATGAAAATCGGAATCAGGATGAGCGGTTTTGGGGGAAAATAATAATATCTCCTGTGCTGCAGTTTGCGGTGCACTCGACCGACTCCATACGGCATAGTTAAAACGGGCTTTGATCACACTTTCGTAGCGTAAAACCGGGACAATCAAATAAGGGAAACCGCAGGAAACCAAGCGCGGAAAATATTTTTTATTATCCAATTCGCTGACCGCAATTGACAAAAAGCTGGCTAATTCATCGGCCGACGGCGAGAACAAGTCAATGATGGCGCTGGATTTACGGGTAAACTGGATAAAAGTCGGAATACCATTTTGGCTGGATATATTCACTTCAACCGGGCCGGAATTTTGCACAAACACCAGGGATGTCAAGGGATCAGTTAAAGGTATAGCACCGGTACTCGCCAACACAAAGGCGGCGGCTATGGTCGGATGCCCGGCCAAACCAATTTCATTTTGGGGATTAAAAACACGCATCACCCATTGGTTAGCGGTTAAGTCTTGTTTGGAAATAAAAACGGTTTCGGATAAATTCAATTCACGGGCGCACAATTGCATTTGTTGATTGCTTAAGTTGTCCGCCTCCGGAAAAACCGCGATTTGCGCACCACCAAAAACTTTTTGGGTGAATACATCAGCCATGTAGTATGCATATTTCATGAGTTCTCCTCGACACCAATCAGCACCCTGGCATTTTCAATCTTCACGGAATACACCGGAATGCTAACGCTGTCATCTTCCAGGCATGCGCCGGTGACAAGATTAAAATGTTGTTTATACATGGGCGATGCAACAACCCGCTGTCCCGTTAAATCGCCAATCATTCCCCGCGACAAGATATTGGTTTTACTGAACGGATCATAATTGCTCACGGCATACACTTGGGTTTCTTTGGGTATAAAGAAAATAGCGACTTGCCTATCATTAACCAATGCGCAGACTCCGGAATTCGGCTGCAAATCTTCCATAGCACAGACATCTATCCATTTCATCATTCAGCTACCTCTAACAAATTAAAATGTTTGCGTTCCTCTTCATTGGCGGGACGAATCTGGCCACGCTCCTCGACAAACACCACATTGTCATCGGTTTTATCGCTATTGACGAAATGTCTGAAACGTTTGAGCTTGTCTTCATTGGCAATAGTCGTTTTCCACTCACACTGGTAAGTATCAATGACGTATTGCATTTGCTTTTCCAATTCTTCACAGAGTCCCAGTTTATCGTCGATGACCACGGCTTTAAGATAATCCAGGCCACCTTCCATATTTTCCATCCACACCGAAGTACGTTGCAAACGGTCTGCCGTGCGCACATAAAAACTTAAGAAACGGTCGATGTACCGAATTAATGTCGCTTTATCCAAGCCCGTGGCAAATAAATCCGCATGCCGGGGCTTCATGCCGCCATTACCGCAAACATAGAGATTCCAGCCGTTTTCGGTGGCAATCACGCCGACATCCTTGCCTTGTGCCTCAGCGCATTCGCGGGTACAGCCCGAGACCGCGAATTTTAGTTTGTGCGGCGAACGTAAGCCTTTGTAACGGTTTTCCAATTCCACCGCCAAGCCAACGCTGTCGTCAATGCCATAACGGCACCATGTGCTGCCGACACACGACTTTACCGTGCGTAGCGATTTGCCGTAGGCGTGCCCCGATTCAAAACCGGCCTCGATGAGTTCCTTCCAGATATTAGGCAATTGATCGACCTTGGCGCCGAATAAATCGACCCGCTGGCCGCCGGTAATCTTGGTATAGAGATTATATTTTTTGGCAACTTGACCCAATACAATCAGCATATCGGGCTTAATTTCTCCACCGGTAATCCTGGGCACAACGGAATAGGTGCCATCTTTTTGCATATTGGCCAGAAACGTATCGTTGGTGTCTTGTAACCCCAAGTGCTCCTCGGACAAAACAAATTCATTCCATTGCGACGCCAAAATTGAACCGACGGCAGGTTTACAAACGTCACAGCCCATGCCGTTGCCGTGTTTGGCTAGTAAATCGCCAAAGGTTTTGATTTGTTCCACCCGGATCAAATTAAACAAATCCTGACGGGTATATGGGAAATGCTCGCAAATATCGGTATTAACCTCGTAACCATGCTTGGCCAATTCACTGTTCAAAACCGATTTTAATAGCGGTACGCAGCCACCGCAGCCGGTGCCTGCTTTAGTTTCGGCTTTTAAGGCATTCAGCGTCGTGCAACCCGACTCGACCGCTGAACATATCGCGCCTTTGTTGACATCGTAACAAGAACAAATTTGCGCCGATAATGGCAAGGCGTCCGGGCCTAACCCCACTGATTCGTCCGAACGGTGAGGTAAAATTAACGCATCCGGATTTTCCGGTAGTTCAATCCCGTTCAGGCAATATTGCAGTAATGTGCTGTAGCCGGATGCTTCGCCGACCAGAACCGCGCCCAGTAATTGCTTTTTATCGGCGCTGACAACCAGACGTTTATAAATTTCAGTCGCGCCGTTTTGGTAGGTATACACCATGGCACCCGGTGTTTTGGCGTGAGCATCGCCTATACTGGCGACGTCGACTCCCATTAACTTGAGTTTGGTGCTCATGTCGGCGCCGGTAAAGCCGGCGGCATCACCCGCCAACTCGGCAACGACCGTTCTCGCCATGGCATAACCCGGCGCAACCAGACCATAAATCATGCCGTTCCAAAGTGCGCATTCGCCAATCGCATAAATATCGGGGTCGGACGTGGCGCATTGGTTGTTGATAACAATGCCGCCTCTTGGGCCGACTTCCAAACCGCAGTCGCGGGCGATATCGTCGCGCGGACGAATACCGGCTGAAAATAGAATAACGTCGGTTTCCAGTTCTTCCCCATCAGCAAAACACATTTTATTCACGCATTTGTCGCCATCGGTGATGAGATTGGTGTTTTTACTGGTATGCACGGTCACCCCAAGCCCTTCTATCTTACGCCGTAACATGGCGCCTCCGGCATCGTCCAATTGAACCGCCATTAAACGGGGGGCAAACTCGACAACATGGGTTTCCAAGCCTAAATCTTTTAACGCTTTTGCCGCCTCAAGACCCAACAGGCCGCCCCCCACCACCGCACCGATTTTACCGTTGGCGGCGGCCGCTTGGATGGCTTCCAGATCTTCTATGGTTCTGTAAACCAGACAATTGGCCCGGTCGGCTCCCGGCACCGGCGGCACAAACGGGTATGAACCGGTCGCCAGTACCAATTTATCATATTGAATAACAAGGCCTTTTTCTGATGTAACGGTTTTATTCTCACGGTCGATTTTGACGGCTTTATCACCCAAGTGGATGGTGATGGCATGGTCTTGAAAAAAATTTTCCGGCACTAAAGATAAGTCTTGCGCGGTTTTGCCCGAAAAAAACTCGGATAAATGCACTCTATCGTAAGCAGGTCTTGGTTCTTCGCAAAAGGTGATGACTTCATAGTGATCTTTGATGGCACTGTTGACCAATCCGGCTAAAAAGTTTTGCCCAACCATGCCGTTACCGATTACAACTAATGTTTTTTTCATACAAAACCCCTATGAGCCAAAAATTTGAGACAAAAAAAAACGCCGACCCTCTTGAGCAATTTATAACTCACAGGATTGACGTCTTTGCCTATTGTGTTCTTCTTTGAACTTAGCTCAGTTATCCTACTTTGGATAACTGAAATGCTAAAGTATATCTTCTATAAATCTAGCAATTGATATGCCTGTTTTAAATTGAAAATATAAAAATTTTATTTTTCAAGCATTTAAATATAAATACTTACCAATTTGCTTTCCAAAACTTAAAGTTTTGTCCAAACAGCCAACTATTACCTAACAAAAACAGTGCAGATTTGCTCCATAGTGGTGCGCTTGAAAGGTTCGGAGCCGACCCAAAATCTAAGATCCCACGTTTTTGATTATCTGCTCTAACGGTACCAAATTTAATTTAATCCTGAATAACACCTCATGGTCTTCCAAAAGGCCATAGCACTCGTATGTGCGCAACATAATATCGGTGTGATTGAGCGTGTTGCTTTTGGATTCGGGTAATTGCTTAACCAGAATATGTAATTTATCGTTATTTTTTATCTTTTTGACCAAAAACCGATCTACCGAAATATCATGCGAGGTATAAACCATAGGATTGGCTTTAAAATCGTGGTTTTCTAGTTGGGCTTTGGCCAATAATGCACCGGAAGTCAAACTACAGGGAAAGACTTCGGGGTAACTGGCGAGATTAGCCAGCTCATCGAAATAATTTGATTGTTCCGCCAATGATCCCGACAGAAAATTTTTCACATTCCCGTCGTGCATCCATTTACGCTTTAAAAAAAAGTCGCTGCCAGGCACCATGGACATATCGGGAAGCTCATTTAAATCCGGCAGATTAGCCAGTTGAGTATCGGCCAAAAACAACGGCGCCAAGGTTTCCTTTTTATAACCCAGCAAAATAGTTTTACCCATGGATTTAATGGTCACCCGGTTGGTTAACGTTAAATCCGGAATGGTTTTAATCAAGGTTTTTTTTATGTCTAGGGATAATTCCTGACGCGGGCGCAAGGCATTGACGAAAATAATCTGATAATTACTGTAGCGTAATTGTTTATCGGAGATAATTTCATCTTCGTGATGCGCCTCACGGTATAAACGCATCTGATATTCAATCAGGGTATTCAGCTGAAAACCTAAGACAATGGGACCTTTGAAGGGATTGTGCGTAATTTGTAGCCACTTGTGCTTATCGTGAAAAAGATTAAAGTCATCGGACGCATTACGGGCAACTTCAATATGAATTTGTTCAAAAATAAATGACTCGTCTTTCATTCCCTGCCGGCCGCTTTGTTATTATGATTGGATTGCCAAATCGGCTATTTTAGGCGGATTGCCGGTTTTGTCCTAGTGCTTATCCACTCCTCGCTTATCAAACATTGGCAATCAAGCTTTTCGAAAAGGGTATAGCAATTGCTGCCAGAAACCCGTTGGAAAGTTTTCGTCGCCGCTAAAGCCCAGAGGTTCGTCACGCCCGTTTTGAGGAATATAAGCCGTACCGAATAAATAATCCCAAAGGCTTAAGGTTATCCCGAAATTAACGCCATAACGTTGCGGTTGTTGGTGAGCGTGGTGCCAAATATGCATAGCCGGGTTATTAAGCACATATTTTAACGGACCATACTGAAGCGATAAATTAGCGTGGTTTAAATGGCCGATTGTCAAAGTAAAAATCTGCAATAAAAACACATCACTGACTTTAAAACTGATTAAAGCCAGCGGTAAATATTGCAACGAACTATAAAACACCAATTCCATAGGGTGAAACCGCAAGTGCGCGGCAAAACCCATTGCTTTGACGGAATGGTGAATCTTATGGAACTGCCAAAGCCAAGGCACGCGATGCAACAAGCGGTGCACATTCCATTGAATAAAATCGGTCAATACCAGCAGCGCCACAAGCTGCAGCCAATTAGGCCAATCCACAACCATGACTAGCGGCTGTATGGTAATGCCCAGTACGGCTAAATTACCGCGCAAAACCGCCTCCGCCACACTGGATAAAGCGGCGAACAACATTAAAGGAAACAAAAAACTGTTAAAAATGACATAAAAGGCGTCCAGCCAAAAATCCTTGCGGAACATGCCTTGGGCTTTGCGCCAGGGGAAAGCAATTTCCAGCAGCCATACACCTACGGACAATACCATCAAACGCCAGAATGCGCTTTGTAACCCTTGATGTGAAATATCGTAAACCAGATACTGCCAAAAACCACGGTAGGCATTCAACGCCGTATTAAGATAGTCTTCCATTGCCGCTTAGCCTCTTTACCACACAATGCATCGGGTTATAATAGCAAGACTTGGCGGCCCGGCAAACTCGATATTAACCCTGTTATTCGGAAATGGCTTGAATCCAGCCGTCTCTGAGCCAAGCTTGCAGATAACCCGCCACATTAACCACAACGTCTTGTTCCGGCAAATATTCGCATAACAAAGCGCAGACTTCGGCAAAATTATTACCTTGCATATAGGCGTCGAGACTGACAGCCTCGGTGGCTTGTAGACAGCGGAATAAAAGCTTCAGGTCATTACGCCAAACTAACCAAGACTCGAGATGAGGGTTTTTTTTCAACTCGGGCAAGTCGGTATGCTCATTAGAAGCTTCCCAGGCTTCCACGGTATTAAAAGCTAAATTCACTCTGCGTAAAGAAGGATGAAAAATCAGTTTCAAGCCCGGCCAACACTCCGGAGCAATGGCTGCCATCTCCTCAAAACCGGCTAATGCAGCCTCGGGCGCGTCAAACGACTCGCTGAGCAGCCACTCAAAATCCGCCAGTTCGCTAAGCTCAGGCCGATCGCAGTAGGGTGATGCCTGACTTAGGAAACCGGGCAAATGCCGGCCGAACCAGCGTATGGAAAATTGATCGGAGGGTGAAGCGTCTATGTAGGCACGCGCCATCCGGTCAAAGCCTTGCTGGCCCAAATAATCCGATAAGGCAGGGAAATCCACGATAAGCGCATCCACCAGTCTTAACCGGTAAGCGTCGGTGTAAACTTTAAACCTGTCGGCAGCCGAAGCCTGCTCGGTGTCAATGATGAATGCCGGGGCTTTTGGCCCTAAATTTAAAACTGCTGTCTGAAAAGCGGTTTGTAATTCGGCTAAACGCAGTGCGGATTGACTCATGCCGCCAACTCCAACGCTTGAGCTATGGTACGCGCCCTGGTTAGTTCAACAAGAAGTTCCTCCAGAGACGGAATATTATCATCGCGTTCAATCATGGTGGATACCGCTCCAAACCGGCGCAAAGCGAATTCGTATAGCGACCAGACCGGATCGATCACCGAATCGCCATGACTGTCAATGATGATATGGTCAAGATTCAAATGTCCTGCCAAATGAAACTGTTGTACGCGCTTAACCGGTATGTGTTGAATATAGGTCTTGGGGTCAAAGCAGTGGTTATAGGCGCTGACATAGATGTTATTGATGTCCAGCAGAATCAGGCAATCCGCCTGCTCGGCCACTTCGGCGAGAAACTGCCATTCCGGCATGGTCGAGTGACCGTAGGTAATATAGCTGGAAACATTCTCCAGCAAAATTTGCCGGCCTAGGAAATCCTGTACGATCTTAACGCGCTCCACGACATGCTTGAGTGCTTCCTCAGTATAAGGCAACGGCAGCAAATCATGCAGGTTGATACCGCCAACACCGGTCCAGCATAAATGATCAGAGACCCAAGCCGGCTGAACACGTTCGGCCAGCGCTTTCACCTTGGCCAGATAAGTCATCTTCAAAGCATCGGCGGAGCCGATGGAAAGCGATACCCCGTGCATGACCATCGG
>PERF01000065.1 GCA_002928495.1 Methylobacter sp. | reverse complement strand
GCACAACCGTACCAGCCGATATTGGCCGCGCCGATGGCTGAGGTGATATGGTCGTAACCCGGCGCGATGTCGGTAGTCAAAGGGCCTAAGGTATAAAACGGCGCTTCGCCGCATTCGGCCAGTTGCTTTTCCATATTGACTTTAATCATGTGTAAAGGCACATGGCCGGGGCCTTCGATCATGGTCTGTACATCATGCTGCCAGGCAATTTTGGTTAATTCGCCCAGGGTTTCCAGCTCGCCGAATTGGGCGGCATCGTTTGCGTCGTAAATCGAGCCCGGACGCAAGCCGTCGCCCAGGGAAAACGACACATCATAGGCTTTCATGATTTCGCAGATGTCTTCAAAATGCGTGTATAAAAAGCTTTCGGTATGATGCGCCAGACACCATTTCGCCATGATCGAGCCGCCACGCGAGACGATTCCGGTCATGCGTTTGGCAGTTAAAGGTACGTGGTGCAAACGCACACCGGCGTGAATAGTGAAATAATCCACGCCTTGTTCAGCTTGTTCAATCAAGGTATCGCGGAAAATTTCCCAACTCAGCTCTTCGGCCTTGCCGCCGACTTTTTCCAAAGCCTGGTATATCGGCACGGTACCGATAGGCACCGGTGAATTACGCAGAATCCACTCGCGGGTTTCGTGAATGTTTTTGCCGGTTGATAAATCCATCACCGTATCGCCGCCCCAACGGATGGCCCACAGCATTTTTTCAACCTCTTCTTCAATACTGGAGGTAATCGCTGAATTGCCTAGGTTAGCATTGATTTTAACCAGAAAATTACGCCCGATGATCATCGGCTCCAATTCCGGATGGTTGATATTAGCGGGGATAATAGCCCGTCCGCGTGCCACCTCGGAGCACACAAACTCCGGGGTAATCACTTCCGGAATCGAAGCGCCGAAAGATTCGCCCGGATGCTGGTCTTTGCAAAGCTCACGCATGGCATCCATTTTCTGGTTTTCGCGGATGGCGATAAACTCCATTTCCGGAGTAATAACACCTTTACGGGCGTAATGCATCTGGGAAACATTTGCGCCGGCTTTGGCTTTACGCGGTTTGCGGATATGTTCAAAACGCAAATGCGCAGTCGCCGGGTCAAGCAAGCGTTGATGGCCGTATTCGGAGCTTGGTCCCGACAGTTCTTCGGTATCGCCACGGTCAATAATCCAGCCTGCGCGCACGCAATCCAGGCCTTTCTTTAAGTCCACCTCAACCCTGGGGTCGGTATAAACTCCCGAAGTATCATAAACGTATAGCGGCGGATTGGCTTCGGTGCCAAAATGCGCGGGGGTATCGGAAAGACTAATCATGCGCATGGGCACCTGAATATCAGGGCGGCTGCCTTGCACATAAATTTTTTCGGAAGCGGGGTAAGGGGCGATTTTTATATTGGCTGCGTTAGGCGCAACATCTTTAGGAACAGCGCTCATGTTCTTCTCCAAAAAACAAAACAAGGCGCAGGTAAATGGCTTTCCTACGCCGGTACTAACCGGACTCAGGTTCAAAGGGTATTTCTCAGCTCCGACATAATCAGAGCACCCCTAGCCTTATCGGATGTTGACTAAAGTTATAGGAAAACCGGGCCGATTGCAAGCCGAAGGCCTCGTGCTTTCATCTCTTCCCATTCAGATGACAAAAAACGCGCAAACCGTGGTTAAACATGCTTTTTTTAAAAAGCAGTGTTAGAATTCATTACATTAGTCTGAATAGTTGATGCGCATGTCGATAGACCATCAATCCGTGTTATCCCAGCCTTCCGCCTTGGAATTTAAAAGCAGTACTTTTTCTGTGCCCGTCTTAGTTTTGTCCAGTAATGACATGGCGGATATAGCCCAACATTTGCAGGACAAAATCCAAAAAGCGCCTGAGTTTTTTAAAAACTCTCCAATTGTATTCGACTTGCAGGAGCTCAACCGGCGCAACCTGGAAATTGATGTTGACCAACTGGTTGACCTGCTCAAGCAAAACGGACTTTTACCGATTGGCGTCCGCGGCGGTAACAACGCTCAAAACCAGACTGCATTAGAATTAGCAATTCCCCTGCATTCGGCCCAAACCTCCGCCCCAGCAAAACCGCAATCACCGCCTAAAACGGTCAGCCCGCCCGCACCTGAACCTGCCGCGCTATCAACCGCCGCCTTATTAATAACACAGCCGGTTCGCTCAGGCCAGCGGGTGTACGCGCACGGCGATCTGGTTATTCTGGCGCAAGTCAGCGCCGGCGCGGAGATTATGGCCGAAGGCAACATTCATGTGTACGCGCCACTACGCGGTCGGGCTCTGGCAGGGGTGCAAGGCGATCTTGACAGCCGCATTTTTTGCTTTGATTTACAAGCGGAACTGGTTTCTGTTGCCGGCCATTATAAAATCAGCGAAGATTTGGACGATTCCGTGCGCGGCAAACCGGTACAAATATACTTACAAGAGCAAAGTCTCATTATTAAAGATTTATAGATTTCGCTTAACTCCAGGAGGAATACAAATTGGCAAGAATCATAGTCGTCACATCGGGTAAAGGCGGTGTCGGAAAAACCACAACCAGCGCAGCAATCGCCATGGGTCTCGCCAAACGCGGCCATAAAACCGCAGTTATCGATTTTGACGTAGGCTTGCGTAATCTTGATCTGATCATGGGTTGCGAGCGCCGCGTGGTGTATGATTTTGTTAATGTGATTAACGGCGAAGCCACGCTTAACCAAGCCTTGATCCGCGACAAGCATTGCAATAACCTGTATATCCTGCCTGCCTCGCAAACCCGCGACAAAGACGCCTTGAACGCGGAAGGCGTCGGCCGGGTGCTGGAAGAATTAGCCAAGGACTTTAAATACATAGTCTGCGATTCGCCGGCCGGTATCGAAAAAGGCGCGCATTTGGCCATGTATTATGCCGATGATGCTTTCGTGGTTACCAATCCGGAAGTATCCTCCGTGCGCGACTCCGACCGCATGTTGGGCTTGTTATCCAGCAAATCCCGCCGGGCCGAACAAAGCCTGGAACCCATTAAAGAATACCTTTTACTGACACGGTATTCGCCGGACCGTGTAAAATTAGGCGAAATGCTTAGCGTCGACGATGTCCAGGAAATCCTGTCGCTTCATCTTTTAGGCGTAGTGCCGGAATCGAAATCCGTGCTTAATGCATCAAACTCCGGCATTCCGGTGATTTTGGATGAAAAAAGCGATGCCGGCCAAGCGTATATGGATATCGTCGGCCGTTATCTCGGAGAGGATCGCCCTCACCGTTTCATTGAAGAAAAAAAGGGCTTATTCGGTAAACTGTTTGGGAGTAAATAATGAGCCTATTGGACTACTTCAGAATTTCAAAAGCGGGCTCGGCGTCGGTAGCCAAAGAACGTTTGCAAATACTGGTCGCTCATGAACGCAGCTCCCGTAACCAGCCCTCGTACTTGCCGCAATTACAAAAAGAACTATTAGAGGTAGTGCGTAAATACGTCAACGTCAGCCAAGAAGCGATTTCGGTCAGCTTCGAGCAGGATGAAAACCAAGAAACACTTGAATTGAATATTGTGCTGCCTGATCTCCAGGCAAAAAAATCATAACAAGCTTAGTTTTTTTAACCCTCAAAAAAGGCGGTCTTTATGTCTACAATCGGTGAAGCAGCAGGTAAAATTTGGCAATACTTAAACGACAACGGTCCTTCCAGTGTCACTAAGGTGACCAACGATACAGGCTTGAACAAAAATGATATCCAAAGGGCTATCGGATGGCTCTGCAAAGAGGAAAAGCTGGAAATCGAATTAAAAGGACGGGTTGAAACGCTGTCCTTAAAATAGCTGTGCGGCGGTTGGATAATCTCTATCCGGCCGCCTTCTGTCAAAAACCTAACTTAACTCCCGATGCCTGACGATGACATTCAGCTGAGGATTTCTGAAGCTTTTTGACAAAGCATCCACCAAATAAACAGACCGGTGCTGACCGCCGGTACAGCCGATAGCCACCGTTAAGTAGCTGCGACCCTCAGCCTCAAACCGGGGAATCCAGCGTTCCAGAAACCGGGCTATATCCGTGTAAAGCTCGCCAACCAAAGGCTGGTCTTTCAAAAAATCCATAACCGCCTGATCTTTTCCCGTCAACCCGCGTAATTCCGGTATCCAATAGGGATTGGGCAGGCTGCGCGCGTCGAACACAAAATCCGCATCCAAGGGCACGCCGTGCTTAAAACCAAAAGATTGAAACTGAATTGAGACATGCTGAACGTCGCGCTCGCCGATTTGTTCTTTGATCAATTCCCTGAGCTGGTGATACAAAGTGCGGCTGGTATCGATGACCACGCTGGCATGCTTGGCTATTGGCGTCAGCATTTCTTTTTCGATTTTCAGGGCTTCTTTTAACGGCAGATTAAAATCGGTGAGTGGGTGCCGCCTGCGGGTTTCACTGTAACGCTTGAGCAACGTGGCTTCTTCGGCCTGCATGAAAATGATTTCGCAAATAACGCCTTTGTTGCTGATTAAACTTAAAATTTCCGCAAAATTTTCCAGGCGTTTACTTTGGTTTCGGGCATCGATACCAATGGCGGTTTTGGCATAGGTTTTTTTATCGGCCATCATGACGTGGCTGACAAAATCTTCCAGCAACGCTAACGGTAAGTTATCGACGCAATAATAGCCGCAGTCTTCCAAGGTATCCAAAGCAATACTTTTGCCGGAACCGGAAAGACCGCTGACTATTATGAGTTTCATGTCAAGGCAAACTCCGCAAGACTATAAATTTTAACGGTGGCTGCCGGTTTTTTCTTTGTGTTTAATGATTTGGCGGTCCAATTTATCGACCAGATTGTCGATAGACGCATACATGTCTTCTTGATGGTCTTCGGCAAACAGCTTAGCGCCGTTAACCTGAAGCGTGGCTTCGGCTTTTTGCACTAATTTTTCGACGCTAAGAATAACATGCACATCGGTAACATGATCAAAATGGCGGACCAGCTTTTCGAATTTGGTATCGACATAAGTTTTTAATGAATCCGTAACTTCAAGATGATGGCCTGTGATGCTAATTTGCATGGCAATACTCCTTATATTGAACTTTTACTTTATAACAAGAGTGTCAAAGGCGCTCTATAAAATGCGCTTTCTCTGACTGGATGAAGAAATAAACATTGCTTCCCGGTATTTGGCTATGGTCCTCCGGGCGACATTAATGCCTTTTTCTTTTAGTAAATCGGCGATTTTGCTGTCACTTAAGGGTTTGGCAGGATTTTCGTTACCGATTAATTCTTTGATGAAAGCGCGGATGGCGGTAGCTGAACATTCACCCCCGCTTTCAGTGGAAACATGACTGGAGAAAAAATACTTGAATTCTACAATGCCGTTGGGGGTGTGCATGTACTTTTGCGTAGTGACCCGCGAAATGGTGGACTCGTGCAACTCAAGCTCTTCGGCAATATCCCGCAATACCATCGGCTTCATGGCAATGGGGCCGTGCTCCATAAAACCGGTTTGCTTGTCGATGATACTGCGCGCTACCCGCAACAAGGTATCGTTACGGCTATGCAGGCTTTTGATAAACCAGCGGGCTTCCTGCAAGTGGTCTTTCATGCAGGCATTATCTTTACTGTTGTCGGCGCGTTTGATCAGCGCCGAATAAAACGGATTGATACGCAGTTTAGGGGCAATTTCAGGGTTGAGATTAACTTCCCATTTACCGTTTTGCTTGGTGACGTAAACGTCGGGAATCACATATTCGGAATCGGTCTCTTGTATACGCGCGCCGGGTTTGGGATCTAACCCTCTAATCAGCGCGATAACCGATTCCAGCTGGCGCTCATTCAAACTGAGTTTGCGCATGAGTTTGACTTGGTCGTGACTGGCCAGCAAATCCAAATGCCGGGTTACCAATTCCAAAGCTTCGCTACGGTATGGCGTCAAAGCCGGCAGTTGTTGCAATTGCAAGCGTAAACAATCACCTAAATCGGCGGCGGCAACTCCGGACGGATCAAAATTCTGCACCGCATGCAGTACGGCTTTAACCTCGTCCTGATCCAAATCCTCAAGCTGGTTTTGCAAACCTTGAAAAATTTCTTCAATGGCAGTGATCAGATAACCGTCATCGTTAATGGAATCGATGATCGCCATGGCTATGACCCGATCCCGTTCAGTAAACGGGCTAAGTTCCAGTTGCCAAAGCAAATGATCCAACAAAGTGGTGGTTTTGGTACGCTGGGTTTCAAATTCCACCGAATCGCTGTTAGCCGAGCTGGTGGTAAGCGCATTCTCATAAACATCATCCCAGGAAGAATCCACCGGCAATTCATCCGGGATGTCGGTTTGCGAGCCCTCGCTGGTCACTTGATCCAGATTCTCCAGTTTTCTTTCCATCACCGGTTCCATATCGGCAACGCTGGCAGTCTCCTCTTCGTTGATTTCCAGCATCATATTGGATTCCAGCGCTTGCTGGATTTCCTGCTGTAAATCTAAAGTCGACAGCTGCAACAGCTTGATCGCCTGCTGTAATTGCGGCGTCATCGTTAGCTGCTGGCCTAACCTAAGATGTAATGACTGTTTCATTCGATAGCTGATTAAATCGGTTCTTATAAACTGAAATTATTGCCTAAATAAACTTTTCTCACTTCGTCGTTGGCAACTATGCTCTGCGGCTCGCCGGCCGCGATCACTTTACCCTCGTTAAGTATATAAGCTCTATCGCAAATACCTAAAGTTTCTCGCACATTATGCTCGGTTATCAATACGCCGATACCCCGGACCTTAAGATGCTCGATAATTTTTTTTATGTCGTCCACCGAGATCGGATCAACGCCGGCAAAAGGCTCATCCAGCAGTATAAATTGCGGATCGGTGGCCAGTGCTCTGGCTATCTCCAAACGCCGGCGCTCGCCGCCGGACAAGCTCATCGCAGTCTGCTCCTTAAGATGAGGAATATGGAACTCTTCCAGCAGGCTTTCGATAGCCAATTCGATTTGGCTGTCCGACAAATCCCCTCTGACCTGTAAAACCGCCCGCAGATTGTCGGCCACGCTTAGCTTCCGGAAAACCGACGGCTCCTGGGGCAAATAGCCTATACCTAATTGCGCCCGGCGGTGCATCGGATAATGGGTAATGCTTTGGCTATCCAGCATAATTTCTCCGGCATCGGCTTTAACCAAGCCCACCATCATATAAAAACTGGTGGTTTTGCCGGCGCCGTTCGGTCCCAATAGCCCCACGATTTCGCCGGTTTCAACATGAAGCGAGACACCGTTGACTATATTACGTTTATTGTAGCTTTTAATCAGCTCCCTTGCTGCTAATCGGGCCATTTTTAGTTGGATTCTTCTTTAGTTTTGTCTTTGGGTTTAGGTTGTAATACGACATGCACCCGTTTTGAATCCGAAGTTTTTTCTCCAGCCTTAACAATAGCGTTTTTGCTGTCATATTCAATAAGCTTGCTGGAATACGTTCCGTTGCCTTGCCAAACAATGGCCTGATCGATCAAAACCAGCAAATTTTTTTTGGGATAATACTCACCTGTCAAAGCCTGACCGATAATATCTTCCTCACCGGGATTCGGTGTCTGCCGGAATTTGGCGGGCACGCCGGTGAACACCAGTTTCTCAGGATTACCTTCGATAAAATAAACCACCAGCCGGTCCGAGTTCACTCTTATGCTGCCCTGTACGGACAGCACATTACCTGTGTAAATGCTGACGCCTTTGGCATCGTCATAAGTGGCAGTATTGGAGTCGATCGTGATAGGTTGTTCGGAATCGCTTTCCAGGGCATTGGCAACCTGGCTGCCTAGCAGCATGACGAACACGATGGCCCCCGCCGTTAAATTATTATTCTTTTGTATCATACTTTCCTCGTACATCAGCGAGTAGTTCAATGTGAACCGGCTGAGAAAAAAGCAGCTTCATGCCTTTTCCGGTCGTGCGATTGCCTTTGCTCAGCAACTCCGTCCATTCACTACTTTCAGCAAGATTAGCATCAATTTTAACTTTGGCGTTGCGGGTGTTTATCGCCATCTCATTGGCATTGGCGGCTTGGGGACGATACGCAGAAACTTTGCCGTTCAGGGCTAAATCATTGCCGTCGGCCGATAAAATGCCGCTTTCGGACTTAACTTCCCAAGGCGGCGTATTCTCGTTGTAAAAAAACATTACCGGGTTTTCCAGGTGCGTTAGTTGGTCGTCACTGTAATGCACCATTTTATCGGCAGTCAGCTTGCTATCAAGCCGCCCGCTCTTATCCATTTCAAATTTACTGTATCCGGTACTGAAGTAATCCGCGCTATGCCCTGGCGGGGTTACCGTTACAAAAATCTGATCCAACCCGGCCAGCTTAGCCAGCCACGCCGTCATTAATGCCAGCGCCAGCAGGAACAGATAAGGCTTCCCGGCTTGGAAGCTCATAACAAATACCCATCCACTAAAGCTTGGAATTGGCCTTGGGCACGCATGATCAGATCGCAAACTTCACGCACGGCGCCTTCTCCTCCCGGCAATGTGGTGGTCCAATGGGCATACTGTTTGACTTCATCCACCGCATCTTTGACGGCAATTGCCAGGCCGGCCCGGACGATAAGCGGCAAATCCAAAAGGTCATCGCCTACATAACCGGTTTGTTCGGGGTCGAGCTGCAATCGGGTAATAATTTCGTTAAACGCGCCGCGCTTGTCTTCATAGCCTTGATAAACCAAATCAACGCCCAAACTTTGCATGCGCAAAGCCACAGAGGGTGAGTTGCGCCCGGAGATAACCGCGACTTCCACACCGGTCCGGCGTAACAATTTAATGCCGTGACCGTCACGGGCATGAAACGCCTTGTATTCGTTGCCCTGATGATCAAAAAACAATTTGCCGTCAGTTAAAACGCCGTCAACATCCAAAATCAATAACTTGAGTTTTCCGGCTTTTTCTACAATTAAATCATTCATGCACGCTTACCATCCCTATCAAACAATACCGGCCCTGATTAAATCGTGCATGTTGATGGCGCCGGTAACCTGAAAATCGGCATTAACCACTATGAGCGCGTTAATCCGCTTCTGTTCCATAATTAACATGGCTTCGGCAGCCAACATTTCAGCTGTGATGACGGTGCAATCCGCTGTCATGACTTCCGTAATTAAAGTATGGTGAATATTCAGATTCTTCGCCAGCATGCGGCGTAAGTCGCCATCGGTAAAAATACCGGCCAAACGCGCATCGGCCTTGACTACCGCGGTCATACCCAGCTGTTTTGCCGTCATTTCCAAAAGCGCTTCAGGAATCATCGCTTGCGATGAAACCATGGGAATTCCGTCACCGGTATGCATTATATCGCCAACCTTCAGCAGCAGACGTTTACCCAAACTGCCGCCGGGATGGGACAGCGCAAAATCATCACGGGTAAAGCCCCGGGCTTCCAGCAATGAAACCGCCAGCGCATCGCCCATTACCAATGCTGCGGTCGTGCTCGATGTCGGCGCCAGCCCCAACGGACACGCTTCTTTCTGCACACTGATATCGATATGAACAGTCGAAGCTTTCGCCAGCGTTGAAGCATTGTTACCGGTTAATGAGATCAAGGGCACACCCAGGCGTTTAATAATCGGTAATATCGTCAAAACTTCGCTGGTTTCGCCGGAATTGGATATCGCTAAAACGACGTCCTGCCGGGTGACCATACCCAAGTCGCCATGACTGGCCTCGCCCGAATGCACAAAAAACGCCGGCGTGCCGGTACTGGCCAGCGTGGCGGCCAGCTTGCCGGCGATATGGCCGGATTTACCCATCCCGGTCACCACCACTCGGCCTGTGCAATTGAGCATCAATTCACAAGCGGATACAAACGCTTCGTCGATCCGTTCCGCCAACGCATTCACCGCTTCAGCCTCTACCTGGATCACATACAACCCTAAATCGCGCAGTTTCTGCCTGTCAGTTGCTATTTTGCTGATAGTTAAGCACCTTAATCTCAAATATTTCAAAACGCTGCGGCCTTCACAGCACCCGAAAACTCTTTATTATGACATGTTTATTTTATTTGTCTGTATGCCGGCATCAACCCTCGCAACAGGGAGCATCTACCTAAATCCCGGCCAAGTTTTTGATTTTAGAATTTAAAATACAATTAATTGACTTGCCATGGACGACTCAGACAGAATAGCTTATTTGACTGAACCAGAATTTATTTGTATTGAATGAATAATATTGCCCAAGATAATTTGGTTTCAGTACGAAACCTGTCGTTCTCAAGAGGCAATCGGCCCATATTCGACGACATCTCCCTGGAGCTCGCCCGCGGTAAAATTACCGCGATTATGGGCCCTAGCGGAACCGGCAAAACCACGCTACTCAAACTCATCGGCGGCCAGCTGCAACCTTTGCGCGGTAATATCATTGTAGACGGCGAAAACGTCCACCGGTTAAAACGCAAAGATCTTTACAATCTGCGCAAACGCATGGGTATGTTGTTTCAAAGCGGCGCCTTGTTGACCGATATGAATGTTTTCGACAATGTTGCCTTTCCGCTTCGCGAACACACGCATCTACCGGAATCCATGATCCGCAGCATTGTACTGATGAAACTGCAAGCGGTGGGCTTGCGCGGCGCCCGCGACATGATGCCTAACGAACTGTCCGGTGGCATGGCCAGGCGTATCGCCTTAGCCAGAGCTATCGCCTTGGACCCAATGATGATCATGTATGACGAACCGTTTACCGGCCAAGATCCGATTTCCATGGGCGTGCTGGTGCATTTGATTAAAGCCCTCAATACCACTTTGGGACTGACCAGCATCGTCGTCTCCCATGACGTACATGAAACCGCCGCAATTGCCGACTACATCTATTTGATCTCGGACGGCAAAATCGCCGGCCAAGGGACACCTGAAGAAATCAAAAACTCCAGCTCGGAATGGGTGCAGCAATTTATGAATGGCACAGCCGACGGACCGGTGCATTTTCATTATCCGGCTGACGACTTCATCGACGATCTTTTGGTACCCTCCAAACCGGATCATCCCCCCCGCGTTTCCAAACGTTACGGCAATCTGGAGCCATGATGGAACTTATCCGTTTACTGGGCCAAAACACCTTGGCAGGCTTTAACAAACTGGGCCGAGGCACGTACTTTCTTACCCATACTCTGGCCGGTTTTATGGAGTTGCTGCCCAGACCGCATCTGGTGATCAATCAAATGTATTCGGTCGGGGTGTTGTCTTTTTTGATTATCACCATCTCCGGCCTATTTGTCGGCATGGTATTGAGCCTTCAAGGTTATTACATATTGTCCGACTTCGGAGCCGAAGAAAGCCTCGGCCTCATGGTAGCCGCTTCGCTGGTCAGAGAATTGGGGCCGGTGGTTACCGCGCTGTTATTCGCAGGCCGCGCGGGCTCGGCCTTGACCGCGGAAATCGGACTTATGAAAGCCACCGAACAATTGTCCGGCATGGAAATGATGGCTGTTGACCCTATCAACCGCATTATTTCACCGCGTTTTCTGGCGGGACTTATCGCCATGCCGTTGCTGGCGGCCCTGTTCAGTATGGTCGGCATTGTCGGCGGGCATCTGGTTGGCGTCGGCTTACTGGGCGTCGATAACGGCTCCTTCTGGTCGCAAATGCAGGCCGGCATCGATTTTGAAGACGACATCATCAACGGCGTCATTAAAAGCCTTGTATTCGGCTTTGTCACCACCTGGATCGCACTGTTTGAAGGCTACGACACCACGCCCACCTCTGAAGGAGTCAGCCGGGCCACCACCCGCACGGTGGTCAATTCCGCGTTCAGCATTTTAGGATTGGATTTTATTTTGACTGCACTTATGTTCGGAGATTAAAACTACATGCAGCACACTCACACCCAAGACACATTAGTCGGCTTGTTTGTCGCATTCGGCATTGCCGGTTTGTTTTTTCTTGCCCTGCAAGTCAGCAACTTGAGCAGTTTTAGCAATGATGACACCTACACAGTAACCGCGCGCTTTCAAAACTCAGGCGGGCTCAAACCTAGAGCCACGGTGTCTTCGTCGGGCGTAAAAATAGGTCAGGTCAAATCCATCTCTCTGGATCCTAAAACCTTTGAATCGGTGGTTGAAATGAGCATTTCCTCGCGTTTTAACACCTTGCCGGATGACACCTCAGCCAGCATTTTCACTGCCGGCTTGCTAGGCGAGCAATACGTCAGCCTGGAAGCCGGCGGCTCCGATGAACTTCTGAAAGACGGCGGCAAAATCGAACTCACCCAATCAGCCATTATTTTGGAAAAGGTGATTGGCCAATTTTTATTCAAATCCGCCGAAGAAAAAGCTGAAGGCAACAAGTGAGCGCGCTAAATATCGTAGACCAGGGTTCCGACACCTTTGCCGTCCAAGGTGAGTTAACCTTTGCCAGTATCGACCGGAACAGCATTAAATCGACGGGCTTTTTAAAAACCGCCAAAACCGTCACTGTCGACCTGAGCCAAGTTACCAATACCGATAGCGCGGGTCTGGCATTAATGATCGAATGGATCAAAATAGCTCGCGCCAACCGGGCCAACTTAAAATTCAAAGGCGTACCCAACCAACTGATCAATCTGGCAAAACTCAGCGGCTTCGACCAGTCCGGCCACTTTGACATGGCCAGCATTTAACGCCTCTAGTCTTTAAAGACGTCTACCTAGGAACCTCATGGATAAACTGATAATTACCGGCGGCACACAACTTACCGGCGAACTGCGCATCTCGGGCGCCAAAAATGCTGCCTTACCGATTCTGGCCGCCACTTTGTTGTCGGAGAAACCGGTACGCATTGGTAATATCCCGCATTTGCACGACATTACCACCACCATGGAATTGCTTGGTCGCATGGGCACCGAGCTGTTGGTGGACGAAAAAATGAATATTGAAGTCGACACCCGCACCATCACCAGTTATGAAGCGCCTTATGAGCTGGTCAAAACCATGCGGGCATCGATTTTGGTGTTAGGCCCGCTGCTCACCCGTTTCGGCGAAGCCCATGTGTCTTTACCTGGCGGCTGCGCCATCGGCACCCGACCGGTTGATATTCACTTGAACGGCTTGATGAAAATGGGTGCCTCGATCTCGGTAGAGGCCGGCTATATCCACGCTAGAGCCGAGCGGCTCAAAGGCTGCCGGCTGGTATTGGAACAAATCACCGTAACCGGAACGGAAAACCTGTTGATGGCGGCCACGTTGGCGGAAGGCATCACTATAATCGAAAATGCCGCCCGTGAACCGGAAGTCACCGATTTAGCCAATTTTCTCAACAAAATGGGCGCCAACATATCCGGAATCGGCACCGATGTGCTGATTGTTGAAGGTGTCGACAAATTAGGCATAGACAATTTACACTATGACATATTGCCTGACCGCATAGAAACCGGCACCTATCTGGTGGCCACCGCCATCACCGGCGGCAAAGTCAAACTGAAAAACACCCGCCCGGATTTGTTGGACGCCGTACTGGGTAAGCTCACCGAGGCGGGCGCTGACATCCAATCCGGCGATGATTGGATCAGCCTTGACATGCACGGTAAAAAGCCCAAAGCCGTTTCGGTTCGGACAGCACCTTACCCGGCCTTCCCCACCGACATGCAAGCGCAATTCACCGCGCTTAACACCATTGCCGAGGGCGTAGGCGTGATTACCGAAACGGTTTTCGAAAACCGCTTTATGCATGTACAGGAAATGCACCGCATGGGCGCCGACATCAGACTGGAATCCAATACCGCCATCTGTACCGGCGTTAATCGGCTGACCGCCGCGCCGGTGATGGCTACCGATTTAAGGGCTTCGGCCAGTCTGGTAATTGCCGCTTTAGTGGCCGAAGGCAGTACGCTGGTTGACCGCATCTACCACATCGACCGCGGCTATGATCATATCGAAGAAAAACTTTCGCAATTAGGAGCCGTCATCCGCAGGGTGCCCAAGTAAATGCCATGTTAACCATCGCTGTCTCCAAAGGCCGAATCTACGACGAAGCCTTACCATTTCTAGCCGAAGCGGGTATCACGCCGATTGACGACCCCAACACCTGCCGCAAACTGATTTTGCAGACCACGCGGGCAGACATTCAACTGGTTATCATCCGGGCCACCGATGTGCCCACTTTTGTCGAGTACGGCGCTGCCGATTTGGGCATTGCCGGTAAAGATGTGCTGATCGAACACGGCGCGGACTGTTTGTACGAACCCTTGGACTT
This sequence comes from Methylobacter sp., assembly GCA_002928495.1. Lineage (GTDB taxonomy): Bacteria > Pseudomonadota > Gammaproteobacteria > Methylococcales > Methylomonadaceae > WM-3-3. Next base: position 784 of record PERF01000065.1, on the reverse strand, counting down.
GAACATTGCCCGCTGTAAACTGATGACGGCGGCGGCCAAAGATGCGCCCGCGCCATCGGGGCGTATCCGGGTTGCCACTAAATACGTCAAAACCGCCCAACGTTATTTTGCCGGCCTGGGTATCCAGGCGGAAATCATTAAACTCTACGGCTCCATGGAATTAGCCCCACTGGTCGGCCTGGCCGATTGCATTGTCGACCTTGTTGACACCGGAAACACGCTCAGGGCCAACGGCCTGGAACCGCGCGAACTGATTATGCGCATCAGCTCCAGGTTAATCGTCAACAAAGCGGCCATGAAAATGAAACACCAGGCCGTGCAATCACTTATCAACCAATTTGAACAAACTCTCGCCGCCAAAAACCATGACGCCTGAATTATCCATTACCCGGCTGGACGCAACAACCCCCGACTTCAGCCGGAAACTTAACAATTTATTGGCCTGGGACGACAGCCAAGACCGGGACATCCATGAACGTGTACTGGCCATCCTTAACGATGTGCGCCGGCGCGGCAACCAAGCGGTCATCGAATATACCCAGCGTTTCGACCATTGCCCAATCAGTGCCCCCGAGCAACTGGAGCTGCCCCGCCACGCCTTGGAATCGGCCTGGCGAAACCTGCCCTCCGACCAGGCACAAGCTTTGCAAACCGCAGCCGAAAGAATCCGCAGCTACGCTGAACAACAAAAAATGCAGTCCTGGCAATACCAGGAGGCCGACGGCACCATCCTGGGCCAGAAAGTCACGCCTTTAGACCGCGTCGGGCTATATGTCCCGGGCGG
>PERF01000064.1 GCA_002928495.1 Methylobacter sp. | reverse complement strand
GATGGTTTTATTCATATAGAATATTAGATCAACTTAAAAGTCTGAAAAAGGTCAGTAGCTCAATTGGTAGAGTAGCGGTCTCCAAAACCGCGGGTTGGGGGTTCGAGACCCTCCTGGCCTGCCATTCAGGTGTTTCTTTATTCTCATCTTAAAAAATTCATGAATAGTCCTGCAGAAACAGCCGTCACACCGGTTTTTGATATTGTTAAGCAAGTCGTATCGGGTTTGCTGCTCATAGCTGGAGTTGCCGGTTTTTATTTTTTCTCGGAAGTCAGTCTGTTGTTTCGGGTGCTGGGCTTGGTTTTGCTGGTATCAATAGTTTTCGGCATTATGTTGACGACCGAAGCGGGCAAAGGCTTTTGGGTGTTTTTGCTGGATTCAAGACAGGAAGTTGCCAAGGTGGTGTGGCCTACTCGTGACGAAACAGTACGAACAACGCTACTGGTTTTTGGCATGGTTTTTATTGTAGGTTTTTTCCTTTGGTTGCTGGATTTGGGGTTGTTTTGGGTAGTCAGGACTTTAACGGGTCAGGAGGGCTAGGCAGATGGCTTTACGTTGGTACGTTGTTCATGCTTATTCAAATTTCGAGAATAAAGTAAAACAAGCCTTGGAAGACCGAATTGAGCGAGACGGCTTGCAGAAATATTTCGGAAAAATATTAGTGCCCACAGAGGAAGTGGTGGAAATGCGTATGGGAGCGCAGCGCAAAAGCGATAGAAAGTTTTTTCCCGGCTATGTATTGGTTCAGATGGAGTTGACTGATGAGACTTGGCACATGGTAAGAGATGTGCCGAAAGTTTTGGGCTTTATTGGCGGGACTTCAGACAAGCCAGCGCCAATTTCTGAAAAGGAAGCCATGGCAATATTAAACCGCGTTGAAGATGGCGTTAACAAGCCGCGTCCAAAAATATTGTTTGAGCCGGGTGAGGTTGTTCGGGTTATTGAAGGACCGTTCAAAGACTTTAATGGTGTCGTAGAGGAAGTTAGCTACGAAAAAAGCAAGCTTAAAATTTCCGTATTGATTTTTGGGCGGTCAACATCAGTAGAGCTTGATTTCGGTCAAGTGGAAAAAAGTTAGTTTATAGCTGTGAGCAGCTAATTTAGTGCGGTTGTTTTTTATAAACAGCAAATAATATCGGGGAGCCGTAAAGCGTTTGAACCCGCCTTGGAGTAAAAAATGGCAAAAAAAATAGCAGCTTATATAAAGCTACAGGTTAAAGCAGGTGAAGCAAATCCAAGTCCGCCGGTTGGTCCGGCATTGGGTCAACGCGGTGTTAACATCATGGAGTTTTGCAAAGCATTTAATGCAAAAACCCAAGAGGTTGAAAAAGGCTTGCCGCTTCCCGTAGTTATTACAGTCTATAGCGATAAAAGTTTTACATTCATTACAAAAACCCCACCGGCCTCAATTCTTTTGAAAAAAGCAGCCGGGCTGAAAAGCGGTAGCAGTAATCCAAACACGAAAAAAGTGGGCAAAGTCACTAAGGCTCAGTTAGAAGAGATTGCTAAAACTAAAATGGAAGATCTGAATGCTGCGGATATGGAAGCGGCGATCAGGACTATTGCCGGCAGTGCTAAAAGCATGGGGCTTGAGGTTGAGGGGTTGTAATGGCTAAGTTATCAAAAAAAGCAACGCAGATTAAAGCAAAAATTGACCGTACTAAACAGTACTCAGTGGTCGAGGCAGTAAGCCTCTTAAAAGAGTTCACAACTCAGAAGTTTAATGAAGCGATTGATGTTAGCGTCAATTTAGGTGTCGATCCAAGAAAATCAGACCAAAACGTGCGAGGCGCGACTGTTTTGCCTAACGGTACCGGTAAAACAGTTAAAGTCGCTGTGTTTACGCAAGGGCCAAATGTTGAAGCAGCTCGGGAAGCAGGGGCCGATATTGTTGGTATGGATGACTTGGGCGAAAAGGTTAAAAAAGGTGAATTTGATTTCGACGTCGTGATTGCGTCGCCCGATGCAATGCGGGTAGTGGGTCAATTGGGTCAGATTTTAGGTCCAAGAGGTTTGATGCCAAATCCGAAAGTTGGCACCGTAACCCCTGATGTTGCCACGGCAGTTAAGAATGCTAAATCCGGACAGGTTCGTTACCGTACCGATAAAGCCGGAATTATTCATTGCACTTTAGGTAAGATTTCGTTTGATGCGGAGTTAATACAAGGCAACTTGGAAGCTTTGCTCGCTGATTTGAAGAAAGCAAAACCCGCCACTTCAAAAGGGGTTTATATAAAGAAAATCACTTTATCTTCCACTATGGGGCCTGGTTTGTGGTTGGATCAAACCGGACTCAATATCTAAAAGAACTTTGGGTTGCCGCTTAAAACGGCAACCGTCAAAGACCGCAGGTGTTGAAAAACTTAATCTTTAGCCTGCGCAGACGGTAGCCGGACCTGTTTAGGAAAGGACCGTAAGGGGCGTCTAAGGGCGCAATTTATAATCTGGATTTTCCAGTGTTGGAGGTATTTGTGGCACTAAATTTAGATGGCAAAAAAGCTGTCGTAGAAGAAGTCGCTGAATACGCTGCTAAGGCTTTTTCCGCTGTTGCTGCCGAATATCGCGGATTGACAGTCACCGAATTGACTGAATTGCGTAAAACGGCAAGAAAAACAGGTGTTTATCTACGTGTCGTGAAAAATACTTTGGCCAGGCGCGCTGTGGCTGGGACTGAATTTGAATGTATGCAGGAAAAATTGGTTGGACCTTTGATTCTTGCTTTTTCATTAGAAGATCCGGGTTCAGCTGCAAGACTGATCAATGATTTTTCTAAAGATCACGATAAATTAATAGCTAAAGTCGTTGCGATTGGTGGACTAGCTTACGATAGTTCGGAGCTTAAGCGCTTAGCAAGCTTACCGACGCGCGATCAAGGTATCGGTATGCTGATGTCTGTTATGAAAGCGCCTGTAGGCAAACTTGTCCGCACGCTGGCAGCAGTCAAAGAGCAAAAAGAAGCCGCGTAAGCTTTATTACCAGTTAAATCCAAAAGAAACAGGAACATAAAAATGGCAATTTCACAAGAAGAAATCTTGGAAGCAGTATCTAATATGACCGTTATGGAAATCGTCGATTTGATTTCCGCAATGGAGGAAAAATTTGGCGTTTCAGCCGCAGCTATTGCTGTTGCTGCCCCTGCTGCTGCCGCAGCTGCAGTTGAAGAACAAACCGAATTCGATGTAATTTTGACTGGATTCGGCGATAATAAAGTTGGTGTAATTAAGGCTGTACGTAGTATTACCGGTCTGGGCTTGAAAGAAGCAAAAGATGCAGTTGAAGGCGTGCCGACAACCTTGAAAGAAGCGGTATCCAAAGCCGAAGCTGACGACTTAAAGAAACAACTTGAGGAGGCGGGGGCAACCGTAGAAATCAAATAATATTTTGATTTTATTCAACTTAAGATTAAAACCCTTAAAAAAAAGTGGCTGGCGGCATAAGTCGCCGGCCTTTTTCTGTTAGTCATTTACTAACAGAAAAATCATCCACGACGAAAAGTATGGAAGTGTTATGTCCTATTCTTTTACCGAAAAAAAGCGTATCCGAAACAATTTTGGCAAGGGAACAGAAGTATTGGATGTTCCTTATCTTCTAGCGACACAAATAAATTCTTATGCGAGTTTTTTACAATCCGGCATCTCGCCACAAAAGCGAAAAGATGTAGGGTTGCACGCTGCATTTGCCAGTGTTTTTCCTATTGAAAGTCATTCCGGCTACGCTGTTTTAGAATATGTGAAATATCGACTGGGCGAGCCTACTTTTGATGTCAGAGAATGCCAGCAGCGGGGCGCAACATTTGCCGCGCCACTAAGAGTTTTAGTGCGTTTGGTCATTTATGACCGGGAAGCACCGGCAAATGCCAAACTAGTCAAAGATATCCGAGAACAAGAAGTTTACATGGGTGAACTTCCGCTTATGACCGAAAATGGTACCTTCGTTATCAATGGTACTGAACGTGTCATCGTTTCTCAGTTGCATCGTTCGCCGGGTGTTTTTTTCGATCATGACAAAGGCAAAACCCATTCCTCTGGAAAACTTTTGTTTAACGCCAGAGTAATACCTTATCGGGGTTCATGGTTGGATTTTGAGTTTGACCACAAAGACTGTGTTTATGTCAGAATCGACCGCCGTCGAAAAATACCAGCCACAATTTTGTTGCGCGGATTGGGTTTTGATAATGAAGAAATGATCAAAATCTTTTATGAAACCAACAAATTCGTATTCGAATCCGGAAAATGTAAATTTCATATTATTCCCGAGCGCTTGCGTGGTGAAATTGCTGCGTTCGATATCAAGAACAACGATCAAATCCTGGTTGAAGAAGGCAGACGCATAACGGCAAAGCATATTCGCGAAATGAATAAAGCCAAGCTCAGCGAAGTCGAGGTGCCACGGGATTACCTGATTGGAAAAACCTTGGGTCATAACTTGATTGATGTTGCCACCGGAGAATTGGTAGCCAGTGTTAATGATGAGATAACTGCCGATTTATTAGAGCGGGCTAATGAAAAAGGTATAAAAGAAATCAATACTTTATTTGTTAATGACCTTGATCGGGGGGCATATATATCCAACGCCATGCGACTGGATGTGACCAACAATCAGATGGATGCCTTGGTCGAAATTTATCGTATGATGCGACCAGGTGAACCGCCCACCAAAGAATCGGCGGAAAATTTATTTCAAAATTTATTCTTTACTGATGAGCGCTACGATCTTTCTCCGGTTGGGCGTATGAAATTTAACCGCCGTTTGGGGCGCCAGGAAACTACTGGGCCTGGAACGTTGACCAAAGACGATATCATCGATGTTCTAAAAGAATTGATCAATATTCGTAATGGTAATGGTAATGTTGATGACATTGATCACCTCGGCAACAGACGCGTACGTTCCGTTGGCGAGATGGTTGAAAATCAATTCCGGGTCGGTTTGGTCAGAGTTGAGAGAGCGGTAAAAGAACGTCTCACTTTGGCTGATTCTGAAGGCTTGATGCCTCAGGAAATCATTAATGCCAAACCGGTATCGGCAGCGGTAAAAGAGTTTTTCGGCTCTAGTCAATTGTCCCAGTTTATGGATCAAACCAATCCATTGTCGCAAATTACGCATAAGCGCCGCGTTTCTGCGCTTGGCCCCGGCGGCTTGGCGCGGGAACGCGCTGGTTTTGAGGTGCGGGACGTCCATACTACGCACTATGGTCGAGTATGTCCGATCGAAACGCCTGAAGGACCCAATATCGGTTTGATAAATTCGCTATCGGTTTATGCAAGAACTAACGATTATGGCTTTTTAGAGACGCCTTACCGCAAAGTGGTTGACGGAAAAGTGACTGAGCAGGTGGATTTTTTATCAGCCATCGAAGAAGGTGAGTTTGTAATTGCCCAAGCCAGTGTTGCTGTTGACGAAAGCGGAAAGTTGGTGGATGGTTTGGTTCCTTGTCGGTACAAAGATGAATTTACCTTAGCAATGTCGGAAACCGTTCAATACATGGACGTGTCCTCACGGCAAATCGTATCAGTAGCAGCCTCTCTTATCCCATTTCTGGAACATGATGACGCTAACCGGGCATTAATGGGATCAAATATGCAACGGCAAGCAGTGCCGACCCTCAGGGCCGAGAAGCCGCTGGTGGGAACCGGTATGGAGCGAACTGTTGCCAAAGATTCCGGTGTGACGGTGGTTGCGGCCAGAGGCGGTAGCATCGAAGCGGTGGATGCTGCGCGCATTGTTGTTAGAGTTAATGATGCGGAAACTGAAACCGGGACTCCGGGTGTTGATATTTACAACCTCACCAAATATACCCGCTCTAACCAAAACACTTGTATCAATCAGAAACCTTTGGTTAAGCCTGGCGATATTGTTAAAGCGGGCGATATTTTGGCGGACGGCCCCTCGACCGATATGGGCGAGCTGGCATTAGGCCAAAACATGCTGGTCGCGTTCATGCCTTGGAATGGCTATAACTTTGAAGACTCGATTTTAGTATCCGAGCGAGTGGTGAAAGAAGACCGCTTTACCACCATACATATCGAAGAAAAAACCTGTGTTGCTCGTGACACTAAACATAGCCCGGAAGAAATTACAGCCGATATTCCCAATGTTAGTGAGGAAGCTTTGTCCAAGCTCGACGAATCGGGCATCGTGTATGTGGGTGCTGAAGTAAAAGGCGGCGACATTCTGGTCGGTAAAGTTACCCCTAAAGGTGAGACGCAATTGACGCCGGAAGAAAAGTTATTGCGCGCTATCTTTGGCGAAAAAGCCGCCGATGTCAAAGATACTTCGTTAAGGGTTCCCAGTAGCATTGAGGGTACAGTAATTGATGTTCAGGTTTTTACTCGTGACGGAGTTAAAAAAGACAAGCGGGCTTTAGAAATCGAAGACGCGGAGATCAAACGCTATCGCAAAGATTTGGACGATCAGCTTAAAATTCTAGAAGGTGACATTTTTGATCGGGTGCTGAAATTATTAGTTGGCAAGATAGCGCAATCCGGTGCCGGACAATTAAAAGCGGTAGCGAGATTACGGAAGCTTATCTTAATAGCATTAAGCATTCCGATTGGTTAAAAATCAAGATGAAAGATGAAGATATCAATCTTCAGCTGGAAACTGTTGCCGAGCAAATTGAACAGCAAAGAAAAGCCTTTGATGAGAAATTCGAAATAAAACGTAAAAAAATCACAATGGGTGATGATCTGCCGCCAGGTGTATTGAAAATGGTAAAAGTTTACTTGGCGGTCAAACGTAGAATACAACCCGGTGACAAGATGGCCGGTCGTCATGGCAACAAAGGTGTGATATCAATGATACGTCCCATTGAAGATATGCCTTACACAGCTGACGGCAATCCGGTCGATATTGTGTTAAACCCGCTTGGTGTGCCTTCGCGGATGAACGTAGGCCAGGTTTTGGAAACCCACTTGGGATGGGCAGCAAAAGGCTTGGGCATCAAAATTGGAAAAATGCTTGAAGCGCAAGCAAAAATTATCGAAATAAGAGGGTTTTTAGAAAAAATTTATAATTGCAGTGGGCGTAAGGAAAAGCTCGATTCATTTAGTGACAAAGAAGTTTTGGAGATGGCGGCAAACTTGGTGGAAGGCGTGCCTATGGCGACACCGGTTTTTGATGGCGCTATTGAAGAAGATATCCGCACTATGCTGAGTTTGGCTGATTTACCAACACATGGGCAAACCGTACTTTATGACGGCCTCACCGGAGAACCTTTTGAGCGTGAAGTCACAGTGGGTTATATGTATATGCTGAAGTTAAACCACTTGGTCGATGACAAGATGCATGCCCGTTCGACAGGTCCTTATAGCTTAGTTACTCAGCAACCGCTGGGAGGCAAGGCACAGTTTGGAGGACAACGCTTTGGAGAAATGGAAGTCTGGGCACTTGAGGCCTATGGTGCCGCTTATACGTTGCAAGAGATGCTTACGGTGAAATCCGATGACGTCACTGGGCGTACGCGCATGTATAAAAATATCGTTGATGGTGACCACAAAATGGAAGCCGGTATGCCTGAATCGTTTAATGTCTTGATTAAGGAGATCCGCTCGTTAGCAGTGAATATAGAATTGGAAAGAGATTGATAATTCGTATTTGTAAACGGCATCAAGCTTAATATTGACAAAATTTAAGAGGATAAGCTCTTGAAAGATTTAATGAATTTTTTAAAACGTCAAGGCCGGGCAGACGATTTTGACGGTATACGTATTGGTTTGGCTTCACCTGATATGATTCGTTCATGGTCGTACGGTGAAGTTAAAAAGCCTGAAACTATAAATTACCGGACTTTTAAGCCGGAGCGGGATGGTTTATTTTGCGCTAAAATTTTCGGTCCGGTCAGTGATTACGAATGTTTGTGCGGTAAATATAAGCGTTTGAAGCACCGTGGTGTTATCTGCGAAAAATGCGGCGTGGAAGTGACTCTTTCCAAAGTTCGCCGCGAACGCATGGGGCATATCGACCTTGCCAGCCCGGTTGCGCATATTTGGTTCTTGAAATCATTGCCGTCTCGAATAGCGTTGCTATTGGATATGACGCTACGAGAGATAGAGCGAGTTTTGTATTTTGAATCATTCGTAGTGCTTGATCCGGGTATGACACCTTTGAATAAAGGTCAATTATTAACTGACGACGAATATTTGGACGCTGTTGAGCTGCACGGTGACGATTTCATCGCCAAGATGGGTGCCGAGGCAATTTATGATTTGTTGAAAGCGATTAACCTAAAAGAAGAGGTGAATCGCTTAAGAGAAGAAATCAATAGCACCAACTCAGAAACAAAGATAAAAAAATATTCAAAGCGGCTGAAAGTGATGGAGGCTTTAATAGTTTCCAAAAATCGGCCGGAATGGATGATTCTTAAGGTGTTGCCGGTTTTACCGCCTGAGCTGCGACCGCTGGTGCCGCTGGATGGTGGCCGTTTTGCTACGTCTGACTTAAATGATCTCTACCGGCGTGTAATTAATCGCAATAACCGTCTAAACAGGTTACTGGATTTAAATGCGCCGGATATTATCGTGCGCAATGAAAAGCGCATGCTGCAAGAATCAGTGGACGCCTTGTTGGATAACGGGCGCCGAGGCCGCGCTATTACAGGCACCAATCGAAGACCACTAAAGTCTTTGGCCGATATGATTAAAGGCAAACAAGGCCGGTTCAGACAAAACCTGCTGGGGAAACGGGTCGATTATTCAGGGCGTTCTGTGATTGTGGTAGGGCCGACACTAAGGCTGCATCAATGTGGGCTACCTAAAAAAATGGCGCTTGAATTATTTAAGCCTTTTATTTTTAGTAAATTGCAATTCCGTGGTCTTGCGACAACTATCAAAGCCGCTAAAAAAATGGTCGAGCGAGAAGGTGCGGAAGTCTGGGATATTTTGGAAGAAGTGATCCGGGAGCACCCGATATTGCTCAATCGCGCACCCACTTTACACCGTTTGGGTATCCAAGCGTTTGAACCGACGTTAATTGAAGGCAAGGCAATTCAATTGCATCCTTTAGTATGCAGTGCGTTCAATGCGGATTTTGACGGCGATCAAATGGCTGTTCATATTCCCCTGTCAATTGAAGCGCAATTGGAAGCCAGAACGTTAATGATGGCAACCAATAATATCTTGTCGCCGGCAAACGGTGAGCCGGTCATAAACCCTTCTCAAGATGTGGTCTTGGGTTTGTATTATATTAGCCGTGAAAAAATTAATGCCAGAGGTGACGGTAGCATTTTTGGCTGCTTCGGGGAAATCCATCGAGCCCTTGCCGTTAAAGCAATAGAATTGCAAGCAAAGATACTGTATCGATTAACTGAAAAGGTAAAAGATGAATCCGGAAATATGGTTGAACGCACGCGACGTGTTAGTACAACGGTAGGTCGGGTTTTAATCTGGGAAATAGTCCCGGAAGGTATGCCTTTTGATGTGGTCAATTGCGATATGACCAAAAAGAATATCTCCCGACTCATCAATTATAGCTATCGTTACCTGGGCAACAAGGATACGGTCGTTTTGGCCGATCAACTGATGTATCTGGGATTCAGATATGCCACTATCTCCGGTGTTTCATTCGGTATTGAAGATATGGCAATTCCTGCCAAAAAGGTCGATATCATTACAGCGGCTGAGGCGGAAGTTACTGAAATTCAAAGTCAATATGCTTCGGCTTGGTGACTGACGGCGAGCGCTATAACAAAGTTGTAGACATTTGGTCGCACGCCAATGACCAAGTAGCCAAAGTCATGATGGAGGGCTTGGGAGAGGAAGCGGTTGTTGATGCTGAAGGTAATAGTGTCAAGCAAAAATCATTCAATTCGATTTTTATGATGGCTGAATCGGGGGCTAGAGGTTCGGCGGCGCAAATACGTCAATTGGCGGGAATGCGGGGTTTGATGGCGAAACCGGATGGTTCGATTATTGAAACACCGATTACCGCAAATTTCCGCGAAGGTTTGGACGTTTTACAATATTTCATTTCAACACACGGCGCCCGCAAAGGTTTGGCCGACACGGCATTAAAAACTGCGAATTCAGGTTATTTGACTCGCCGCCTAGTGGATGTCGCCCAGGATATTGTGGTCACTACGGAGGATTGTGGTACCTCAAACGGCTTGATCATGACCCCGATTATCGAAGGTGGCGATGTAGTTGAGCCTTTATCTGAGCGTGTGTTAGGCCGCGTAGCGGCGGTTGATATTACGGATCCGACAGGCGAGAAAATTATCGTTCCTAAAGGAACATTACTTAGCGAATATTGGGTATCCATACTGGAAGAAAATAGTATCGACCAGGTACTTGTCCGCTCGGTTATTACTTGTGACAACAGGCATGGCGTTTGTATAGCATGCTACGGACGGGATTTAGGCCGCGGGCATTTGGTTAATATCGGCGAAGCGGTTGGCGTGATTGCAGCGCAATCTATTGGCGAGCCGGGTACGCAATTAACCATGAGAACATTCCACATCGGTGGTGCGGCATCACGGTCGGCAGCTATCAGCAACGTACAGGTGAAATCTGCAGGAGCGGTTCGCTTGAACAACTTGAAATCCGTTGTAAACCGGGAAGGCAATCTGGTGGCGGTGTCAAGATCCGGTGAAGTAGGTGTCGTTGATGAATACGGTCGCGAGCGTGAAAGATATAAGATTCCGTATGGTGCTGTGCTTTCAGTACAAGAAGGTGGACGTATCAACGCAGGCGACATCATTGTGACTTGGGATCCGCATACGCATCCGGTTATCACCGAAGTGGATGGAAGTGTCGAATTGATTGATTTTGCTGATGGGGTTACGGTACAAAAACAATCTGATGAAGTCACTGGTTTAAGTTCACTTGTAGTGACCGATCCTAAGCAGCGCGGAAGCGCAGGTAAAGAATTGCGCCCGATGGTAAGGCTGCGCGATAGGGATGGTAGTCCGATTTATTTACCGGGTACGGAAATACCCGCACAATATTTCTTACCTGCGGGTGCGATTGTTGCCATCAAAGACGGCGGGGAAGTTAAAGTTGGCGATGTTTTAGCGAGAATTCCTCAGGAGTCCAGTAAAACCCGTGATATTACCGGCGGTTTGCCGCGTGTTGCCGATCTATTCGAAGCACGCAAAACCAAAGATCCGGCAATTTTAGCTGAAACCAGCGGCACGATATCTTTCGGCAAGGAAACAAAAGGTAAACAGCGGGTTATTATCACGGATGCGAATAACGAGCAAATTGAAACTTTAATCCCTAAATGGCGCCACATAACAGTATTTGAGGGTGAGTATGTCGAAAAAGGTGAAACCATTGCCGAAGGTGAATTGACACCGCACGATATTCTGCGCTTGCGTGGCGTGGAGGAGTTGGCGAATTATCTTGTTAAAGAAATTCAGGATGTGTATCGCCTTCAAGGTGTAAAAATCAATGATAAGCATATCGAAGCGATAATCAGGCAAATGCTCAGGAAAGTTGAAATTACAGCGCCTGGAGATACTGGTTTCCTTAAAGGCGACCAAGTAGAGCGCACACTAGTTAAAGAAGAAAATGAGAAAGCTGAGCTGGAAGGTAAAATTCCTGCCAGCTATGAATCGGTTCTGCTGGGTATTACCAAGGCGTCATTGGCGACTGAATCTTTTATCTCGGCCGCATCGTTCCAGGAAACTACCCGAGTTTTGACAGACGCAGCAGTGCGCGGGCTTAGTGATGAGTTGATCGGGCTAAAAGAAAATGTCATTGTTGGCCGTTTGATACCTGCGGGCACCGGATTGGCCTATCATGAAAGCCGTAAAATGAAGCCTAGTCGACAGGATCAGGCAGAATCCGCACCGGTCGCATTAGATGCTGAAGATGTCGAAGAAGCGCTAAAACAAGCGTTGAACACATAAGTCAATTTAGGAAAATGAGAAAAAATTATTGACCAAATAAGGTTGACTAGGTATCATATTCTGCTCACACAAGTCTACGTGCTTGTAGGACTTAATTAGCAAACAACCGTCGGCGCTTTTTAGCGGCGCCGGCGGTTGTTTTTTATCGGGCAATAAATTTATAACGCTTTGGAGTAAAAAATGGCCACGATCAACCAGTTGGTTCGTAAGCCGCGAGCAAAAAAAGTAGAAAAAAGTAATGTGCCTGCCTTGGACGCATGTCCGCAGCGCCGAGGAGTTTGTACTCGTGTGTATACGACAACGCCTAAAAAGCCGAATTCGGCCTTGAGGAAAGTTGCAAGGGTGAGGTTGACAAACGGATCTGAAGTTAGCAGTTACATCGGTGGTGAGGGTCATAACTTGCAGGAGCACTCTGTTGTTTTGATTCGTGGTGGTCGTGTGAAAGATTTACCAGGTGTTCGTTATCACATTGTGCGGGGTAGCTTGGATACCTCCGGGGTAACGAACAGAAAGTGCGGCCGGTCAAAATACGGCACAAAGCGTCCAAAAAAATAACCGGCTGGTGAAAGATGTCAAGAAGAAGAGTAGCGGCAAAAAGAGAAATATTACCTGATCCTAGATATGGAAGCGTGATGCTCAGTAAATTCATGAATATGATCATGGAGAGCGGAAAAAAATCTATTGCTGAAGGTATAGTGTACGGGGCTTTGGGTGTGATAGAAGGGCGTGGGCACTCCGAGCCTTTGGATGTACTCTCGAAAGCGCTGGAAAATGTACAGCCGCGAGTTGAGGTTAAATCTAGGCGGGTTGGCGGTGCTACTTATCAAGTGCCGGTTGAAGTAAGGCCGGCCAGGCGTATGGCGCTTGCTATGCGTTGGTTGATTGACGCTTCGCGCAAACGTAGCGAAAAAGGTATGTCGGCAAAGTTGGCCGGTGAGTTGCTTGATGCCTTTGAGAGCAAAGGTTCAGCGGCAAAAAAACGTGAAGATACCCATAGAATGGCTGAGGCTAACAAGGCGTTTTCACATTACCGCTGGTAAATTTGTGTTGGGGGTTGTTCGTGTCGCGTAAAACGCCGATTGAGCGTTACCGGAATATTGGAATTATGGCTCACATCGACGCGGGCAAAACAACAACTACTGAAAGAATTCTTTATTACACCGGGGTGTCGCACAAAATCGGTGAGGTTCATGATGGCGCAGCCACAATGGACTGGATGGAGCAAGAGCAGGAGCGTGGTATTACCATAACTTCGGCTGCGACTACATGTTTTTGGGAGGGGATGAGTAAACAATTCCCCCAGCACCGGATAAACATTATAGACACGCCGGGGCATGTTGATTTTACCATAGAGGTCGAGCGCTCTTTGCGGGTCCTCGATGGAGCTTGCGCGGTTTTTTGCGCGGTTGGTGGTGTAGAGCCGCAATCGGAGACGGTGTGGCGGCAGGCAGATAAATACAGAGTACCGAGGATCGCATTTGTCAATAAAATGGACCGATCAGGCGCTGATTTTTTGAGGGTTGTGTCACAGATTCAAAATAAGCTTTCTGCAAAGCCGATACCAGTGCAGTTGCCTATTGGTGCGGAAGAAGATTTTGAAGGTGTGGTTGATCTCATTAAAATGAAGGCGATTTACTGGGAGGATGCCAACATGGGGGTGAGGTTCAATGAACAAGACATCCCAGGGCAAATGCTTGATCAGTGCCATGAGTGGCAAGAACAAATAATTGAAGCTGCAGCCGAATCTTCCGAAGTATTAATGGAAAAGTTTCTTAATAATGAAGCTTTAACCATAGAGGAAATTAAGCAAGGTATACGGGCGCTCACATTAGAAAATAAAATAGTCCCGGTTTTTTGTGGTTCAGCGTTTAAAAACAAGGGTGTACAGGCGCTCTTAGATGGTGTTATCGAGTATTTGCCATCACCCATTGATATACCGCCGGTCAAGGGAGTGTCTGGAGAAGATATTGAGGTTGTCAGGCATGCTGATGATGCGGAGCCTTTCTCCGCATTGGCATTTAAAATTGCCACTGACTCATTTGTCGGGACGTTGACGTTTTTTAGGGTTTATTCCGGTGTACTAAACTCGGGTGACACCGTATTAAACCCGGTGAAGACAAAAAAAGAGCGTGTTGGTCGTATTGTCCAAATGCATGCAAATAGCAGAGAAGAAGTAAAAGAAGTTCGTGCAGGCGATATTGCTGCCGCGATCGGGCTAAAAGATGTAACAACAGGTGATACGCTTTGTAATGTCAATGAGCCGATAGCCCTGGAAAAAATGGATTTTCCCGAGCCTGTTATTTCTATCGCGGTTGAGGCAAAAACAAAGGCCGATCAAGAAAAGATGATTTTAGCCTTAGGCAAACTGGCTCAAGAAGACCCGTCGTTTAAAGTATCCATTAATGAAGAGTCAGGGCAGACAATCATAGCTGGAATGGGTGAGTTACACCTTGAAATTATAGTTGACAGGTTAAAAAGAGAGTTTGGGGTGGATGCAAATGTCGGTGCGCCTCAAGTTGCTTATCGTGAGACTATAAAACGACCGGTTGAACAGGAAGCCAAATTTATTAGGCAGTCCGGAGGGAGAGGGCAATACGGCCACGTGTGGTTGAAGGTTGAGCCAAAGCCTCTAGGTGAAGGTTACGAATTCGTTAATGAAGTTGTTGGTGGGGTGGTTCCGAAAGAATATATCCCAGCGATAGATAAAGGTGTGCAAGAACAGTTAAAAAGTGGTGTGTTGGCGGGTTTTCCGGTCATAGATGTTAAGGTGACCTTGTTTGATGGTTCATACCACGATGTTGACTCGAATGAAATGGCTTTTAGAATAGCTGGTTCAATATGCTTCAGGCAGGCGTGTGAAAAAGCAAGCCCGGCATTGTTGGAGCCAGTTATGCGAGTTGAGATTGTAACGCCGGAAGATTACATGGGAGATGTAATTGGTGATATAAACCGTCGCCGTGGGGTGATTCAGGATATGGAAGATACTGTTTCAGGCAAGTTGATCCATTGTGAAGTGCCTTTGGCGGAAATGTTCGGTTATGCAACAGATTTGCGTTCCGCAACACAAGGGCGTGCATCCTATAGCATGCATTTTGAAAAATATAATGAGGCCCCGGCAAATATTGCTGAGGCAATTGTAAAAAAGACTTCTTAATTAGAATTAGATAGGTGTAAACAA
>PERF01000063.1 GCA_002928495.1 Methylobacter sp. | reverse complement strand
TGGGGCCGTATTTAAGCACGCAGAGAGTTGCGATAGCAAAATCAATTACCAACGTGTTTGGTCAAGGTGAGCTTATTTTTTACCGTTAATCTTCTGTAAAGGAAAAACAACGACTTGTTGGTGTGACGAAGCTGTCAAGGTAGTCAAAACACATCATCTTTTTGAAATGTATGCTTGGGTAGATAATGCCAGAGCATTTTCATTGCGTCCTTAGGCTTCCGCATCACGATTCTAACTACGCTGCAAACCCGATCAGGTCATGAATGAATTCAGAATTGCTCGATATCCGACACGTTCGCACCACCTAAAATTGCCCTGTTTAACAAGTTATTGGCAAACAGCATTTCTTCCAATGCTTGGTCAACATCGGTTTTAGCAATTATTCCGTCTTCACCGCGATCAATGGAATACTGCGCGAGTCGCCGCATAAGCTCTTTTAGGAACGAGGCGCTGACGCCTTCCGTGCGCTTGGCAATATTTTTCTCCAACTCGGGGTTAATTGTCAGTGCATTACCGTACAACTTCATTAAGCGGATTCGACAATCCTCATCAGGCCTTGGAAATTCTATGAGTTGGTCGATGCGCCCAGGCCTTGCGACAAGCGCTTCTTCCAGTGCTTCCGGCTTATTGGTTGACAAGACGAAAAGGATATCGGCATCCTCTTTCAAGCCGTCCATCTCATTAAGCATATGGTTAAGCAAAACCTCTTCTCCGGGGCTATGCATGGAAGATCTGGCTTTGGCTAGCAAGTCGGCATCTTCTATCACAAAAATCACCGGTTGCATTAATCGGGCTAAGGCAAAGTACTCGGGTAATAAACCGATTTGTTCTGCAGTTACCAAAAAAGTCGTGTGGTCTTTGAGCATGGATGCAAGATACCGAATGGTGTGGGTTTTGCCCGTTCCCGGCGGTCCGTAGAACAACACGCCGCGCTTGGTTTGCAAACCTAAAGCCCGTAAACGCTCCCGGTTAGCGCAAAAACGCACGATGGTTCTGTCTAGTTTTTCGATAATTTGCTCGGGAAGTATTATTTCACGCCGGTTTACCGTTTGCATCTTATGCACAGTGATTCCGGTTGAACTGCCGCCGTAATGCGGAGCTTGTTCCAGTGAGAGAACTTTGCCCCGGTAAGATTGTGCGGCCTTAATTTGTTCTTCGATTTTAGAAAAGATATTCCGGGTGATCTCGGCTGTTCTTTCCCCTTGCGGGCCGCTAATTTCCAAATAAATTGTAAAATTGCCGCCATAATCTTTCTCCCGCGAGAGAACAGCCGCGTAGCGGTCTCCGTTATCCTGTAACAGCCATAATCCGTTCAATTGGCATTTAATGGGTTCCGGCTCGCCGATATCCAATTCTTCAAACGAAATCGGCGCTAAGCCATGGGCATTACGAACGCTTGTCCACAAGTCGGTCAAATCGATTTTTTCGTAACCGTATTGCTGTTTAATGCCAACAATACGAATCGCATTGGCGTTAAAGATTTCATTAATAGCGATTTGCAAGTCGGCGCGAACCCGGCCCGGATAAACATGATTGGTTTTTACGAATGTTTCCGGTGAAACTTTGCCGAAATGCCAGTCCAATAATTGGTAGGTATAACTTACCCTGGCAGTCGATAAAAGATTTTGCAGTACTGCGGCGCTTGAAGTTATGCATTCATCGCAAATTGAGCCATTCTGACCGGCAAGCAATCGGTCTACGGCAGTGCTGGGTTTGCCGCAGAATGAGCAGGAAACGACGGCCGATTGTTCCGAATGGGCAATATTCATTGTTTCAATGAACAAGGGGTGTCCGGCTGACTCGATTGCTTGCTTGGCTTCCTGGTAAATAACCTGTGCAATTGATTCCGGATAGGGGCCTAAGGCATGTTTGCCGGTGTGGCTGATTCGGCGCGCTGCTTCTTCAGAGTAATACAAGGGAAGTCCGGTGAGGTGACTAATTAACCCGGCAACGAATTCAAACGGAGTCGTTTTATCGTTGTAAATGATGACTTCAAAATGTTGGGCGTTATCGTCTGCGTTTAACATGTTTTAAATCCGGCGGGTTGGAATGCGTTTAAAGATCAATTTGCTGTCACAATGATGATAAAGATGATGCCGTGATTTCAGCTTCAGTACGGCATCATCAGATAAGGTGTAAATAATGTTTAAATGTATTTATAAACGATTTGGGATTTAAGATTCGGCATGACCTTATCCGCCAATTCTTTATAATTATTGTAGATGTCGGGTTTGCATACGGGGCCAGTAGTGAGGTCGTCATATTTGCGTACGACAGTCAGCGTATTTTCTTTTAGCTCAAAGTTTGCTTGATAGGCGACCAAGTCATTGCTGTACGAAATATCATCAGGGAGGGCTAATATTTTGATATTTTTAGGAAACTGGTAGGTATAGTTTTCCTCGTAGTGAACGCCAGCGCAGCTAAAGTCAGAGCTTGGTTTATCTGTTACCTTGCTGGTTTTGACCTCACTGTAAATATTGCTGGTTGAAAAAACAGGGTTGATGCTAAATGCGCCGAGACTACCCGGATTGACAAACTCCTCCACTTCAAAAGCAATTTCTGTAGTTGATATGTCGGGTGATTTAGGGTGTTCGTCGATGCTGTAAATGACTTTTCCATCCTCAATGCCCAGTTTTTTTACCATGGATTTTGAGAATTCTTCGATTCTATCTTGGTCGTTTTTGTATTCATGGTATTGTTTGACGCGTTTGTCGGTATTGGCGAAAAGTGCCGACCTTCCCCTAAGTACCCACTGGATTTGGCCTTTAGCCGAGCCGTCTTCACCAATACTTATTTTGGTATTAATACTGGTTTTGTTGTTGTCATGTGGGATTGCTGGCGTTTTTAAGCCTTCTTGATAGTTGTCCACCAATAAAACCGGCTTGCCTGCTTCACTATCCGGTAGTAGTCCGAAAGGGGTATTTTGAGATGTCGAATCGGCATAGATTTCCAATTCCGGAATATAATTCATAACGTGATTGACCATGGCTACAACCGGGATTTTCGGTAGGTCGTACAAGGAACCTGAATTAATCAGTGCTTGTGTACTGGTAATTTGTTTTGCACTGAGTAAAGCTTCCAATAATGTGGCGTGATCTTTACAGTCGCCCATATGGTTATCAAGGACAAAATCGGTATTACGCGGTACAACCGCGCCTACACCGATACAGTTCCCGGCATAGCTGATATTTTCCGCCACCCATTCATAAAGCGCTTTTGCTTGGGCATAAGATGTTGTTTTGTTTAATGTGATCTCATCGGCCAGTTTTTGGATACGGGTGGAAACGGCCGCTTGTTGTCTGGCCCGTTTTCCATAAGCTTCGGAAATGGCGGCATAAGAAGGAAAAGTGGAAATCATATAGCCCGGTTTTTTACCGAATTGGTAGACATCCCCCCAGTCTTCTTTATTTTCAACAGCGGCGGTATTGCTGAAACTCCATTGATAAATTTTCCGACCATTTATTTGGACAGGTTTTTTTTCTTCCATACCTGCAATTTCATAGCTCACCGGCATCGATTCCGGCATATCTATTTTGATGCGGACATCGTCATAAATATCGGATTTATCGAATGTCTGCATTTTAGAAAAATGATTTGGAAACAAGGGTTCGGTTTGGGCCATTTGGTAATGCCAGACTACAGTGTCGCCGACTTCAAGATCAGGAAAAATAATCGTCAAAGTTGTTCTGTCGGAAAATGCAGGTGAAGCGCTGTCTTTCCCACTGTTAACCTGTTGCTGGAAATTCGTTTTGGGTACATTAATACGTTTGCCATTGGTTTTTTCAGTATACGCTTCTAACACATCAATTTTTTCAACGCTTGTGCTGAAAGAAATAGTTTGCTGTTTGGTATCTTCCAGCCCATCCTCTTTTAACAGGGTAAGAGCATAATTTATGTCACTGGTCATTGTGCCGTCTGGATTTACGGTATAGGTAAAATAACTACGTGCGATTTTAAATGAAGGATTTAATTGGGTAATTTTGTCAGCGGATACAGATGAAGAAAAAATAATTGATATTACAATTAACGATAGTTTGCTTAACATAGCCTTCCTTTGTCAGTCTAGATATGAAATGAATGATTACCCATGATCTACTCTATAGATTCAGACCTTTAAAAATAGCATCGCTCGTGATGAGGTTTTCTGAGCACAGTTACCCTTTACTATGGCCGTACGGCTAAACATTGAAAGGCAGGATCAAGAAATCAGATTATTGGTAACGAAATGAAAAATTTTAAATGCAACAAAAAACTCTAACGATAAAAGTCTAGCTGCATGGATAAGTAAGTGCTGTGAGCCATTTAGCATATCTTGTGTTTAAATATTATTTTCAACGGACAGATTTTTATTCCGGATACTTTTAATCTAAATTAAGTATTCGAAAGTACTTTAACCGTTACCATACCTTTCCCGATTTTTTGTGCCGAAATTTTAACCGGTAAAAATTGCTCGATGACATGGGCGTTGGTTGACGCATGTTGGCTCCAGTCGGTTGCGGTAAACGAGCCGCCACCGGCCAGCGCCATGGGCAGCAGGAATTGATCGGTCAAAAAAGTGCCTACGGCAGCATTGCCGGTGATATACTTTTGCGCCGCCAGCACAGCGCCTTTGGCAACGCTTTCCGCAGCCACGCCCAGTTCAGCAAAACCGGTAAAAACTTCGGTTACTGTTTCATGTTCCAAAGTGATTAATAACACATTACCGGGGCCTTGTTTAGGATTGATTGCACGCAGTAATAATTGGTCTTCGCTCCAAGACATGCGCATTTTAACTTCGGCTAACTCCCGTTCGGCAATATGGCTTGGTAATCCCGCAGAAAAGCTTTCCGCATAGGCTTTAAGTCGTGCGCCTCGGTTTACGAGGTGTAGCGGCCTGAGTTGACTGCCTGCGGATATTTTAGCCGTGATTTGGCCGCCGCCTGCCGGGTAAAAACCGAAGCGGTTTAATTCCAATTCCACTTTAGCACCCATTTTTTGTAATAGCGGAACAAACGCGCGTTGCAAAAAATGAAACGGCGGGCTCATGGAGTTATGCGTGCCACCGGAAACCATGATGTTGCTGTCTTGGTTTGCCTTCAGCAAAGCGGGCAATACCGTCTGCAAGACCAGCGTGCAGCTACCGGCGGTTCCGATACTAAAGCGGTAATCGCCGCTTTTGATTGAACCCGGTATGAAACTGAGTTCGGTCGAATTAAGGTTGGCGCCTTCGGTTTCAGCACCGCAAATGGCCGCCGCTGCTTCCACCGCTGTTAAGTGCTGGCGCAGTAAGCCGGATTTTTTCCGGTTAGCGCGAATATTGGCGATCCGGATTGGCGTCCCCGTGCACATGGCCAGCGTAAGCGCGCTACGCAGAATTTGTCCACCGCCTTCGCCGAAGGCGCCGTCGATTAGGAGAGTCATGGTTAATTTGTTGTTTGATTAAAATTACTTGGTTATTAATTCATCTTCTTTTCAGAAGATGTGTCGCTGATGCGACGAGTTTATTTGTTCGGGTTCTCGCATCCGATGGCGAGTTACTTCCACTACGAAATTTATCTCCGGCTTTACCTCTTCGGGCTATTCCCGATAAAACCACTAGTGCTAGGCATAATGAGAGAATAGCATTTTGCTCTTTTTGCCATGCAGATGAAGAATATGCAACGATATTCAATTTATCCGGTTAGCCCTTCACACAAACCACCTGCTTCAATGTATGCACAATGTCCACTAAATCCGTTTGCGCTTGCATAACAGCATCAATGTCTTTATAAGCCATCGGGATTTCGTCGATTACCTCGGCATCTTTACGGCATTCCACGCCTTCCGTCGCAGCAATTTGGTCGGCGATGCTGAAGCGTTTTTTGGCAGCGGTACGCGACATGCTTCGGCCGGCGCCGTGGCTGCAGGAGCAGAATGCTTCGAGTTGGCCTTTGCCGCGTACGATAAACGATTTAGCACCCATTGAGCCTGGAATAATCCCCAACTGGCCCGGCCAGGCCGACACCGCGCCTTTGCGCGTCACCAGAATGTTTTGGCCAAAGTGGTGTTCGCGTTGCACATAGTTGTGGTGGCAATTGACAGCTTCCACATCCACTGTGAAAGGTTTGGGCACAATGGCTTGGATGGCGGTGGACACATTGGCCATCATCAAGGCACGGTTTTGCCGGGCGTATTGCTGAGCCCAGCCAACCGCCTGTACATAGTCGTTAAAATGCTCGGTGCCCTCGGGAAAATACGCCAAATCTTTATCGGGTAACTGAATAAAAAACCGCTCCATATCTTTTTTGGCCAGCTCGATAAAATGCGTTCCGATCCGGTTACCGACACCCCGCGAACCGGAATGCAGCATAAACCAGACGCGGTTGCTTTCATCCAGGCACACTTCGATGAAGTGGTTGCCTGTGCCTAGCGTAGCCAAGTGTTTATGATTGTTGGTGTTTTTCAAGCACGGGTGTTTTTCGCAAATAGCATCGAACTCCGGCTTTAACGCCAGCCAGGCTTTATCCACGACGTCAGGCGGGTTAGACCACGAGCCGTGGTCGCGGCCTTTGAAATTCAAACCATGCGGCACTGCTTTTTCAATTGCCGAGCGCCAGCCGTGCAGGTTGTCGGGTAAATCATCCGCGATCAAGCTGGTGCGCGCGGCCATCATGCCGCAGCCGATATCCACGCCGACGGCGGCCGGAATGATGGCGCCCAAGGTCGGAATCACGCTGCCGATGGTCGAACCTTTTCCCAAATGCACATCCGGCATCACGGCGATATGTTTGAAAATAAACGGTAACTGGGCGATGTTGGTCAATTGCGTTTTGGCTTCGTCTTCGATAGGCACGCCATGTGTCCACATCTTGATCGGCTTACCGTAACCGCTTTGCATAACGTGGTAATGTACCGGTTGCATAGTTTTCTCCTTTCTTAGCATCAAAGCCTGGGCATTTTGCCCAGACGGTAAAAAGATGGCGACAAGTATCGATGTAACTTAAGGTGTTCTGCCATTAAACTACGGTTCCATGGTTGACGGAACCGACGGGATTCGAGCCCGGGCCTCCCGCGTGACAAGCGATGTAGTTATATCCGCATTCGCCAAAACCATTTCAGTAGCCGTATGGCTTCCGTTTAAAACTTGAAAAAAAGCGCGACAAATGATGCCAGGACATCGGCTCTATCCGCTGAGCTACATGCCGTAGCAAGGCCGGATTCGAACCGGCGACAGGATGTATTCCTGACGGCATTCGCGCTTTCCCAAAAACCGCCGACAAATAGTTGTGTGATTGTTTTTTGCCTTCGGTATTGCTACCGGTCAGGATTTGAACCTGGAACCTGCGAGACTGGCCCGCGGCTTCTACCTTGTAATCACACAGGCATCCGGCGTAAAAAAAGTGGCGACAAGGTTGAGTGTAATGCATCAGTGCTCTACCAACTGAGCTACGGTATCAATTGCTTAAAACCGGCAGGGCTCGAACCTGCGACCATTGAGTTCTATGTAATTACACCGGCATTCGCCAAAACTATATTATTGATTATGTCTAAAAGGCCTAATTCCCAGATAAAACCGTTTCTTCAATAATCCCAACCCAGTGTTCAGGTTGCAATTGGCCGACAGCGAAAGCGGCGATGATTTTGAAGACGGTGTCGGAAAATCCGCCGACATTCAATATATCCGCCTGTTCTGCAGCCTGTGTGGTGACGTAAGGCTGGATATCCACGCAAACCAGTTTTGCCTTGGGGTTCCGTTGTTTAAATGTGGCCCAAGCCTGCATCATTTCGGTTGCCCCATTGCGTTTTGCATCCTGCCAGGACTGGTTGTCGGAAATAAATACCACCAAATCGGCGGCTGTTTGATGCCGGTTCAACCAGTTTTGCGGGGCGCTGCAGTTGGTTCCGCCACCTCCGATGGCAGCTAGTTTTTGCGCATTGGTCATTACCGTATCCCTTGTGTTTAAGTTAACATTGACCACATCGCTTTCAAAAGGCAGCACCACCGAATCAGGATTTTTCCGCAGCAAAGCCGCCGCCACTAAGGCGGCCACATCAATACAGCGCACAGCAGTAGTAGCCGATTTCCGGCCTCCAGTGACCGGCGAAGCCATGGAACCCGACACGTCCGGGCATACCACGACGCAACCGGTAATTTCAGGTACGTTCGATAGGGCTATTTCCAAAGCATCCTGCAGTGCATCGCTAAGTTTTCCAGGCAAGTTACCTGCCGATGCCTTATACGCAGCCAGTAATTGGTAGGGAAATACTCTGGCGTTGGCAATGGCTGATTTGTCGCGTAGTTTATCCGCCAATATGTTTACCACCTGGCTATCGGTAAACACGCCGTGGCGCGCAAACGTGTTCAAGTTCATGCGCAACATCTGCCAGCTAGCATTCAATGCAATTGCTGTCCATTGTTCACGGGTAAGTGGCAACATGGTCAACATCTGAAACGGCACAGCCGGCACCGGAAGCGTGTGGGCAAAACGATATTGCAAATAAGCTTGCGTAATCGGTGGTAAATCGGCAAAGGTATAAGGCTTACCGATCACCCAGGCAAAAAACGCTTCCCGCCAGGTTTCCAGGGGTTTTGGGTGAACCATTTTGATCACATCGGCCAATGATGGCTGTGTGCCGATATAGGCATTCAACAATTCAGTTTCGGACGCCGTATTCAACCAGTTTTGGATCAACTTTTTGGGCTTTGTACCCAAGGATTTACGCCCAACCACGCCGCTACGCATTATTTGCACAAAATTACGTAACATTTTGCCGTTACCGATAACGCGCTTGAACACTTGCGGTACATACTCTTGGCCGGACATCGTCAATACTGCCGTTAATAAAGCCGGGGTATCTTTCATATACCCGTGCTCGCGGCAATAAATTGCGGTTTTCGCAATAAAGCGCGGTTCCAGGGCTTGGCAAGCTTCCAACAGTGTTTGCAACTGAACTTCAGCATTAGCATAAAACGTGGTATTCAAGCAACCGGTAGCTGCATATTGCGCCAAACGGTGTTTGGCACTAAAGCTGTAGGCCGCCGCGCCGGGCTCGTTGCAGGCATTGGCCGGTGGTAACTGCTTACCGGGGTAACTTTTAAATAATAGTAGGTTTGCCATGATTGTTTTCCTATCGTTCTTTTTTAAATCATTTTAGCTACAGCGAAAGGCATACCAAAATCAAAAAAGCCGATGGCGATTTTTTTTATCTTATTGATATTATAGTAATTATATTTTATTTTCTGAGCGCGGACGAAAATCTTGGCATTAAAGCTATAATTAAATACGATATAAAAAAATAGTCTTTGATAAATATTTATCATGAAAAAAACGGTAGTTATTGGTTTTGTCGGTACGCAGTTGGATTCGGGCACTAACAGTTCGCGCTGGGAGCGTTGGAGGCCGACGGTTTCGCTTACCCAGCATGAAAGCCTGATTATTCACCGCATGGTGTTGTTACATGACCAAAAGCATCAGGTATTAGTCGGTCTGCTCAAGTCTGATATCGCCGCCGTGTCACCCGAAACCGAAGTGGTGCCCGTGGCAATGAATATTGCCGATCCCTGGGATTTCGGCCAGGTTTATGCCGCGTTGTACGATTTTGCCGGACAATACCCGTTCGATGCCGAACAGGAAGAGTATTGGATTCATATCACCACCGGCACGCATGTCGCTCAGATTTGCCTGTTTTTAATGGTCGAAGCCCGTTATTTTCCCGGTGTGCTGCTGCAAACTTCGCCACCACGAAAACAAAGAAACGGTTTTTTAGGTAGTTATACCCTGATCGATTTGGATCTTGGCCGATACGACGCCATTGCCCAACGTTATGCCAAGGCGGAAGCCGATGCCATCATGTTGTTAAAGTCCGGTATCGAAACCCGCAATCCTGCATTCAACCGAATGATCGACGAAATCGAACAGGTGGCCGTGCGTTCCAAAGCGCCGATTTTGCTAATGGGACAAACCGGGGCCGGCAAGTCTTTTCTGGCTAGGCGGGTTTATCAGCTCAAAAAAGCTCGTCATCAAATCAGTGGCAATTTTGTCGACGTCAATTGTGCAACTCTGCGTGGCGATGGTGCGGCATCGGCGCTGTTCGGCCATGTTAAAGGCGCGTTTACCGGCGCCCAGCAAGACCGCGGCGGGTTGCTGCGTAGCGCCGATAAAGGCTTGCTGTTTTTGGACGAGATCGGCGAACTGGGTGAAGATGAACAAGCCATGTTGCTTAAAGCTATAGAGGAAAAGAACTTTTATCCCGTTGGCAGCGATAAATTGGCGGTCAGTGATTTTCAATTGATTGCCGGTACTAACCGGGATTTAGGCCAAGAGGTTCTTGAAGGCCGCTTCCGCGAGGATTTGTATGCCCGTATCAATTTATGGAGTTACGAACTGCCGCCGCTCGCGCATCGCCCGGAAGATATAGCACCAAATATCGATTACTTTCTTGCGCAGCAATCCACCGAATTAAGCCGTAAGGTCAGTTTCAACAAAGAAGCCCGGCAAAAATACCTACAATTTGCAACCTCTCCGGCCGCCAAATGGCTTGGCAATTTCCGCGATTTAAGCGCATCCATCCTGCGTTTATCGACCTTGGCCGACGGCGGGCGTATTACCGATAGGTTGGTAGAGCAGGAAATCATGCGTTTAGTCAAGCTGTGGGCTAACCAAGCCGACAATTCAGATATCCAGCTCAACAATTTACTGAGTGCGGAGCAATTAGCAGCGCTGGATTTGTTCGACCGCATGCAGCTTGAGGCCGTTGTTAAAGTTTGTAGAGAATGTAAAAGCCTGTCGGAAGCCGGCCGGCAATTGTTCGCGGTGTCTCGAAGTCAGCGGGGCAGCACCAACGATTCCGACCGGTTACGGAAATATTTGGCTAAGTTTGGTTTGGAGTGGGGGAGTTTATGAAAACCCGTAATAATGGCCGCAAGTTAGAGAGAAACCAGGTGTACCGGGTATGGTTATGCCTGAATTTCTATACTGTGTATTTGATGATTTTTGCTTTAGCCGGTAACATGAAAGCCGATTCTTTATGGGAGGTGATGAGTTTTGACATTTCAATCAAACCACTTGTTCTCACTCATTTCAAGGAAGGGTTCCTATCAAAACTAAACTAATTGAGCCAGCGGGTCGCCTTTTCGTCCTTTGTGAAAAATGCCGCACCGATGTGGTTTTGCCTTTCAATCTTTCTGCTCAAGAGGCAGAGAAATTTGCAGGTATTGTTCGCAATAATAGTGTGGAAGGTGAGCGCTATGCTGAGCTAAATTTTGGCCTTGGCCCCAGAGAGGCCAAGGCTCTGACTGTTCATGTCACACGATCAATTGGCTGTTGCCATAAGTGCGGTAAACCTGTTGATAAAGGGACGTCGGTATGTATCTGTCGTTGTGTAAATTTGGACTGGTAATACCTCCGGTATTCAGATTCGCTCCCTTCGTTCGTTGGCGTCGGCCCCAGATTCGTATTCTTTCAGCTTTTCACAATATGACTACCCGGATTTTTGCCCGAATCTCATTGTTGCGCTTGAGTAAGCTCGATGATCATTTGCTCAGCCATATTGAAAAACCACACTTAGTTGGATTATCACGCTTTTTTGTTGAATTCTTGTATTTCGGAATCAAGGAAGCTCGAGCGTGTCTTTTTGCCTGCTTGTTCTTCGCAGTGGTTTTTTCCATACCTCGGGATGGGATATTAAGCTTACCCCGCTACGATGTTCTGCTTGCCGCCGCCTTGGGTATTCAAACTTGGATGTTATGGGCAAAACTCGAGACCCTTGATGAAGTCAAGTCGATTACGCTTTTTCACATCATTGGTTTCGCGCTTGAAGTGTTCAAGACCTCAAGCAGCATTAATTCTTGGGCTTATCCTGACTTCGCCTATACCAAGCTCTTTGGTGTTCCTCTCTTTTCGGGTTTCATGTATGCAGCTATCGGCAGCTACATTATTCAAGCATGGCGGTTTCTTGATCTTCGCGTCGTTCATCACCCTCCCTACTGGATGGCCGGTGTAATTGCGTTGCTAATTTATGCCAACTTCTTCACCCATCACTATATCGGCGACTATCGATGGTATATCGCTGCCTGCGTTCTGGGCTTGTACGCCCGGACTACTGTGATCTTTCGCCCATTAGACCGCTATAGAAAAATGCCACTTCTAGTTTCGTTTTTGCTGATCGGGTTTTTCATCTGGCTTGCCGAAAACATCAGCACTTTCTTTGGCATTTGGAAATATCCAAATCAACTTGGTGCCTGGTCCGCAGTCCATGTAGGAAAATGGAGCTCATGGTCGCTGCTCATTATCATGACCTTCACTATCGTTGCCAACCTCAAATATATCAAGCAACGAATCCAAGTGTCTGTGTAAGCTGGTACCCTCCGCGGATAACCGGACTGCCGGTATGTTAGCCCGTAGCGGCGATTAGGGAGAGCGTGTTGCGGAAGTCAGTTGTTAATAAAGATTAGCTTAACCAAAAAATATCACCTGTCATTCCCAATTTTGGTTAGCAATAGTCCATATATCGTGAAGCTAATGCCTCTCCCTTCAATCATCCTCACTATTTAAAATATCCAAAATCGCCTCGGATTCTTTCAGCGTTCTTTTCAACTCATTGATAACAACAACCGATGTGCCTGTTTTAGGGGATGTTTGCAGGGATTTGCTTAATCGGGCGGCGTCGTAGTGTTTGCGTTTTTCAGGATCAATGAGAACCGAGTAGGCTTCGTTGATGTCTTTGGCCAGTTTGACTGCTTTGGCTTTGTCGCCGGCGTAGCGGTCGGGGTGGTAGATCATGATCAAGGCTTTGTAGGCGGCTTTGATAACGGCGGTTTCCGCGTTTTCGTGTAGGCCCAATATGGTGTAGAAATCTTTTTGCGCCGAACTCATTTTGTACCTGTTGTTCCGGTGGAAAAGGTTATAACTTATCAATCGTTTGCCTTTGGGCAAGCTATGCAAGATGCATAGACACTCCCAGCGCGAACGGTTTATTCATAAAAAGGCCGAATCCTTAAAACCAAGATAAATACCAGGGCTTAGGTTCGCGGATTTCAACTTGGCTGGTTGCCGTTAAATTAATATTGTATTTATTCGCCAGCGGGGTGGAGAGCAGTTTTTTCCATTGCGAGCCGGGCTGGGTATAAAGAAAGTATAGCGCGATTGTGCCTTGGGCGGGCGGGCTTACCGTGCATTCCTGTTTGGTGCCGGGCACGATAGAAAAAATGCCGATTTGGTTCGTGTCCGGCGGGTCGGAAAAGGCTTTGCCGGCAACGTCCTGGTAGCTTTCCAGCACGAATTGTTTGTCGTTGGAGCTGCGCACTATAAAGTAAAACAAACCGCCGTTATTGGTTTGGGCATTGGCGGTTACGTCGAAAACCAAAGCGGGCGGCGCAGTCATTTCGCTGGAGCAAGCCGCTAAAAATAAGCTTAACAGCGCTAATCTTACGATTTTCCGGAATGTTGGCATGTTAACTCCCGGCCAGATTGGCAAACAACGCCAAGGGGTTGGTTTGAAAAGAATACTCAAGGCTGAGTGGCTGTTGCGGAAAAGCCGGGTGGATCAGTTGCCAGCGGTACAGTTGAGAGCCGGCGACTTGGCCTTGTTGCAGCAGCCGGAAAAAATTCCATTCCGAGCCGTCGGTGTTGATTTCCGCATAAACCCGTGCGGGATCGTCATCGTTTCTAAATTCCATGCCAACCTGAGCCGGCTTGGCGGTCCACCATTCCAGCGGGAATTTCTGCCAATCGGCGTGCTGGTTAAACCCTAGCGCGGAAATTCCGCCTTCTCTGAGATAGGTTAAGGATACCAGCGGGGCATTGGGAATGCGATGCTTATCAAATACCGGCAACAGGCCGGGCTTGACCGATAATTGCAGCGGCTTGGGATTGCCTTCTGCATCCCAAAGGTTGGCGCTTAGTTGTTGCACTGCATTCAGCCGCTGTAAAAAATTGGCGGGAAGCTCAATGCGGTCGGAGAGGTCGTGGCGTCTAGACCAAAGTTGGTTGCCCATGCGGCACAAAGGCGACAAGTAGTCGTGAAAAGCGCTCCAGAACACGCCTTGTTTGGGGTGAAACACGTGAATCAACTCATCCCCTGTCAGTTCCTTATCGCGGCCGGCGTCGGAGCGGAAAGGAAATTTGGCCAGCAACGGGACGATATTGGAATCCCACAGGTCGGACCAAATGCTGAAAACGACTTCGTTGATTTGGGTGGTGCCGAAATCGGCAACGGATTGCACCGGAGCGAAAAACGGCTGCTGCCATTCCGGTTGAATACCGACGTTTTGCAGCCAGCTCTTCACCAGTGTGGTGTAAGCGCCGTCTTGCTTCAGCAGAATTGCCCAGGCCGCCCGCCCCATCGGTGTTAGCGTGCCTTTGAAGGCGGCTTCGTCGCCGTCGGTTTTTTGCGCCACGTAAGGTTCACGCGAGTCCAGTTCTTGCTGCATTTGCGCCATGATGGCCTGGTATTTTTGAAATTCAGGATACGCGCCGTTTTTTTCTTCCATTAAGCGTTGGATTGAACCGAACACGGAAAGCTTTTGCGAGAAAGCAATAAATTCGGGAGCATTCGACAGGTTGAGTTTGGTATTGGTTTTTACGATGGCCAGGGTTTCCTGCAATTGGGAGCCGGGTTGTTGCAGGTCTGACAAGGCAGCGCTTAATTCCCAAGGCGATTTGATGCGGAGCTGAAATTGCCGGATAAAATGCAGATAAGCATTAACGTAAGTGCCGGCGTAAGCGTTGAGATTTTCCAATACAAAATCGTTAAAGCGCTTTTGCTCGTGAATGTCTACGGGCAAATGACTGAGAATGTCGGTTAATGCCTGAAATGACGGCTTTACCTCCTGTTCGAAGGCGGCGGCCGTTAAACGGCCGTCAATGCGGGCTTTGCCGGTAAACAGCAATTGGCCGTTATTGGAGGGATTGAGCTGGATGTCGGCATAATCGTAAGGTGATTTGAAAAAAATCCAGCCATTAAAAATAGGTTTGCTGTGGCTAAGCTTGTAATCGCGCAGAATCATAGTGACCCGGCTGCGTATCATAAAATCCATCCAGGTTTTCGGGCTGAACGAAAAGTATTCGCCCGAGAGCGTAAACTTCATATCGGAAAC
>PERF01000062.1 GCA_002928495.1 Methylobacter sp. | reverse complement strand
AAAGCGGGTTTGCGTCCGTGAAATTTAAGCTATCACCTTGTCGTTTTTGGTGATTTCGACGCACAGAACATTGATACCGTTGAGCAATTCAAACATAAACTCGGCGGGCAGACGTTTTAGAATTGCCTGTTCAATATCGTCTTCGGAAATAAAGTTTTTAGCCATCGTGATCTTCCCTGGCGGGCAAGGTCTGATATTTTTGCTTGGGGCTGGAGGGCTTGTCGGGCATAGACAGTTGTAACAAGCCGGCCTCAACCAGTGGCAATAAAATCTGTTTACGGAAATATTCGCGGTCTTTTAACCCTAAATACGTTTGAATTTCGGCGCGGCTTTTAGGGGTTACGCAGTATTCCAGTACTTTCTTAGCCTGCGGGGTAGCTTGCGGGGTAGCTTGCGGGGTAACTTGCGGGGTAACCGAGTCACTCACCTTATGGGGACTGAAATAACCCTCGGCATAAGGCAAAACCACGCGGATAAAATGCTGGCTAAACTGGTAAATCGACGGCGGGTAATGTTGCAGAATCCGGATAATCCCGGAACCCATTTGTTCCACCAAATCCAAATCCTTAAACACCCGCATTAACTCTTTGTTGTGCGGTACGGAAAATCCCTGAAAAAACTCTTCCCGGTTAAAACCGGGCGGCAGCGCACCGGTTGACGTAATTTCCAGCCGGTCGGCGAATAACTCGAATTTTGGCGGGACTTCATGGCTGAAATCATTGTGGATAACAGCATTAATCACCGCTTCGCGTAGCGCAACCGGATCGAGCAGTTTTTGTTCAAGGCGTTTGCTGGCGGTAATTTTGGTAAAGGTTTTATTTTCGATACGCAGTTTTTCCAGTACCGCCTTGGTTGCTTTCACTAGGCAACAATAGCCGTATTCCTCGTTTTCAATTAAATCCACTCGTGTGGTGCCGGCGTATTTGGCCACTTTAATCGAACAGCCGTTTTGGTCAGCCAACAAATAGGCCGCATAATTATATTCGCCGGTGCGGGTGATCAGTTCCAGATTATGCGCAAACTGATCGTTTAAAGTATACGGTGTTTCCGCGTAATAAATTTTCAGTTGCTCGAAGCTTAAATTTTGCCGCCGGGAAGCCATGGCGCCGATGGAATTGCGCAGCCTGCGCGAAAATAAATCCTCGATCATGGCGATAGTCATCGGCTCGCTGGCGCTGCCGACCCGAATAAAGCAACCTTTCGCCGACATCCCCATTTTACTCAGGTAATAAGGCTTTTCGGAGCCGCTTGCCACAATCAGTTTAATGATGGTCCTGCCGTCCCGTTGCTCCACCGCCAAATCGAACAATCCCATGGTGGAAGGCGTGATATTGTGTTTTAGCCGGTCTTTAATTTGCAGTTGCAAGCCGTCGGCATCCACAACCCCCAAGGCTTGCCCGGAATCGTCGACGCCTAACAGAATTACGCCGCCGTCGCGGGAATTTAAAAACGCCACGACTTCTTTTTCCAACTTGTCGTTGAGCTCGCGTTTAAATTCCAGGTGTTGATTTTCGGTATTATGGAGGCGGTTGTTCATTGGCTGATATTAACTTTAGTAACATCTGAGAAAACACTATCGCTGCGCCAACTGCGCCGTAATCGTTGCCTGTTCACGTTCCAATTCGCGCTTAAGCTTAAAGTTATAAAACACGAAATCGATATAAAAATCATCATCGTCAAAGCGAATACGCTGCTGACGCTCGACAAACGCAAAGCCTTTGCCCAACTCCAACAAAAAAAGCCTGGAAATTTTGATAATACCGCGCTCCAAGTCACTTTCCAGAAAGTATCCGACCGGTAAATTCAAAAAATCCAGTGGTAAACAGCTTATCTTTATTAACTTCAAAGCCATAAGCAATCAAAGATTTTTTCTTGGCATAAAATGTAAACCCCCCATCAAGTTGCTTAGGCTTGATTACCCAAGTCCTCCATTCAGCCTATTAAACCCTAACCCTTAAAATTCGCTGCCGTAGCACCGTTCACGAAACAATGTAACATGTTCCGTGCGGTTTGCCTTAGCACATATATGGACTCTTCCCTAATTGCAAGCCAAGATTGCCCAAAATAATGATTCCAACAAAGATCGAGATTGCCGCCTACGTCGGCTAAAGGATTATTGGGATTGGTAGCGGATGGTTTACTGGCGTCTAGCCTGCGCCGAGAATAAACTCAAACTAGCGTTGTGTTTTTTAATGCAAACTTGGCATACATTGCTACTCATGGCCTGTTGCGACCCTTTTCGCCCCCAAGGTTTCCATGTCAATGTCAGTTTAGAACTATTTAGCTGCCGCTTTAATCGGGTGTAGTCTAAAAGAATTGCGCCTTCCAGGTTTTTGCTTGGCGCATGACCGTGAACCACTGACGGTTGATGGTAGCCTGCCGTAAATCAATACACACTATGCTCTTGGCTCCTGACCGTACTGGTGCCGCCCGGCCTGTTCCGCTCCGCGGGCCGGGCTGCGCCAGTACTGCCTGCTCCGCACCCGGCTCATCCTTGAACTCGGGCGCAACGAAAACCAAGGTCGTCGCTGCGGGAGTCGGGATCGATATGGAAGCGATAGGCGCAGCGGCAGCTCCCGGCGCTGTCGCTCCAAGACCCGCCGCGAACCACGCGAGGCCCGCCGGGTTCCAAAGAGCCCACCGGATTGAGTTGTGTCCCCGGACCGTAGTCTCTTAAACCGTCCGCGCACCATTCCCAAACGTTACCCAACATGTCGTATACGCCCCAGGGATTGGGCTGTTTGCGGCCCACTTCGCGCGTGCCGGACAGCGGATTGGGGTATTGCATCTCCGGCCATGCGGACGAATCTTCGCCTTCCGACAAATCGTATTCGACGCCACTATTGCCGGCATACCAGGCAATGGGATCGAGGGCGGGTGCATTACAGTCGCCCAAAATTTCGATAGCCCCGGAATACAAGGCGGTGTGGGTGCCGGCCCGGCAGGCGTGTTCCCACTGGGCCTCGTTGGGCAGAACCAGATTCAAGCCGGGCACGAGGTCGTTGATGCGCTGCAGGAAAATTTGCGTGTCGTCCCAACTGATTTGCTCCACCGGTCGGTTGGGACTTTTGAAACGGCTGGGGTTGCTAGGCATCACCGTTTCCCACAACGCTTGCGTACAAGGCGTATCGAACAGCCAAAAGCCTTCGGTGATGTAAACCTCGTGCTGGGGGTGCTCGGCTTCTAACCATTTGCGCTCATGGTCTGCTTTCGCGAGCCCTGCGGTTTCATCCTCGGCCGAGCCCATCAAAAACCGGCCCGGCGGAATCCAGCGCAAACGTTGCGTGACCGCGCCAACCGTAAAGGCAGCAAACACACCGTATTCGTCCTGCCCCCAGGCGCTGGCCCATTCGGGCGGGCAACCGGAGGTAAGCGGGTGCCAAGCAGTGTCGATGACTACGGGTATTTGCATGATACTCTTCAAGAAAAGTCGGCCACCCGGTGAGGGTTCGCTCGGCATCCGCCTAACGCTACTAGCACACCGAGGGCCTTTGGATTTTGGCGGATTAGCGCCGAGGATGGCCGCCTGTTCAAGTCGAAGCCATCCGACTTCGTCGTGAGCTCGGGCGCAACGAAAACCCAGGACGTTGACGCGGTTGACGGGATCGACATGGTTGCGATAGGCGCAGCGGCAGTTCCTGGCGTTGTTGTTCCAAGACCCGCCGCGAACCACGCGAGGCCCGCCAATCTCCGGCCGCCCTCCCCGAGACGGACTTTACAACGCGGCAATCGATTCATCAAGCGGACTTGTTTGCAGTTGTTGCCGGCGCCAGACGGCAGCATCGGCATGAACGGTAATGGCCAAAGCGCCGGCATAGCCGGCTTGTAAATCTAGCGAGTTTATGCTGCCATGCCGATAGGCAAATTCCCACTTGTTCCGGCATTCAATGTAGCGGCGTTTACGCCGCCGGGACAAAAGCAGGCGGCCTGGAAAAATGCGGTAGCCGCAAAAACCGAGTCCTTGTTCGCTACGGCCAATCTGACGCGGTTGTTTGATTTCCAAGCCTAAACACTCGCTGGCATATCGACTTGCAGAATCCCAAACTATGCGCACGGATTCGCGGCTGTCCCCCCACCATACCAAATCGTCCATGTAGCGCACGAACCCTCCTACCCGGCACGTTTCCAAAAGATGCCGATCCAGCCCGGACAGATAGTAATTGGCGAATTGTTGAGACGTCAATGCACCGATCGGCAACCCCTTGCCGAGACTGGAATGGTGGGAGTGTATGATGCGTCCCATCAGCGCCAAAAGCCCCTGGTTTTTGAATCGGCGTGTGAGCAGCTCCAGCAAAATAGTGTGGTCAATGCTGGCAAAGTAATTGCGCATATCGGCTTTGCCATACCACCGCCAACAGCGAAGATGTTGTTGTGCTCGCAGCACTGCGGCCAGCGCCCCCTTGCCAACGCGACAGGCGTAGGTGTCGGCCACCAAAGCCCGATCAAGTTCCGGCCCTACGTGGTTCATCAGAGCATGATGAAGAACGCGCTCCCGAAAACAAGGTGCGTGAATTATTCGGTGCTTGGGATCGTAAATGTGAAACCGATGCATGTCGCCGACGGCAACGCTGCCATCCAGAATATCTCGGCGAAGCGTCGCCAAATGTTCCAGATGATTTGACTTGAATTCGATCACCTCCTGACTTCGGCCTTTGCCAAGCGCGGCGCGTTGGAATGCGGCGGACAAGTTGTGCCAGTCCGCTAAATCCTCCAATCCCACATGACTGCGCTTCACTGCTTCTCGCCGTGGCCTAGCGGCTCGCCGACAAAAGACTCTCGCAACAAAACCAGAAATGCTTCGGCGTATTTTTCGACCCTGGATTCGCCGACACCGGGAATTTCGCGCAGAGCGGACACGCTAACCGCACGCCGCAAAACCATTTCCGCCATTTGCTCGTTGGTAAATACCGCATAAGCAGGCACCCCTTCGTTTTCGGCAAGCACCTTGCGCAACGCCCTAAGTTTGGCGTACACGGCGAAGTCATCTTCGTTCAACACTTCACGATAATCAACTTTCGCCGTGGTTCGCCGGCCGTGCGCATCCCTCACTACTGGGCGAGCGTCACCGCTCGCTTCATAGGTAATACAAAACGCCCAGGCACTGTTGTTGCCGGCCTGCACCAAATGCCGGTCGATGGCCACCACCCGGCTAACGGCCAGAAAGCGGCATAATTCGTCAGCGACGGGTTCGCCGCCGAAAACCGGAACGGTGAAAAAACGCATCTGCATGATCAACTACTCCTGTTCCGGATGAGATTCACCCGGTTCATAACCGGCTCCGCCGGGCGGTACTGGCGCCGCCCGGCCTGCTCCGCTCCGCGGGCCGGGCCGCACCAGTACCGCCCGCTCCGCTCCCGGCTCATCCTTGAACTCGGGCGCAACGAAAACCCAGGTCGTAGTCGCGGTAGTCGGGATCGAAAGGGAAGCGAAAGGCGCAGCGGCAGTACCAGGCGACGTCGTTCCAAGACCCGCCGCGAACCACGCGAGGCCCGCCCTTGCCATCAACCCATGCCGTCCCCTCCTCGGGCGCCCCTTGGTAACTGCCATGCCATTCATCCTGCGTCCACTCTAAGACATTGCCCAACATATCGTACAAACCCCAGGCATTGGCCTGCTTGCCTTTGACCGGGTGGGTGCCGGCCTTGGCATGGGGATACTGCATTTCCTGCCAGTCCGACGTATCCCAGCCGTTTTCCAAAACAAACTGTTCGCCGCTGTTGCCGCCATACCAGGCAATCGCGTCCAATGCGGGGGCGTTGTATTTTCCAATGATGTCAATAGTCCCGCTGTACAACGCGGTGTCGATGCCGGCCCGGCAGGCGTATTCCCATTGCGCTTCGCTAGGCAGGGTTAATGCCAAACCCGGTGATTGGGCATTGATCCGACTTAGGAAAGTCTGAACATCGTCCCAACTAACCCGCTCCACCGGCGGCTCCGGACTCTGGAAGTAACTGGGGTTTTCCTCCATCACTGCCTGCCACAGCGCTTGGGTACACGGCGTCTCGAACAGCCAGTAGCCTTGTGCCATCGTCACCCAGTGTTGGGGGCCTTCGTCTTCCCAACGCCCGGGTTCGTTGTCCGGCGAACCCATCACAAACCGCCCCGGCGGTATCCAGCGCAAGCGCTGAACGGCTAGTTGGCCTTGCGTGGACTGGATGGCAAAATCGGCCCACAAGCCAAAACGGTCCCGGCCCATGGCCTTGGCCCAGTCCGGTTTGATGATCGTTTTAACACTCAGGCTGGCACAGTCGGTAATCAGGGTAAATCCCCGGGCTTTGGTCAGCATCAAGGCTGCCGTGGCATCGCTGCTGGGCCTGACCACCCTATTAGTTACCTCCGCCGTGGCGAGCACGGCGTCGGCGACTGCCGGCTCGCCCCGGCTACGCGCCTCGAAGCGGACCCGGCCCGGCCTGTTCCGCTCCGCGGGCCGGGCAAGGTCCGCTTCTAGCGCTCCGCGCTCGCCGGCCTGAACTCGGGCGCAACGAAAACCCAGGAGGAGGTTGCGGTGGCCGGGATCGAAATGGGAGCGAAAGGCGCAGCGGCAGAACCTGGCGTAGTAGCCCCAAGACCCGCCGCGAACCACGCGAGGCCCGCCTTTGCCATCAACCCATGCTGTCCCCTCTCCGGGCGACCCTTGGTAACTGCCATGCCATTCATCCTGCGTCCATTCGAAGACATTGCCGTGCATCTCATACAAACCCCAGCGATTGGCGGGCAGGCTGGCCACCGGCACGGTAGTGCCCCGGTACTCGCCCTTCGCGCCGCCGGCATAAGGGTTGTTGCCGTCGTAGTTCACCTGATCCGGCGTAATATTATCGCCAAAGGCAAAAGCGCTGGTAGTGCCCGCCCGGCAGGCGTATTCCCATTGTGCTTCGCTGGGTAATGACAGATTCAATCCGGACAGTCTGTGATTTAAAGCCTTGATAAATTCCTGAGCATCTTGCCAAGATACATTTTCGACCGGCAGGTCTTCGCCATCACCTTGGAACGTGCTGGGATTATTGCCCGTCACTGCTTGCCACAAGGCTTGAGAGCAAGCGGTATCGAACAGCCAAAAGCCCTCGGCGAAGGTCACTTCATGTTGCGGACCTTCGTCGTCAAAGCGTTGCACTTCGCCGGGTGGAGATCCCATCAAAAAACGTCCCGGCGGAATCCAACGCATTTTTTGGCTGATTCGAGGTTGAGCAGGTATTGTTTTGTTGACTACCGAAAACGCCAGCCAAGCGCCATACTCATCCCAACCCCAGGCATCGGCCCAAGTCGGGGGCTGGCCGGATTGCCAAAAGCCGTTGGCAGCCGCTTTGCCCTGGTCGAAAGCGATTTCCAGCAAGCCGTTACGGCTGGGCATAATCGCCAGCGCACTGCCCTGAGTTTGCGCCGGCGCAGCGTCTTCGCCTACCCATAAGCGCTCGCCGCGTTGGCTTAGATAAAGATTGCGTTCGGGCTGGCTGCTGGGCAGGTCGCGGGCGCCGATGCCTTGCGGCGGCGTGCCGTCCGGGTCCACGGCCAGCGCCAGTTGCGCCAGGCGCTTGCCCACGATAGGGTCGCGCCAAAGCGTTTCCGCAGCGCGGTTTTTTATCCGCAACAACCAGGCCCGGTCGCCACCGGGCATCGCCGGCCGGTCCAGGTCAGCGTTTTCGTCGCAAAAGCTGGCGAAATAATCTTGGGCATCTTTACGGTCTTGGCGCAGTTCATCATCTAAAGCGTGCTCGTCAAAATCCAGCAATTCGTCGAACCAGATTTCTTCCGGCAGGCCGTGGCGAAAACCTTTCAGACATCGTATCAGTCGGCCGCGCAATTGCCGGGCCGCGTCGCCGGGTTGTTGGGCCAGCTCCCGGCGCAGGCTTTGCGCTCGCTCCGGCCGCAAGGCCGGGGCCAACAGTTGGCTGTTGAAGTCCGGGTGTTGCCAAACGTCGGCCTCGGTGCCGGCATCGGCTTGTTCGTCCGGCAACAACAAGCGCACCGCGCGCAGCAAGCCGGGGGTGATGCGAACGGCGGGCGACAGCAGCCGCAACAGCCGTTCGGCCCGTTGCGCCAACGGCAGGCCGTCGTTGGCGCGCGGGCGTTCCCAGGCCACGATCTGCCAAACCGCAGCCAGTTCCGGCGGGCAACGGTATAACGGGCCGGGAAGCAGCGCAATAGGGTGACAACCGGCTTCCTGCAATTCCCGGCCGATTTCCCGCCAACGATTGACAATACGCTCGCCGCCGGCCGCCAAGCAGCCCAGATCGCTTAAGGCCAACACCAAGGTACCGGGAGACGGCGGCCAGTCAGCGTCGGCTTGCCCCAGTAATTCGGGACAGTCGCGCTGATCGTCCATCAGCGCCCGATACAAGGCATGGCGAGGCAGCAGCGACTGGATCGACCAACGCACGCGGCGCTTGTCTTCGCGAAACGGGGTTAGCCGCTGGCTATCGTCTTCGATTAACAGCAAGGCCGGCCCCCAACGGCGGCGACTTTCGCGCGGGAAACTTTCCAACAACTGACCACGGCTGATCCGGTGCACGGTCAGGTTGACATCGATGCCCCGACCTTTGCGGTACTGACTGAGCACTTTGCGCAAGCGCGGGGCCAATTCGGCCCAGGTGGACAAGGGGTGAAAGTCCGCCGGAGCCTTCGGCTTATTCGTCCAACCTTTATACGGCGTGGGCGGTGGGGCTTGATAAGGCGGCGCTTCGCCGAAAAACTCCGCATGTTCTACGCGCCAGAAACGGCTGTCCGACAACGGCGCTTGATGAATTGCCGGTGTTTGGGTTTCTGAACTTGTCCCCTGCTTGGTTTTTTTGGTTGATGCTTTGCGCGGCTTGATTGTCGGCGGCTGCCATGCCAAACCCAAGGCATCGGCGATAGTTAGCGCCGTGGCGTCGGGTGCGGCGCCTTCCAACTCGGCCAGCGCCACCAGCAAATCGGCGCGGCTTAATGCGCCGCTACGGTGCGGCGGTTTGCTCATGCATCGTCGCCGTCGGCGCGCTGAGCGGCTTCCGGGTGTTTTTTCAGGACAAAGCGCGCCACTTCGTCGATCAGCCGTTTTTGCTGTTTGGGATTATCCGGCGCCAGCGTCACCACTGCCCGCAGCAAATCCAGATATTCCGCCTGGCCCGGTAAGGGCCGCCAATGGCGCTGTTCGGCGTC
This sequence comes from Methylobacter sp., assembly GCA_002928495.1. Classification (GTDB taxonomy): domain Bacteria; phylum Pseudomonadota; class Gammaproteobacteria; order Methylococcales; family Methylomonadaceae; genus WM-3-3. The sequence goes on along the minus strand of PERF01000062.1, from coordinate 6,502 downwards.
GGCACGGTCTTGCGCCAACAGCTCGGCGGCTCTATTGAGAACGGCGGCGGTGGTTTGATCGCCGAAATGGGCTTTGCCTCGCGCTACCAGTTTGGCGATGAGTTTGTCCCTGTCCTTGGGCAAATCCAGATGCAGCACCAGGCAGCGACGGATGAAGGCATCCGGCAGGGTACGTTCTTCGTTGGTGGTGATGACTACCAACGGCGGCGGTCCCTCTGCTTTAACCGGCCGGCGCAAACCTTGCGGGGTAAATTCGCCGTTGCCCAACGCTTCCAGCAAGCCATTGGGCACGTCCGACTCGGCTTTATCGATTTCGTCGATCAATACCACGCTGCCCTTGGCCGGGTCGCCGCCATCCGGATTGGGTGGCGCGCCTTCCTTGACGCTTTCGGCTTGACCCAAGGCGCTGACCCAATCGAAAGCCCACCACAGCGCACGGGGATGCAGGAAACGCGCGACGGCCAGTTCTTGTTCCAACATTTTTAACGCCTTTTTTTCGTTATTGAACGTTAACGCCCCCATGATCTGCGCCTTGGCCAACCGGCCTACCGCATCGAAATGCCAGAGCAAATCGCGGGATTCGGTGCGGGCATCGACCACGTGTTGCACGAACACCCGCCCCAAGACCTTGGCGGCGGCACGGGCCAACTGGCTTTTGCCCACCCCCGGCTCGCCGCGCACCAACAACGGACGCTGCGCCGACAACGCGGCGTTGATGGCTTTGATCTGGCGCAGTTCGAATTGATGGCGCAGGGGCAAGTCGGGATTGGCAGAGGCCAGTTCAATGATTTTGGGTTTGACGGGGATGAAGTCCATTAGCGGTCGTCCAGTTTGGGATTAAGCAATTCGTGTAAGCTCAAAAACGGGGTTAATTCAAGGGCGGTGTTGCGGGTATCGGATGCCAAGCGTAAAAAGGCAATACCTGGAAATAAGCCTCTTAGCTTATTCAAGACCACATTTTGCTTGGTTTTTTCCGCTTCGGTAAGCCACGGCGAGGCTTGGATCAAGAAATAAAAGGTAAACCCGTTACATTGAAAACCATTATTACGAATTTCACGCGCGGTTTTATTGGCTTTTTCCGACACGACCTTTTCGATGAGTTTGGTTAAATCCCGGTCGAAACTGTCTGACACCGATTGTTTCGCTTGCTCGAAACTTTCACGCAAGCTTCTGCCGTTATTCAGGTATTTCCAATCGTCTCCGAAAAGGCTTTCAAACTGATCGATTAAAAAATGGGTAACATCTTTTTCGAATTGGTCAAAATCCTGATCGCGGCCGGTTTCCCAACCTTCGCCGCTATCCAATTGACCTTTGCCTTTAGGCTTGCCTTTTTCATCGAAAAGAAACTGTACCGGCCTTTTGTCACGGCCCGCCAATCGAATTTCCGCCAGTGTAGCCCGACTGACTAATAGTTGGAACGGATCATTTTGTCCGGCGTTTTCTTGATAGTGCCGATCTTTTGCCGAGTCTTGCGTCGGCAAAATCGCTTCTACAAAGCGGGCGATTATGGCGATAGCGGTCGTCTGCGGCAGCTTTTGTTTGCGTAGTTTTTCCTGGCAATCAAAGGCATGGTTAAACAAATCTTCCAGGGGCGTGGTAACAGCTTCCTTTGCCAGCTTTTCCCTACCTTCGTCATTGTGTTCATAACCTGTTACGCCTAACGCGTCGGCTAAACATCGGCTGGCTGCCTCGCTTTGCTCCAAGATTAACGCCACCATTTTCAGTAGTTCGGGATCAATGTCTTCAATATTAATTTCCGAGGCCGCTTGATTTTCTGCTTGAACGGTCGTGGGAGTTAGTGGAATGTATTCATCGGCAGCGGGCGGTTGGTTAAATTTGGGATTGGACAACGAAAACCGGCCAATGTAATCCGGAGCATCGAATAAGCTTGTGTCAAGCACCCATTTCGGCCTTGGGCTATCCACATACTCTAGGGGCAGGATTTCCAATTGCCTTTTTTCAAAGTCGACCGTGCAAAACAGCGCGGTATTGGGATAGTCCCGAGTCTGGTAACACGCGCCCGCCGCAATGTGAAAACAGCTTCCTTGCGGATTGACTAGCGAATCCGCTTCGTTTTGATGCAAATGGCCGCGCAAAACAAAATCGGCGTGCTGTTGCAGAGCGGATTTGACGTTACTGCGCTCAGCATCGTTTATCCATTCCAAGGGATGGTGCATCAACACGAAACTTAAATCTGTTTTGGCCTTCTGCAGTTCCGCAACCGCAGCATCCAGATTGCGACGGCCTATCCATAAGGCGTTGTGGTCGTTGCCATCGGGCAAACTAAACAGCGCGGTGTTGACTGCCAGCACGGCAATCGAGTGTCCATCGACTTTTAAGCGTTGTAATGGATGGCAGGTGTTGTCATTTGGGCATGACCTGATTTTTTTTGAAATAGCCGTCAAACCATTTTTTGAACTCCGTAAACTTATTGAAATGATACTTCGGCTTACCGTCGGCAAAATACTCGACGGATTCGTTCTCGCTTTTTAGAGTGCGAGCCAAGCCCTCCGCAACCTTTTTATCCACATCGTGATTGCCTGGCGCAATGAACAAGCGGGATTTGTCCAAACCGGCAGCCGCCAACAGCGCATCGAAAAATACGCTAGCCGCTTCATATTCCTTGGCTTGACCGGAATTGGCAATATCGCCGGTCACGAAAACGACGTCAGCCTGGAAGCCTTCCTGTTCTCGGCGGCGGCAAATTTCGGTAATCAAGGCATTTAATACGGTATTGCGTTCGTAAGGGTCTTTGCCATCGAAATGTAAATCGGACAAGTGTATCCAGCGAAAAGCCATCGTAACGCTCCCAGCGAAAAGTATCTCGGCATTATAAACATAACAAATGCAATGCAACAAAAACGTCCGCTTGGGAAGGCAAAAACTCTATCCAGAGCGTTTTAACAGACTGGTCGCTTCACCAGACAATTGCAGGGGTCTCTCGGGGGGGGTTCAGCACGGTCGTTTGCGTAGGCAGAGGCCATGAAAAGTTTGGGTGAAATAAACGAAGAAGCGCTTGAGTTTGTTGACTCAAACTATCTCAAGTGACTGGACGACCAGAAGCTGGTAGAAATGTTTAAAAATGTTACCGATACCGAAGATGAACTGTTAAGGCAGTTGACCTTGTTACGAAAACTACTGATTTCAGGAATCCCTGAGTTAAAAAGTATTGGCCGGTAATAGCGTTCAGGGCTGCAAGGTTCAATCTTTAAGGCAATTGGGATAGCCAAAAAAAGGCTTGAACGCGCTATGAAACTTCGGCGCCAGTGGTTTGCCGGCGCCTGTTTAAGAAACCTGCCAGTCCGGCCAAGCCTCGGTAGCTCCGGTTACTGCTCCAGCTTTTGCCTCAAGCTGTCCAAACCGGTCTTGAAGAAGTCGGACATGGCTTTAACTGCCGCTGCATCGTTGAGCGATTCCGGCGGTGTGTTGCCGGTATCGCCCCGGTAAAACCGGCTTTTTACCGTAACCACGGTTGAATTGCTGCTAGCGCCGGGAATGGCTTGAAACTTTACTGAATACGAACTGACCGGCAAGGCTTTGATATTTTCCTGCTTCAGCCGGTAGCCGTATTCATGATCATGGTCGCTGAAAAAATCCATTTCCTCGACCAGCTGCTCGTCATTTGGCAAAACCAGGGTTCTGACTCTGGGCTCGCCTTGCTTGCCGTCGCCTAAACTCTGCTTGATGCCGCCGTGCCATTCGGACGCCTTCTCAAACTTTCTAAGCAGCTCCCAGACTTTATCCACCGGCGCCTTGATCTCGATGCGTTCATCAAGTTTCTGAGGCGTAGGGCCGTGGCTCCACGCGGCTGACGAAACTATCCATAGGCTAAAGCCGAAAATCAGTGTTTTATTCATGGACTGCTTTCTCTTAAATGAAAAGCGTTCATTATGAAAAATTTTCAGCCGGAAATATTGGGTTAACTTCCTTGGCTTGGCGGGAAATTTTCAGATTTAAAGGTTTGATAACGCTAGCCGGTTAATGCTTCGTCAGCAAAATAACGCACCAGAAAATCCAGAAACGAAGTTAGCTTGGCAGGATAAAACCGCCGCTGCAGATAGGTGGCATAAATTGCCAACTGGGTGATTTTGTATTGCGGCAATATTTCCACCAGCTCGCCTTGTTTCAAAAACGCTTCGGCGGAAAGCCTGGGGGCTTGCACAATCCCCATACCCAGCGCGGCCGCCTGGCACAGTGCCCGGCCATTGTTCGACGCCAGCAGCCAATCGGTTTTGATTTTTCTACTCTCTCCGGCGTCGTTGAACAGCCAGTAATCGCCGTGCGGGGTGTCGATGTAGTGCAGGCATGGGTGTGCCGTCAACTCTTCCAGGGTTTGCGGTGCACTTCGGCAGGCCAGATAAGACGGAGCGGCGTAGGTGCATAATTCAGTCGTGGTGAATTTGCGCGCCACGACACCCGGGTCTAAGGAATCAGTCACTAAAATCGAGATATCAAAACTGCCGGTGCGCAAATTGGGCGGGCGATTATCCAGGCTCATCAGGATTTTAACTTCGGGAAACTGCCGCAAATAGGCTTCAATGGCCGGCACCATGTACATGCCGCCAAAATCGATAGGTGCGCTGATTTTGATATGGCCTTTGATGCGCTCGCCCAACTGCGTGGTTGTTGCTTCCAGGTCGGCCAAATCTTCCAATAGCTGCTTGCTGCGGTTGTAATAGGCTTCGCCCGCGCTGGTCAGGCTTAAACTGCGCGTGGTGCGATTGAGCAACACCACGCCTAAGGATGACTCCAGCTGCGCCATGTACTTGCTGACCATCATGCTGGAAACCTTCATTTCCCTGGCTACCGCCGAAAAAGTGCCCAATTCCACAATACGGCAGAACACCCGCATGTTATTGAATTTATCCATAAAAAAGCCGGTTAATTAAACTGAATGGTTTATATTTTATAAACTTTTAACACTAAAAAACCCCTGGAAAAACAGTGACTGTGTACTATGCTTTTTAGTGCAAACTCATTCTATAGAATTTAAATGCATCATTCGTTTTTGTTCCAGGAAATCAGAAACCTGAATTTAGAGGGGTTTACGAACTTGGCGCACATCTTGGATTGCCCTGCTGTTTTCGGCCGGCGCATCCCAACCAAACCGTTGATCAAATAACCTGAGCAGTCTGGCGTTTGTAAAGCCTGCCGCGGAAACTCCAACAAAGCGCCAAATACTATCATCCTGGTTTGTCTGATAAATCCGGTGATGGCTAAATTGCTGTTGAACATAAAGCAAAGGTATTTGCCGGAGAGTTCTATGAGGCTTTTTGATAAAAACGTTGAATGCAATCACGAAAACCATAAATTGTCGGTCACCGTTAAGCGAACCGATAAAGCCAACGCGGACATCGGTATCAGCTGGATAGAAATCCAGACCTGCAAGGATTGCCATAAACAACGCGCGATTCGCGAAGAAGACGGCATTATTGAAACCACGCCCTGGGTTGATGAAATCTGTGTGTCCGTCGACGAAAACGATATTCCCACCCTAAATTATAAAGCGCCGGACAGAGTCAAACCGGCACTTTTCGAGCCATCGCTGCCGGAATGTCATGAGCCGCAAACTGTCCCGATCCGGGTAACCACATGCCGCATCGAGAATGATGAGTTTGCAACCTTGGGCCAGCCTCAAAAAACTCAAACATCAACATCATTTAAAATTTTTAAAGTTGAACCGCACCGGGATTACTCATCGGCGTTTAATCCCAACAAATTCACCGTGCGTTATATGGATTTGACCAACCCCGATAAGCAAGTTCGAGTGATGTCCGGCGAAAGGTTGAGCCGACTAATTGAAGAAAATCCCTATGTGATTTTTTACCAAGAACTTTACGATACCGCCGTTTTGTATCTGGCTCACAAGCATGCATCCTAATTTCTACTGATTTAAAAACCGGCTTCAAATACCGTTTGCTAATGATGCCTACCCGCGCCTTCTTTAATCTAGGTTAACCATTCAACTACCGATATCGCCAATGCCGCAAACGCTTCCGGCCGTTCACACCTCTAAAGCCACCAGCTCAACAATGAGGCAACTTCTTCAATACCGAATTGAGCTAATCAACTACGACAGCTTAAACTTACAGTTTATATTTTATAAACTTTGCTCAGTATTTAAACCAAAACAGCATTGCGTTAGAATAACACCCGGCGATAGTTATTACGGCGTCAGATTTTGCAATGGTTAAATCTGGCGCTTTTTTCCGATTTACAACTTGATCCGAGACCAACATGAGCAAAATACACACTGAAGTTCTGGCCGCCAACCAAGAATATGCCGCAAACTTCGATAAAGGCGGCTTAGCAATGCCTCCAGCCCGCCAATTTGCTATCCTGACTTGCATGGATGCACGCCTGGACCCGGCCAAATACGCAGGTTTATCCGAAGGCGACGCCCACGTCATCCGTAACGCCGGCGGCCGCGCCAGCGACGACGCCATCCGTTCGCTGGTCATCTCCTATAAACTCTTAGGCACCCGCGAGTGGTTTGTGATCC
>PERF01000061.1 GCA_002928495.1 Methylobacter sp. | reverse complement strand
AAAAAGCCATGATTGACCAGCTTAAACTATTTTTTGAAAAACATTTGTTACTCGAATCCCCGGCAAAATTATCCGAGGAGCAACTAAAAATAGCCTCCGCAGTCCTGTTTTTGGAAATGATGCATATTGATAATGCCGCCCGCGAACCCGAGCAGGCGATGATTGCCTCGATCTTGCAGGAAAACTTCAGCTTAAGCGGCGAACAAATCCGGATGCTGCTGGATAGCGCCGAAAACTCGCGCCAGCAAGCCACCGATTATTTTCAATTCACTTCACTGATCAATAAAGCATACAGCCTTGAACAGAAAATCCAATTGATTGAATCGCTGTGGAAAATCGCTTTTATCGATGGCGTGTTGGATATGCACGAAGAATACCTGGTACGCAAAATCGCCGACTTACTGTATGTGCCCCACGCCGATTTCATTAAAGCCAAAAACCGGGTGCATGAACACCACGCCAACAACACCCGGCAACATTAACTTTTCGTCCCTTAACCATGCCGTGCGGTACCGGTTATTTTTTGGCATACAGCCTGTCCACGGCCTGCTTAAACCAAAGCGGCCGGTACAACACAATGGATAGCAAGGCGAAGCCAAGCACCGGAACCGGGCCAATATCGATAATTGATAAAACCAGCAGAATCAAAATGCATTTAATTCTGTACAACACGGCACGGACAAATCAACAGGAATAAAAACGGCGTCGATTGAGCACGCGGTAACGCCGGCACCGGATTGCCTAGCCTTCGATGACAGCAAACAGGAGGGATGAGGCTCTGCCGGGACACAGGGAACGCCTCCCGGCAGACCGGAAAATCAATCGTAGTAATAGTGTTTGCGTAACGGCTTAACCACATGCCATTCGCTGTCCAGGCCGGCATGGAACATTACCAGATCACCGGGCACGATATGCACCGGCTCACCGCCTTTGGGCGTAACGATAATTTCGCCTTCCAGGATATAAGCGGTTTCGGTTTCGTCGAAATCAATGGTGAAGCGGGAGACTTCTTTTTCCCAGATCGGCCAATTGGCCACGTCTAACTCTTCCAAACGGGCTTCGCTGGGGTTGTGTTCGATAGTTATCTTGCTCATGGTGTTTCCTAAAAATGGCCGCATTAAAAATCAAAGATTTAATTGGCGCAATTATAGGCTTTTTCCACCACCGGGCAAAGTCAACAAGACCGGCGTTTTTAACGGGTGCCGAAAACAACGATGGTTTTACCGTGCGCGGTGATCAACTGCTTGTCTTCCAGTTCTTTCAACACCCGTCCGGCCATTTCCCGAGAACAACCGACCAAGCGGCCGATCTCCTGCCGGGTGATGCGGATCTGCATGCCGTCCGGGTGGGTCATGGCATCCGGTTCTTTGCACAAATCCAGCAAAGCCCGTGCGATTCGGCCCTCCACGTCCATAAACGCCAAGTCGCAAAACTTCCGGCTGGTGGTCAACAAGCGTGTCGATAACTGTTCGCCTAGCAAATACAGCAAATCAGCGGCATAATCGGCCACTTCTTTTTTTAAAATCTGGCGGAAACGTTCATAACTGATTTCGGCCAACTGGCAATCGGTGCGGGTTTTTACGGTGACTTTGCGGATTTCCTTGCCTTTAAAAACACCCACTTCGCCGATAAATTCATTTTTGTTCAAATACGCTAGGATCAATTCTCTGCCGTCATCGTCTTCCACGCTGACGGTTACCGAGCCTTCAACGATAAAAAACAACCGGTCACCGGTATCGCCCGGCCTGACTACCCTGACTTTGGACGGATAGGTTTTGCGGTGGCAAAAACGCAAAAGCTCTTCTATCGCTACTTTATGGTTTTCTTGTATCACACAGATTGTCATAAGGTTAATTGGGTTGTTTGATGAGTGTTTTTAAGTGTAGCAGCAGATTGGAATTTGTATGGAAAACAGGCTAAAAATCACAACATTCCGGATTTTCTATGCTAATCTATTTGCCATTTTTTTATCCGGGAGACTTTAGATGCAAGCAACAGTCAAATGGGTTGACGGCGTGATGTTTGTCGGAGAAAGCGGCAGTGGTCACGCGCTGGTAATGGACGGCGCGCCCGACCATGGCGGCCGCAATATGGGCCCCAGGCCTATGGAAATGTTACTGATCGGTGTAGGCGGATGCTCTTCGTATGATGTGGTGCAAATCCTGCAAAAAGGCCGTAACCATATCATCGACTGTATTGCCGAATTAACGGCTGAACGGGTTGATGCCGTGCCTAGCGTATTTAGTAAAATCCATCTTCACTTTATCATCAAAGGCCGCGATCTTAATGCAGCTACTGTGGAACGTGCGGTAAAATTGTCGGCGGAAAAATATTGCTCTGCTTCCATCATGTTGGGTAATGCCGGTGTGCAAATTACCCATGACTTTGAAATTATTGAGGTTTAATGAATTGAAAAAACTCCAGCTGCAAGGCTTTAACAATTTAACTAAATCACTGAGTTTTAACATTTACGATGTGTGCTATGCGCCTGCCGAACAGCAAAGCGCTTATATCGAGTACATTGATGAAGCCTACAACGCTAAGCGTTTAACGCAAATTTTAAGAGATGTCGCCGATATTATCGGCGCACAAATCCTCAATATTGCCCACCAGGACTACGACCCGCAAGGCGCCAGTGTCACCATGCTGATTTCCGAGGGTGATTTGCCGGCCCCACCCAGCATGAATTCGCAGTCGCCCGGACCTTTGCCGGATACCGTGCTGGCGCATTTGGATAAGAGCCACATTACCGTGCATACGTATCCGGAAAGCCATCCGGACAACGGCATCAGTACCTTCCGTGCCGATATCGACGTTGCAACCTGCGGGCAAATTTCACCTTTAAAAGCCTTGAACTATCTGATCCACAGCTTTGAATCGGATATTGTTATCATGGATTACAAAGTGCGCGGGTTTACTCGCGATATTTCCGGCAAAAAGCATTTTATCGACCATAACATCACCTCCATCCAAAACTACATTGCCAGAGATACTTTGGAGAGTTATCAGTCTATTGATGTTAACGTTTACCAGGAAAATATTTTCCATACCAAAATGATGCTCAAGGAAACCGAGCTTGAGAATTATTTGTTTGAAAAAGAAAGTAATTTGACTGAAAGCCAGAAAGTGGAGATTGAAAGCAAGCTGCAACGGGAAATGTCGGAAATTTTTTACGGCCATAATTTCCGCCGTAAATACGAAGAAGTGCTTACCTGAGCATCTAGGCGGGCGGTTTAATCGCCGCCCTGGCCTCCAGGATACTGCGGTATTCATCCGGCTTGGGACGGTGAATAATAAAGCCTAAGGCGGCCAAGCCGGTAAAAATGTAAAGCGTGTTCAAACCGTCGCCCCAGGCAAACAATAAAAGCCCGAACACGCCGGCGGGCTCCACCATGCTCAACGTTATCAGCACAGTGCTGGTATAACGTTTACTGCTGGGGTCGTCACCCGGCATGGTTTGATTAAGCCGCAGCAACACGAACCGCACCAAGTTGGATAAGGGAAACAACACAATAATCAAGGCATAAAACACCGTGCGCCAAAACTCGCGCCGGGACTCCGGTAACTGCCAGTCCGGCTGCCGGATTTCACCGGGCCAGATTAAACACAACGCCACGATACCGGCCAACATCACCGCCATCGCCGCCATCACCAGCCAAATAGACAGAAAACCGGGTGATTTTTGTTCACACATCGTGATTTTCCGCCGCTATTTTGGCACGGTAGCCGCGCATGATGACCCAAAACACCGCAAAATCGTATAGCGCATGGATAACGACCGGAACCAGCAGATTGCGCTCCCCGCCGTAATCCATCGAAAGGCCCAGGTAAATGCCGATCAGGGTTGCCAAAAAAGCGTACAGCGGCGTTACCGCATGCACCAGCCCGAAGAGCAGCGCGCTACCGATCAAACCGGTGCCGGCACCCCACTTAAGTTCCATCCACACTTGCAAAAATCCCCTGAATAACAGTTCTTCGGAAAAACCGGCCAGTACCGACAACACCAGCCAATCCGTCCAATGCCGGTAAGCTAGGCTGGGGCATAAGGTGTTCTCCAGTAAAGTCCGGATGGTTTTAACCGAGTCCAGCGTCATGGCTTGGATTGCAAAAAACAGCCCTATTAACGGTAAGGTGCCCAATATGCCATACGCCAGCGCCGGTTCGGAAAACCTCAGCACTGCCAACGGATTAATATCGGCCAGCCAGCCCAAAATTAATGCTAACAAGGATAAGCCGGCTTCAAAAACACAAGCTCTTTGAAAAAACAGATCACTTTGACGGGTTGATGGATTCATGTTGATCTGAATGAGTCTTTGGGTAAATACGCGTTAAAATGGCCGTAAAATAACAAGGGTTAACTTTACTATGCAATGTTACATCTATAAAAGCCTAAAAAAAGATTTGCTTTACCTCTACATCGACAAAAAAGACGATTTTTCAAAAGTGCCTGAGGCCTTGTTTAACAGTCTGGGCCGGATTGAGTTCGTCATGGCGCTGGAATTAACCCCGGAACGGAAGTTGGCTCGTGAAGACACCGGTAAAGTTATCGCCCAGTTGCGCGAAAAAGGCTTTTTTGTTCAAATGCCGCCGGCTAAGCTAAGCGCGCCGCCGTTATTACAATAACCATCGCCGGTCAATCAAGCTTTGGGTAGGGTAACGCCTATCTGGCCCTGGTATTTGCCGCCGCGGTCTTTGTATGAGGTCTCGCAGACTTCATCGCCGCTAAAAAACAGCATCTGCGCAACGCCTTCGTTGGCGTAAATTTTCGCCGGCAACGTTGTGGTATTGGAAAACTCCAGGGTTACATGGCCTTCCCATTCCGGCTCCAGCGGCGTGACGTTAACAATAATGCCGCAACGGGCGTAAGTTGACTTGCCCAGGCAAATGGTCAAGACATCGCGTGGAATACGAAAATATTCCACGGTTCTGGCCAGGGCAAACGAATTGGGCGGAATAATGCAGACATCGGACTTGAGATCGACAAAACTGTTCTCGTCGAAATCCTTGGGGTCTACAATCGCCGAATTGATGTTGGTAAAAATTTTAAACTCGTCGGAACAGCGCACGTCATAGCCGTAACTGGAGGTTCCATAAGAAATCATCCGGCCCCGGCTGCCTTCGCGCACCTGATTCTTTTCAAACGGCTCAATCATGCCGTTTTCTTCCGCCATACGGCGTATCCATTTATCGGATTTAATGCCCATGTTGTGTCTTAATACCTGAATGCAAACAATAATTTTTGCACACCCCGGGCTATCAACACAAGTTGCCCGCCGTATTAGGTATTTTGCACCACAATATTGGGGAAGCGGCTGCTGAAATCCTTGGCTTGCAGCGCCAGCTTGGCCGACACTTTGCGGGCAATTTCTTTATAAATTTGCGTCGGCCGCCCCTCCGGATCAGCTACCACCGTCGGCCGTCCACTGTCGGCAAATTCCCGGATATGAATATCCAGCGGCAACGCACCCAGAAAATCGATACGGTTGGTTTCCGCCATCACCCGGCCGCCGCCATGGCCGAAAATCGCTTCTTCGTGGCCGCAGTTGCTACAGATGTGCATGCTCATGTTTTCCACCAGCCCCAATACCGGCACATTGACTTTCTCGAACATAGCCAATCCGCGCTGGGCATCGATCAATGCGATATCCTGCGGCGTGGTCACGATAATCGACCCGCTGACCGGAATTTGCTGCACCAGAGTCAACTGGATGTCGCCGGTTCCGGGCGGTAAGTCGATAATCAGATAATCCAGATCCGACCAATTGGTATCTCTTAGCAACTGCTGCAAGGCATTGGTCACGATAGGCCCGCGCCAGATCATGGCTTGGCCGGCATCGACCAGATAACCGATAGAAATGGTCTGCACGCCGTAGGCGGTTTTGGGGGTCATACTCTTACCATCGGCGCTGTCGGGAGCCCCATACAAACCCAGCATGGTCGGAATGCTGGGGCCGTAAATATCGGCATCCAAAATACCCACCTTGCCGCCCTCGGCGCTTAACGCCAAGGCCAGATTGACCGACGTGGTGGATTTACCCACGCCGCCCTTACCCGAAGCCACGGCAATGATATTTTTCACATTGGGCAAAGGCTTTAAGGTTTTTTGCACCGTGTGGGCAATCACCTTAAAGCCGGCGTCTACCTTAATTTCGCCAACACCCGGCAAGGTTTTCAGCAACTCGGTAACGCCGGTTTTTAAACTATCGAGATAGCTGTTTGCTGGGTATCCCAGCTCCAATTTCACAGTCACGGCATTACCGGCAACGGAAATGCTTTTTACCGCTTTGGCGGTTACCAGATCGGTTTCGTTGTTAGGATCGATAAATTGCTTGAGAAGATTCTCTACATCGGATTTTTCAATTTGTGCCATTTGCGGCTCCTGTCGACAATACATGGGCTTAGCCGGTAAATATTAGCGGCCGTTACTAATGGCTCAACATTCTACACGCCTGTCGGCAATATGCATTTACTCACAATTATTAAACGCTGTGTTTTATGTTTTGCGTCAGACACATAAAACCGATTTAGCAGCCTAGTCGGCAGCTGGGTTGAAAAAGTGTAGGCGATGGAGTACTAGAAAAATTTAACTCCACGCCCTGTTTTTGTCATGAATAGACGCAAAAAAACCAAACCAAACAATCAAAACTTCAATCATTTTCAGTCCCATTATCCTCTTAGCTTAAGTTTCACTTTCTTAAATCCAACTCTGGTGCTATAGTCGCCTCAGCTTTTTTGTAAGGTGGAGTCAGCATTCGGCTCAAGGGAGTGACCAAAAATCTCATAACAATAATTAAGAGAGGAGTCATTTCAATGAAAATAATACTAAGAAAAAGCGTGTCTTACAGATTTGGATCTCAAATCTGGCTGCAAGGTCAATTCCCCAAAAATACGCTCGCAGTCGGCCTGCCGGTTTTGGTTTTGGTTTTGGCTTTGGGGGCGGCATCACCTGTTGCCGTGGCGGATCAAGCGGAGCGTATGGTAGAAAATCCGCCTTTACTGGAATTGCGCAAGGAAGCCTTACCGCGCACAACGTTGATGGCTTTGCCTCAGCCGGGCGCGAAGGCGTTTGCCGAAAAACAACTGGATCTCAACATCGTTTACACCGACAGCTGGCTTTACAATCCGGCAACTGGGCACCCAGACCACGTACGGCTACGCAGTTACGTGGGTACCGACACTAATCCGAAGCGGCCGTTTGTGGCGCCGACTATCGAAGTTTCGCCGGGCGACAGGGTGCGGGTCAGCCTTAACAACAAGCTGCCGGCCGATCCCTCTTGTACGAGTGAGAGTGATGTTAATACGCCGCATTGTTTTAACGGCACCAACCTGCATTCGCACGGCTTGTGGGTAAGCCCCACCGGAAACGGCGACAATGTGCTGCTATCGATCAATCCCGGCGTCAGTTTTCAATACGAATACAATATTCCGCCCGAGCATCCGGCGGGCACCTTCTGGTACCACTCGCACCGGCACGGCTCGACGGCGCTACAGGTTTCCAGCGGCATGGCCGGGGCGTGGATCATCCGCGGCCAACGCCTGCCTACCGAAACCAGTAACGGCGATATCGATACCTTGCTGAAACAACCGGACGGCAAAGCCATGCGCGAGCGGGTTCTGGTGTTACAGCAAATTCAATATTATTGCCCCAAACCCAGCGGCAATTCTGAAAGTATCTGGAACTGCGGCAAAGATGAAACCGGTGTTATCGAGTCCTACGCTAATTTCGGCCCCGGCACCTGGGCGGCGTCGGGCCGTTATACCAGTATCAACGGTTTAGTGCTGCCGACGTTTTTTACCAAGGCCGGGGAGATCGAGCGCTGGCGGATGATCCATGCCGGGGTGCGCGATACCATCAGCCTGGAATTCCGGCGCTTGAAGCCCGGCGTTTCATCCGACATTAATAGTTTCAAAGCCGCCGATGCCGACCGCTTCATCAGCGATAATTGCACGGGCGATCCTATCCCCTACCACGTTATCGCCGATGACGGCCTGACCCGGGCGTCAGCCTGGCAGACCCGGTTAACCACTTTGCAACCCGGCTACCGAAGCGATGCGCTGGTTGTATTCCCGGAAGCCGGGCCTTACTGCGTGATCGACGCCTCGGCCCCGGCTTCCGCCAGCGTGACCCAAGCCGCCGAAAGCCGGCAAATGCTGGGTATGGTGCTGGCCGGCAGCGGCAAACCGGTGGCCGACATTCATCAATACCTCATCGAAAGTCTGGTTACCGCTGCCGAGCAAACCATGCCGAAGCCGGTACGTCCCTCGGTGGTTGGGGATTTGAAAAACGATTTGAAATTCACCCGCTTCATCCCGCATCCCGACGTTAAAGACAGCGAAGTGACCGGCAAGCAGGAGCTGGCGTTTTTCATCCAAACTTCGCCTTCGCTGAAATTCGAAGTCAGCAACGACTTGGGCAGCAATCCCAATTTCAAACCTTACGACCCCAACCGCATAGATCGGTATTTTACCTTGGGCGGCGTGGATGAATGGACTTTGCAATCGCACTTCGTCAGCCATCCGTTCCACATCCATGTCAACCCGTTCCAGATCGTCAAAATTCTCGACCCCAACGGCAAGGATGTCAGCGCGCCAGGTGCCGTGGACGATGCCGGCGGCACGGTAGATCCGCAATATCCCGGTTTGAAAGGGGTATGGAAGGATACCTTGTGGGTAAAAAGCCTGATCCCGCCCGATGCCGTGCCCAAAGGCTTGTACACCTTGGTAGTACGTACCCGTTACCAGCGTTATATCGGCGAATACGTGTTGCACTGCCACATTCTGGACCATGAAGACCAAGGCATGATGCAAAACGTCAGCATCGTGCTGCCCAACGGCCAGGACGGTCAGGTAAAAAGCGGCCACCACTAAAGTCCAAGGCGCCGGGTTGGCAACCTCAAGGTTACACCCGGTGCCCTTTGCACACCAACTGAGGGAGGACGAATATGTCATGCACTAGCGACGATTCCACCCGCTACCAGCGGGTACGGGAAATATTAAACGATGCTGCCGAGGGGAGTGCCGCCGATTACGGCGGGCTGGGGCGGTTCTGGGACCAAGGTGTGGATTATCTTAAATCAGCCCGCTTGCACGGTATCGCAATGATTGCGATAGCCCCGCATAGTTGCTGCGGGCATAGTGCCAAACAGAGTGACGACCCGCTCAGCGCGGCATCGGGCCTGATTCAGGGCTTGAAGGGCGCAGCGCCGTTCGACGGGCACCGGTTTCCGCCGTTGCCTTGGGGCGGCAAACGGGTGGCGGATACCGATATACAATTCATCGCCGACTGGATTGACGCCGGTTGCCCGGACGACGACGACGCGTCGGCAGCCGAAGCCATTCCGTTGCAGTTAGAAGTCGAAGGCGTCAGCTATATTACCGTGCGCAGTAATACCGAATTCGGCTTGGCGGCCACCGGCGCTTGGCGCACTACCCGGCCCGGTGAGCTTAAACAGCGGGTTAATCTCGATTGCCTGGGCGAAGCCGAGCTTGACCGCCTACGCGGGGCGTTCCGGCAGTTATATAGCCTCAATGACTGGCCGGAAGACCGCCGCAGTTACAACAACCAGGCGCTAATCCACCAAAACCATTGCCAGCATGGCTGGGAACGGTTTCTGACCTGGCATCGGGCGTATCTGTACGAATTCGAACAAAACATCCAGGATTTTTTTCCCGAAATCACCTTGCCGTACTGGGATTGGACCATGCCGCAGTACCGGCCCGACCAGCCGGAGCTGGGCTGGATAATCCCCAAGTCGCTACAGGCGTTCTTAACCGGTGAAGCGGTTGAAGCCATGCTGGCTAAACTCAGCCCCACAGCTACGGCGGAACAAGCGGAAAAGTTTTTCGGTTTGACCGAGCCGCGTCGGTATTTTGTGTCGCAGAACGCTTTTTTCCGCCATGTTTACAATGTTATCGGCTATGCCTTTATTACCCCGAAAACCGATGATTTAAACCGCCGCGTGATGATAGACGCTTTACTGATGTCCAATGCACTGTGGTATCCCTTGCGTTATCCTGCCGAATACCAGAACGGCGGCACCATTAACCAGGTGATTCATTACCATTACCCGTCCGCGCAAGACATACGCGAAATCATGTCGTTGAACAATTTCCGGGATTTCGGCGGCGGCAGTATTTACGATGCAGCGTTCGGTTTTCTGGACCAGAACCCGCATAACACACTGCATATCTGGACCGGCGGGCAGAATCCCAATGCCGACGGTAAAGGCAGCTACGAAGAAGGCCTACCCGAAGTGCAAACACCAGCCATGGCCACAGCGCAACTGGGCGAGCGCCGAAGCCTGATGGTGCGCGCCGGCGGGCGGCGGTTCCACTCACGCCCGGATATGTATACCCAGCCGGCATTGGGCGATATGTTCAGCAATCTCACCGCGTCTTACGACCCGGTATTCTGGCCTATCCATGTCAACGTCGACCGTTTGTGGTGGGAGTGGCAAAAGCTTAATCCTAATTCCACGCCGGTGGAGCTAGACGCTATCTTGTCGCCGTGGAACTACACCCAGCGCGATACCCTCAATACCGCGCGCTTCGGTTACGAGTACGTGCTCAACACTTGCTTTATCCCGGTCGGGTTGGACGCGCCGGTCGGACGGTTTTTGTCCCAGCCCATTCCGGTGTCGGAGCGCACGCGCGGGTTTCGCAAGGCCGAAGTCCGGCTGCATTGGGTACCCCAACTGGACCGTTCCTGCTTTATCCGGGTTTTCCTCAATCAGCCCGATGCCGGCGCGCATACCGATTGGCGCGACAATTCGCATTTCGCCGGTTACTTGGCGATTTTCGGCCATGGCGCGTGTTATGGCGGGCCCGGCCATTGCGCGGCACCGCCGCCCAAAGCGCGCGAATACGACCTTCGCACACCCAACCACAACATGCCGCGCAACCACCGTGTCGATGTGACCGATTGCGCCCGGCGCATGCTGGAGGCTGGCGACGTGTTACAAATCACTTTGGTGGTGATCGGCGGCGATTACGAAGAGGAAATCGACCTTCTCAAGCTGGAAGGCGTCTCTTTGAATTTTCTGGATTAAGCGCAGGAGGCAACATGGTTAGCATTTATAAAATTCATCCCGCTATCGGTATCGCCCGGCTAGGCAACAGCGAAAGCGAATTCTACATCGCCCCGGAAGTTCCGGCGGGTCTGCCCGTGGAATGCGATGCCCAGGGCAATCCTACGCTTAACCCGGACGGTTCGGGGCCGGTTTTGGTTAAATCGTTTAAAGACAAAGACGGCCGCATCAAGCGCCAGGCCGCGCGCTTCCAGGTGTTCGTTTACGACGAGGACACTCCCGATGGCAGGCCGCTGAAACTCGGAGACAACGTCTACGGCGGCGGCAATCACGGGACTTTGATAGACATCCAATGGCGTGTCTATCTGGCCAATAAAAAGGCAAGCTGGTACCGGTTTCAACAGCGCGAGGGCGAACACGGCTACGATCCCGCCACGCAACAGCGGCGCAATGCGCAGATCGTCGGCGAGGAACGAGACCGGCTGATCATCGATCCCGGCCCGCGTAGCGTGGATACCCGTACCCGGCGGCGGGCCAGCTTCGACCGCTCCGGCAACGGCACCTATGCCGCCACATTCCCGCCCGAAAACACCGCGCCTTATACCATCAACACTTTGGGCGAGATTCTAGCCGACGACCAGGCCCGGCTTTTGGTGCTGGGCGGCCACGGCTGTTCCGGCAGCGAAAGATCCGGCCCCGGCGAACCGCAGATCGGCGATTACGCCAACAACGACGGCTGGTTCGACGACACCTCCGACGGCCCGGTGATGGCCCGGTTGATCATGTATTCCGAGCAAGTCGGTCAAACCCGCTTTATCGATGTGGACTACCCAGCTTGGGTTCTCATCGGTTATCCGCGTTTCGTGCCGCAGATTCTCGACATGGTGACCATGGACGATGTGCTTTATGACTTGAATTTGCGCCAATTTGCTTACGATACCTCACTTTATGGCGAGTACGGCGCTTTTGACTCTCCCACCAAGATTCCCGGCGACGACCCCGCAGCATTGCAGCATTGGCAAGCCGGCCGGCTGACCTGGAACCGTGCATACAAACCCTGGTTTTACCGCGACATCTGGCCGATTTTGTTCCGCCCCAACGAATTCATATATCTTTCGGACATCTTGGCCCAGTCTAATTTTCCCCACGACCAAGAGCGCCGGGGCACCTTTAACCCCTGCCTGTTGGGTCAAACGCCCAGGCGTTTCGGGCAATACGCCGAATGGGAAGCCGCTTCCAAAGTGCCTAATCCGGTCACGCTGGCATGCCTGAATGCGGAAAATCCCGATAAACCCCGATTCGCCGCCACCATGCAGGCCGTGCGCGAATCCCAGCAAAGCGAAGCCCGCGTGGAAACCCGGCATGCGCCGTTGCAAGACAACGAAGGCCTTTGGGTGCTCGACCCGTACGGTCCGATGCGGCGGTTTTTATTCGACTTGTTACGGCGCGGCGGCGAGGAAAACGAATTCAAGGTGGAGGACAAAGTGGGCAGCCGTATCCACAATCTGCCGTTAATGCCACTGCTATGCGGCGACAATCCCATCTCCGATATCGCCGCAGCCAAGTTTTTAAAACTGACCGACTATCAGCTGTTCATCCTGCGGCAATGGGGCGAAGGTTGTTTTATCAACGAGATGGAAGAAGGCTGGATCGATCCCAAAACCTATCCGGTATTTTTGCCCAATTCGGTAATCAAACCGCCTGAAAACGGGCGGCAACTGGACCGCGGCGTGCTCAGCAACGTATTGGGCGGCGCGTTTTGCCCAGGCGGCGAGGTGGGCTGGATTATGCGCAATCCGTCGATTTACCGTGAACCTTACCGAATCAAGGCCGACCGCAGCTGGTCGGATTTTCTGCAGACGGCCGCCCAGGCCAACGCCCAGCATGTCAGCCCACTGGATGATGTCACCTTCGCAATCGACAGCCCGCTTAGCCAGAACAACAATTTTGCCGTCGGTTTGCAACCCGGCGATTTGACCAAATACATGGCGCTGCCCTGGCAGGCGGATTTCAACGAGTGCACCACACAGACCATCAACATCACCTACGCCGACTGGAACAACCTGTACCCGGGCAGTGAGAACGACCAGCGCCTGATGTTGGATGAAAAAACCTGGGAGACCTTGTGGTGGCCTGCGCACCGGCCATTGCAATCCAACCAGCTCACCGGGTTCGATAGCCAAGGCCAGCCGGAAACAACTTGGACTACCTGGAGCCAGGGCATTCAGCAAACCAACGCCGGCGATTTCAAGATGGTCAGCGAGTGGTGGAAACTGGGTTTCATCATCCGCAATCCTTATATCCCGGAAAACATTGCCGCCAGCATGCCCAGCACCCTGGTGGACCAAACCTATAACACAACCTCTTATTACAGCATAGAGCGCTACGGTACCATGCCGCCAGTGCCTAAAGCTAAAAGCACTTGATATGGACGTTACCTATCAATTTCCGTTCGGGCCGAGCCTGTCGAAGCCGATGAGGTTCACCCTTCGACAGGCTCAGGGCGAACGATATTAAAGGGCCGGGGCATTAAAAAAACCAATCTAAATCGAGGATAGTAACCATGAACGATAACCCATTTGTTGGTGTTTGGACTTACCGCAGTTTATTGAATATTTTCGATGTGAATACCGATTTTAACGCACTCGAATTCGGTAGGGGCACACTGGAGATTTATGAGGATGCAATGCAAAACCTCTCCGGCGTCATTGGCGGACCGGGCTGGTCGTTGGCCTTGAAAGGCTCGCGCGAATACGGCACGCCGATGCGGGCGCGCTTCCAGGGCGTTGGTGTCGTCAGCGGCGAACAATGGATTTACGACTACGAAGGCTATCTGGTCGGTCATTGGCCCAACGGCGTGCAGCAGGTACCCGCCATCGTCGGTTCGGTGATCCGTACCGTCCCGCATTCCGGCGGCG
This sequence comes from Methylobacter sp., assembly GCA_002928495.1. Lineage (GTDB taxonomy): Bacteria > Pseudomonadota > Gammaproteobacteria > Methylococcales > Methylomonadaceae > WM-3-3. The sequence goes on along the minus strand of PERF01000061.1, from coordinate 1,862 downwards.
AGCCGGGCACCGTATCGCCCGCGGGTGTGGTGGCGTCGTTCTACGCCGTTAAAGCCGAATGACGGCAGCCGACTGCGATGTATTTATCGCCGGCTGCGGGCCGGCGGGTGCGGCCACGGCGATAGCATTGGCCGCAGTCGCCCCCAAGCTGCGAGTTTGCCTGGCCGATGCCGGTGCGGATGGCGGCTTTCGCGTCGGCGAGTCGGTACCGCCGTTGCTGCAACGGTTTATGGAGCACCTCGGTTTGTGGCCGTCATTTCTGGCGCAAGCGCACCAACCTTCGTTCCGAACCATAAGCGCCTGGGGAAGTGAGCGCATGGAAAGCGCCGAATTTTTTCTGCAGGTTCACAACACCGGCTGGCGGCTGGACCGCGCGCGTTTCGACCGCTGGCTGGCATCGCAGGCTTGGCAAGGTGGCGCTAGCGGGCTTACCGGCAAAGTCCGCGCTTTAACCAAAGCAGGTGAAAACTGGCGTATCGATTGCGGCGCGGCGGGTGTGCTTACCGGCCGTTGTGTGGTTGATGCCACAGGCCGTAGCGCTGCGTTATCCCGGTTTGCCGGATTAAAACCGGTCAACCATGACCGCTTGACCGCATGCGTAGGTTTTTTCGAAGCCTCTATTAACAAACAACATCCGGCTGCTGATGCCGCAGTCGTCGAAACCTTTCGCGAAGGCTGGTGGTATACCGCTGCCACGCCTTCCGGCCAGCGCGTGGTGGCATTGATGGCCGACAGCGATTGGCTGCGACAATCGGGTGCGGCACGTTTAAACGTTTGGCGGAATTATCTTACCGCTACCGACCACGTACACGCTTTGACCGATACCGACCGCTTGTTAGCGCCGCTTAAAGTCTGGCCTTCCAGCTCGCGCTGTCTCAACGATACCTTGCCGGCCGGCTTGCTCGCCGTCGGCGATGCGGCGTCAAGCTTCGATCCTTTGTCTTCGCAAGGCATCATCAAAGCCCTGCGTTCCGGCATCTTCGCATCTTACGCGCTTGCCGATTACCTCGTGAAAGGCGACGGCGGACAAGGGCTTACCCGTTACGCCGCGCTGATCCACCGTGAATTCAACGCATACCTGAACACCTTACGCAACTACTACCTTCTGGAACAAAGATGGCCTGATTCGCCGTTTTGGCAGCGGCGACATACCATTAATCCCGTTCACCCTGAATGAGCGTCAGCGCCCTTTAAACCACCCAATTGAATCCGTACAAAGCCGTACGAGTTAAGTTAGGCCGTTGGCTTAGTGAGGCGCCGGCAGCAATGCCTCGAAGTCTTCGACGGTTTTTGCCGGGGCAACCGGCGGAGCAATACCACCAGATAGGTGAAGGGGTCGATGCTGTTGGCTTGCAGGTTTCTATCTGCGAGAACAGATTGGCGTAGGCCTGGACACCGGCCACGGTATCGCAGAACAAACCCATTGCGGTGGCCCACCACAAACAGCCTTAGGCGTTTTCGCAAGCGTTGTTGTCGATCTACCGGTCGCCGCTGCCTCCAAACCGGATCAACTTGAGCCATTGTGACGAGGTAATGCAAGGCCTGCCTAGCAAACTGCCTGGAGTTACCTCAGGCAGATGCTGTTCCAGTAACACTTCGAGCTTGATCAACACCGATTGCCGATTGGTTGGCGCTTTTACCCACCTGACCAGAATGCAACGTCTGATCAAAGCCGATTAGCGAATCAAGTGACCTACCTAAGAAGGCAAGTAAGACGAGCCAAAGTCGGCTCAGCAGCTATGCGTTTGATACCCATAATTCACGCAATACTTCAGGATGTTTGGCGATGAATTTTAACAATGTTTCAGCTGCACCGGAGGGATGACGCCGACCCTGCTCCCACTGCTGTAAAGTGCGGGATG
>PERF01000060.1 GCA_002928495.1 Methylobacter sp. | reverse complement strand
CCTTTATTGGACCGGGACGAACCGCGCTTTGCCCAAGCGGCCAGGGAAATGATCGAGCGCGATGAATGGTTTGTGCCTTATTTCAACGGCGAGTACCGCTTCGACAAGCCGGTGATGAGTTATTGGCTGATGCGCGCTTCAATCACACTATTGGGGGATAACGAATTTGCTGTCCGTTTCGGATCCGTAGTTTGCACACTCACGCTGGCATTGTTGATTTACGAATTTACCCGCCGCTATTTTTCAACCCGTGCCGGTTTATTAGCCGGTGCCGGTTGGCTAACCTGCTTTCAAGTTCTGCTGCATGGCAAGTTGGCCGTGGCTGATATGCCTATGGTGCTGTCGGTAACACTCAGCCACATGGCAATCTATAAATTATTAATCGAATCGGCAGCGCCGCCCAAAAACTGGTTTTGGATACTCTACGTCAGTCTGGCATTTGGATTTTTGAGTAAAGGCCCGATTGCCCTATTGTGCCCGTTTACCACTTTGATGCTTTATCGCTTCGTGTTTTGGCGCAAGCCTCTAGCCTGGAGAAATCTGCGTCTGTTAGCAGGTGCGGGGATTTTTTTGATCTTGGTTGCGCTTTGGGCGATTCCTGCGTTATCCAAGACTTCCGGCTTGTTTTGGCAAGTCGGCATGCAGGAACATGTGGTACAACGAGGCATAAAACCGTTAAATGGCCGTGAATTCAAGCCGTTTTATTATCTGGCAACGGCTTTTTTGAGCTTGTTTCCCTGGATTGCTTTTGCCGGCGCCGGTTGGGTGTATCTTAGAAAACATTGGACGGTTACCACAGCATTTCTATCGTCTTGGCTGCTTGGCCCTTACCTTATTTTCGGCTTCTACGCCACCCAGCTGCCGCACTACATTCTGCCGGCAATTCCAGCGGCATTGATCATTCTGGCTGCGGCTACCGAGCATTTTACCCGTACGCCAAAATTTCCTACATCCTGGTTTTTTTGGGGCTTTACCGGCATCGCAGCCACTTTACTTTGGTTTATTGCCGACATCGCGCAAAACGAGCAATACAATGAGCAAACCCTGCCCCTGAAAACCGTTGCCTTTGCTCTGGTGGGAATTTTTTCGGGCATGCTGCTGGCAGCGATCATGGTGAAAAACCGCTGCCTTACGGCTGCGGCTGCCTCCCTACTGATCATAACCACCAGCTTTGTTTATTTAGGCAAAAGTCTACGCGAGCTTTCGATTGCGGCCCAGCTGCAACCCGTCTTTAGCAGCATGCCAACGGCAACGGAACATTATTTCTACGGTTTTGAAGAGCCCAGCCTGGTTTACTACAGCAATGCCCGCTGGCAGAACGGACCGATTACGCCTGAATTAATCAACCAACCGAGCCCTAAACTATTTTTAACTTTAACCAAGGAAATTTGGCTTGAAGACTTTTTGGCAAAACAATTTCCCACGCTGTTCAAGAAAAAACAACGCGCCGATGCACGTTTACCGGATCAGGTATACGGCGCTTTAATCGCTGACGGCTACCACTATAAGCCTGTGCATGGTTTAAACTTAGCAAGAATCAGCTGGGTGGATACCGAAGTTTGGTACAAACCCTGAACACCTTAAGAACAAGACCACGGCGACGCAAGGCCATTTTCCCAAAAACGGTCTTGTGTTTCGGCTTTAACCGATAACCTTCAAACTAAAATCAGGGTTTAGTTGATTAAGAACTCGGTAAAAAAAACATCTTGCAGATTTTTTACCTTATCGGACTTTTCCAGCACTTTATGCAAGGTATCCAGGGTTTCCTGGCGTAATGCTTCGCGTTGTTCCACCGTTTGCAATGACTCAATCGGGCGGCCGCTGAATAACATAATCAATTCATGCTTAATAGCCGGCATATTTTTTTTAACAGCCTCACGGATTTCGGGGCCTTCAACTAATAGCTGCAAATTGATCAGTAAATACTTTCTGGGCTCCGCCAAATTTACAGTAAACTTTGGCGTGATTTCCATATATCCTATGCCGGTTTCGTCACCGCCGCCTTCACCGCCGGAATTGGCGTAACTCAAAGCCGGCATAATTAGCAAAATAAATATCAAAAAAAATGTACGCACACTCACCTCGGTAAGCAAACAACTTACTCCAGTATAGGTGAATCCTTTTGGAATACCAGGAACTATGACGCAAGATTTAACACTCGGCCCGGTCATGTTGGATATCGCCGGACTGACCCTAACCCCCGATGAAAAAGAACGCATTAACCACCCTAATACCGGAGCGGTGATTCTGTTTGCCCGTAACTTTCAAAATCCGGAACAAGTCCGGGATCTGATCGCGGAGATCCGTAGTGCCCGTAACGGTGAAATTTTATTGGCGGTGGATCAGGAAGGCGGCCGTGTACAGCGCTTTCAAACCGGATTTACCCGCCTGCCGCCGGCTTCCGTTTATGCCCAACAACCGGAATTAGCCGAGGCGGCAGGCTGGTTGATGGCAGCCGAACTTTTAGCCGTCGGCATTGATTTCAGCTTTGCGCCGGTGTTGGATGTGGATTGCGGCGTCAGTGAAATAATCGGCAACCGCTCGTTTTCAGGCGATCCGGCCCTGGCAGGGCAACTAGCCGGCGCGTTTATGGCCGGCATGAAAACCGCAGGCATGGCCGCCACCGGAAAGCATTTCCCAGGCCATGGCGCAGTGGCATTGGACTCGCATTTAACTTTGCCGGTCGATGAGCGCGACCTCGACAGCATACGTGCGAACGATTTACTGCCTTTCCGGCAGTTAATTAAACAAGGCTTGGACGCCATCATGCCCGCGCACGTGTTGTATCCAAAAGTTGATCCCAACCCGGCCGGCTTTTCGGCATTTTGGCTGCAAACTATTCTGCGCCAAGAGCTTGAATTTAACGGTACGATTTTCAGCGACGACTTAAGCATGGCCGGTGCCGCATTTGCCGGCGACTTTGTCGACCGGGCCAGGCTGGCGCAACAAGCCGGTTGCGATATGATTTTGGTATGCAATAATCCCGAAGCTGCGGAAACGGTGCTGGAGAATTTACCGGTTAAACCTGATCCGTTGCGTGAGCACCGGCTTAACGCGATGCGCGGCAAATGCGGCGCCACCCGCACAGAACTTTCCGCCAGCGCAAAATGGCAAACTGTTTCCTCACAAATCCGGCAACTGTCAGAACATTATGCTTGATGAAATCAATCACGTGCTAGCCACCGCCGACTTACTGCACAGCGAAGCCGAAGCCGAAGCCGCGCTCGACCGGATGGCAGAAGCGATTAACCGTTTACTGGCCGGCCAAAACCCGCTGGTGCTATGTGTGATCAACGGCGGCATCGTAGTCGCCGGCAAACTGCTGCCGCGCTTGACCATGCCGTTAAACCTGGATTCCATCAATGCCAGCCGTTACCAAAACCAAACCGCCGGTGGCGATATCAATTGGCTGTTATTACCTAAAACCCCGCTCAAAGACCGGACGGTACTGATCATCGACGATATTCTCGATGAAGGCATCACCTTAAGCCATATCCACCAATACTGCCTGGAGCAACAGGCCAAAGCCGTATACAGTGCCGTTCTTGTGGAAAAAGACCTGAATCAGCCCAAACCCATCACTGCCGATTTTGTCGGTCTGGTGGTGGAAAACCGGTATTTGTTCGGTTACGGCATGGACTATAAAGGCTATTTACGTAACGCACCGGGCATTTTTGCCTGCAATCTCTAAAGGTAGCTATGGAAAAACTGGCAATTATCGGCGGCACCGGACTAACCCAGCTGGCGGATTTTAAATTGAACAAAAAAGAGGTCTTAACCACCCCTTACGGCCCGCCTTCGGCCGATTATTTGATCGGCGAATTAAACGGTGTCAGCGCGGTGTTTTTGGCACGGCACGGCAACCCGCACAGCATACCGCCACACAAAATCAATTATTGCGCCAACATCTGGGGGCTAAAACAATTGGGAGTTGAAAATATCATCGCCGTTGCTGCCGTAGGCGGCATCACGTCGGCTATGGGGCCCGCCCAAATTGCGATTCCCGACCAGATTATCGATTACACTTACGGCCGCAAACACAGCTTTTTTGAAGACCCCGGTACCGCCGTAACCCATATTGATTTCACCTACCCTTACAGCCAGCCGCTAAGGGCAAGATTGATAGACGCCGCCAGCCAGACCGGCATTCATATTAGTCCGCGCGCCACTTACGGTTGCACCCAAGGGCCGCGCCTGGAAACCACTGCGGAAATTCTGCGTATGGAAAAAGACGGCTGCGATATTGTCGGCATGACTGCCATGCCGGAAGCGGCTTTGGCCAGGGAATTGGGGTTAAATTACGCCGGTATTGCCGTGGTAGCCAATTGGGCGGCCGGTAAAACCGAAGGTGAAATCACCATGACGGAGATAGAACATAATCTGCACAGCGGGATGGCTAACGTAGGCTTGATTCTGCAAAAACTGGTCAGACTGTAGGCGAGTACTGACCGTTTTTATGTTTTGAAATTAATGGTGGTGGCCACCTTCGCCGTGAATATGACCATGCGCAATCTCCTCGGCGGAAGCCGGACGGATTGCCATGACTTCCACGTCAAAAATTAACGCCTCGCCCGCCAACGGATGATTGGCATCTACCGTGATTTCATCGCCTTCGACGTTAATCACGGTAATCACGCTATGGCCTTCACCCAAATCGGCATGAAACTGCATGCCGGGTTCTATGGCATCGACGCCGGAAAATAATTCGCGTGCTAAAACTTGCACTTTACTTTCATCGAATGCCCCATAACCGTCTTCGGGTTCGATTCTTACCTTGAATTTATCGCCCACGACTTTATTGAGTAACGCTTGTTCCAAACCCGTAATAATATTTCCCATACCGTGCAAATAACTCAACGCCTCGTTACCGATAGAACTGTCAAGCACCTCGCCTTGGTCATTGGTTAATGTATAGTGAATGGATACCGCCATTTTATCTGTTATTTGCACGATCAAGCCCTGTGGAAAAGTTTTTAAACCTCAATAATAACGGTTTAAACCGGCTTTGTCCGCAAAAAATGGCTGCAAGCCTTTGAAATTAACTTTTTTCATATTCAATCGAGATAACAAACCAGGTAAACACGCCCGCGTCCGTGGTGACCACCGCTTCATCATCGACGGCTTTCTTTAACAATGCCCGCGCCATGGGCGAGTCCACCGAAATATAATCCTTACGGCCGAAAATTTCGTCGTAACCGACGATTCTCAGCCGCAAAGATTCGCCTTGCTCATTTTCGATTACCACCCAGGCGCCAAAAAACACCCGGCCTTCCTGGTCGGGGTGATAGTCCACCACTTTCAGGCTGTCCAAACGCTTTTGCAAGTAACGCACGCGCCGGTCTATTTCGCGCAGGCGCTTTTTATTATAAAGATAATCGGCATTCTCGCTGCGGTCGCCAAGGCTTGCCGCCCAGGTTACCATTTTAGTGACTGCCGGACGCTCGCTACGCCAAAGCGTATCCAGCTCCAGCTTTAGCTGCGCATAGCCTTCACGGGTAATTAAGGGTGTGGTCATGAAAACTATAGGTTACTCGCAATTTATAAGGTTAAAACCGCCGCCGGCTTTAAGCTTAGCTATACTGGTAAGCATAAAAAAGCTTACGGCCAATATTCTTATCTTCAGGATAGCGCTAACATGACCATCATTGAAAAAATTGAACTCGGCTTGATTCCGGCATTGGCTACGTTGACCGGGACATGGTCGGCTTTATTGCCCACGCAAATCGGCCTGGGCCGGTTGTGCTTGCTGGTCTCTGCCTTATTGCTGGGACAAAGCCTGATCCGGGATTTGGTTTTGCTGGCCCGCAACCGGCCGCTAGCCGGTAACTCTCAACAACCCGCCATGCGCTGCCTGTGTCTGGAATCCACAATTGGCAGTTCCGGCATTGTTGCCGGCGCGCTGGTTTTGGGCTTGGGTTTGGATTATCCAATTGATATGCCTTTTTGGCTTTGGTCTATTGTTACCGCGGCAGTTTTAACGTTTGGGTTTGTTATCAAGGATTATGTGCTGCAGTGGCGGCCGTTCGGTTTTTACCGCGATAAGGATCATATCAATATTGTTGTAAAGTGGTAGTTGCCCGCCTAACCGGCCGCTGCCATAGGGCAACGGCTGATTTTGCGCTTGGTGTTGATATCAGGCTTTGGGCCGCATGTGCGGAAACAGCAAGACATCGCGTATCGACGGCGAATCGGTAAACAGCATCACCAACCGGTCAATGCCGATGCCCTCCCCGGCTGTCGGCGGCATACCGTGCTCCAGGGCAGTAATGTAGTCGGCATCAAAATGCATGGCTTCGTCATCGCCGGCTTCTTTGTCCTCGACTTGTTTTTGGAAGCGCTCCGCCTGATCTTCGGCATCGTTCAACTCGGTGAAGCCGTTGGCAATCTCCCGGCCGCCGACAAAAAATTCAAACCTGTCGGTGACGTGCGGATCATGGTCGTTACGCCGCGCCAGCGGCGATACCTCCACCGGATAAGCGGTGATAAAGGTTGGCTGTAATAACCGGCTTTCCACGGTTTTTTCGAAAATTTCAATCTGAATTTTGCCCAGACCATAACTGTCTTTAACCGGAATACGCAGCTTGTCCGCGACCTTAACCGCCGACTCGCGGTCCGCCAAATCGGCAGCCGTCAATTCCGGATTAAACTGCAGAATCGATTCAACCACGGTCATGCGCGTAAACGGCTGGCCGAAATCGTATGCTTCGCCCTGGTAAGTGATAACGCTTTGCCCTATCACCTCCACGGCAATACCGCGTAACAAAACCTCGGTCAAATCCATCAAATCCTGATATTCGGCGTACGCCTGGTAGAATTCCAGCATGGTGAACTCAGGATTATGCCGCGTCGATAAGCCCTCATTGCGGAAGTTACGGTTGATTTCAAACACCTTCTCGAACCCGCCCACCACCAGCCGTTTTAAATACAGCTCCGGCGCTATGCGCAAGTACAACTGCATATCCAAGGCATTGTGGTGCGTGGTAAACGGTCTGGCCGTTGCGCCGCCCGGAATCACCTGCATCATGGGCGTTTCCACCTCCAAAAACTGGCGCTCCAGTAAAAACTGCCGTACATAGGCGATGATTTTAGACCGGATTAAAAACGTGTTGCGCGACTCCCGGCTCATAATCAAATCCAGGTAACGCTGGCGGTATTTGATTTCCTGGTCGGCGATGCCGTGATACTTCTCGGGCAACGGCCGTAACGCCTTGGTCAACAAACGGATGCCGTCGACTTTGACGCTAAGCTCATCGGTTTGGGTTTTAAACAAGACGCCTTCCGCGCCGATAATGTCGCCGATGTCCCATTTTTTAAACTGCTCGTTGTAAAGCCCTTCAGGCAACGCATCGCGCGTCACATACAACTGAATCTGGCCTGACATGTCCTGAACATGGCAAAAACTGGCCTTGCCCATCACTCGCCGCGTCATCATACGGCCGGCGATTTTTACCCGTATCGGTTCGGCTTCCAGTTCTTCCTTGGATTTAACATCGTAATGAGCCAATATTTCAGCGGCTAAGGAATCGCGCCTAAAATCGGTGGGAAACGCCACGCTTTGCTCGCGCAGCTCGTTCAGTTTTCCACGGCGTTGTTTAATTTGGTCTTGTTCGTCTTGAATCTGTTCTGACATCGTAACAATTTAAAGTAAAAAGATTTAACGCGTTTCAGCTTGTTGGTAACGCGCTTTGGTTAACTGGGTTTCGTAAGCATGATCGACAATCGGCGCCGGATAAAACTCGCCGTAATGCTTAAAATGCCATTGGTGCAATATTTTAACCGGTACTGAACGGATTTCGGGCAACCATTTATAAAGATATTCGCCGCCGGGATCAAATTTCTGCTGCTGCAACCACGGATTAAAAATACGAAAATACGGCTGGGCGTCGCAGCCAGTCGATGCCGCCCACTGCCAATTGCCATTGTTAATACAAGGATCGTAATCCGTTAAATGCTGGGCAAAATAGCGCTCGCCCCAGCGCCAACTAATGTGCAGATCTTTCACCAAAAACGAAGCGGTAATCATGCGCACGCGGTTATGCATGTACCCGGTCTCGTTTAATTCGCGCATGCCGGCATCGACGATGGGAAAGCCGGTTTTACCCTGGCTCCAGGCCTGAAACCGCTCAAGTTGATTGTCCCACGCCAACGCATCGAATTTTTCAATAAACGCATGGCCGAACACGCGGGGAAAATAAAACCCGATATGGGTAAAAAAATCCCGCCAATACAGCTGACGTAGCAACGCATGCTGTGCTCCCAACGTATTGGCTATGGCATGATAAACCTCGCGCACCGACACCGTACCGAATTTTAGCTGCGCCGATAACCCCGTGGTGTAGGCATGTGCCGGAAAATCGCGCTGCGTTGAATAATCCTGATACGCTTGTAAATGCGATAATACCTTCAAAGCCGCAAAACGCCCTACTTCAGACGACGCCCCTGAGTGTTGGTCGAATTCAATGCGAAATTTTGAATCAACCTCAGCAAGACCTTGCCCTGCGCTCAGCTTTGCAGGCAGGGCGACCGGAAATTTTTTAACATGGTTATAAAACGCGGTGAACACTTTATAAACACTGCCGTCATGCTTTAGCGCACACTCAGGTTCAATCAGCAAGGCGTCGGGATAGCTATGGAAAGCGATATTCAAGCGTTCGCAGACTTCAACCATCTGTGCATCGCGACGGCGGCTGAAGGGCGTATAGTCGCGATTAGCAAAAACCGCGTCGATAGCGTGTTGGGCATACAAATCTTCAATAACCTGCTCCGGCAAACCGTCAAAAAACACTAGCCGGTGCCCCTGTTGCCCGCATTGCCGCACCAATTCCGCCAGCGCTTGCCGCATAAATACCAGCGCAGATTGGCTTTGGTAAGGATGCGGCTCAATCTGCCGGGGATCGAACACAAACCCCAAAACAACTTGCCGCGAGGATTTTAAAGCAGCATTGAGCGCCGTATTATCCTCAAGGCGCAAATCCCGCCGGAACAAAAACAATGCGGTTTGGTAAATCAAAGACACCGAAAGGATGAATGAAATGAAATGTCAGCAAGCTGCACTTTACCATAAAACTATGCATTCAGGATTAGGCCAAGGCCTTAAGCATTTTCTTGCTGATGATTTATCAGAGCTAAATGAGTTGCGGGATGTCTGGGGGATAGTTAGTTGTGATGTTGTGATAATAAGAGATCTGGCCCCAAGGCTTTTGTGTGATGTTGTGATAATAAGAGACCTGACCCCAAGGCTTTGTTTGATGTTGTGATAATAAGAGACCTGACCCCAAGGCTTTGACCCCAAGGCTTGAGAGACCTGACCCCAAGGCTTGAACGTTAAGCATTTTTGATAACCAACATTTCATTGCCGCCCTTCTGAAACTCATACGGTACTTGCCTTACTTCGACAAAGAAACCATCATTTGTAAGTTGTTCTGTTACACAGGCAAGATGTGGCGATGTAACACCGCCAAGCATAAGCAAAGGAAACACACGGACTTCATGGGCTACACGCAACATTTCCTTAAGTGCTTGAAGATGAAATTCTGCCGATAAATGGGTGCTGTAAAGAAACAGGAAATGTGACGATACGGCTAAATCGAATCGTCCTCTGTCGAAAGGCAACAATGGCAATTCCCCAACAATATATCTACCTTCTTGTTTCCCAGCATCAAAGTCATCAAGGAAAGTTTCCATTGCCGACATCCGGATACGCCCAAGCTCTTCTACCGATGGAATAGCTTCCCAAATAAATTCATTTTTGTTCTTTCGAGTTTGCGCCATCACTTCTTCGTAAGTTTCGGCGATGCGGCTTTTGATCTGATCGACATCAAAGATATAGATGGGATCGATGGAAATAATATGGCCGCCACGTTGACTCAGCTCTGCATTAAATGAGGCGGGACCATCGCCGCAGCCGAGAATTTGGCGACCTAAATCGTCTTCAGTGAGTACGAACATTCGAAGGTATTCGTCATAGGAGCGTCCCCATGGGACGATTTTTTCCAACGTAAAACTCATATCAAATTTCTCGTAATCATTAATGGGTTCAGACACCCAACACCGTGAATATGAATTAATTCGGGAGGAGAATATTCAATATAAGCCTAATTTCGGTTGTAAAAAAGCGGTATTTTGAGCTTTTCAATATAAAACTCTAGTCAAGTTTTAACCAATCCCGCCTCGATAACAAACTTCTCAAAGGGAACCGGAAATCCCACGGCATAGCCTTGGGCGTAATTGACGCCGATTTCGGAGAGTTTATCGACTATCGTTTCGTTTTCAGCAAATTCAGCGATGGTTTGCATGTTCATCAATTGAGCAATGCGGTTTATGGACTCCACCATGAACAAGTCGATTTTGTCATCCAAAATATCTTTGACAAATACACCGTCAATTTTTAAATAATCTACAGGCAAATTTTTCAGGTAGCCGAACGAACTCATGCCTGAACCGAAATCGTCCAGTGCGAATAAGCAACCGAAGCGTTTCATCGCCCGCATAAACTCTTGGGCGGCGGCAAAATTGATAATGGCTGCCGTTTCGGTAATCTCAAAGCAGATTTTTTTGGCTAAGGCGTGATTTTTTTCAACCAAAGCAGAGGCGTAGTCCAGAAAACGCGGATCAACTAAACTGGTTCCGGACAAGTTAACTGAAAATTCAGGGACGTTTTGGTATTTGGCTAATTCACTTAATACTCGCTTGAGCACCCATTGGTCGATATTTAGCATTAAGCCATAGCGTTCAGCGGAAGGCAGAAATGCACCCGGCGGGACGATATCGCCTTGTTCATCGGTAAGCCTCAGGAGAACTTCCCAATGTTCAGGCGTCCCAGGGTTATTGAGACTTTTAATTTTTTGAAAATATAGCTGTAAGCGGTTTTCGTCTATTGCGTGATTTATCCGGCTTACCCAATGCATCTGGCGGCGTTTGCCAAGTAAAGCGGCATCGTCGGGGGAATGAATCTGAACCCGGTTGCGGCCGGCCTCTTTAGCAGCATAACAGGCTGCATCGGCATCGCTAAGCAAAGTTGCCAAATCCTTGGCGTCAGGAGTTATGGAAACCACGCCCACGCTGGCGCCGATTTTGAATAATTTATCGTCGTAACTAAAGCGAAACTCCTGCGCCAGTTCAGTCAGTTTTTTGGCGATATTGTGGGCCTGCTCCAAACTGGTGTTTTCCAGCAGCACGGCAAACTCGTCGCCACCCATGCGGGCCAGAGTATCCCGGTGCCGTATATTACCCGCGAATACACTGGTAATCTGCCGTAATAGTTCATCGCCGGCATGGTGGCCGCAGGTATCGTTAACGATTTTGAATTGATCCAGGTCAAGATATAACAGTGCGTGTTGGCGGTTAAAACTGCTGGCGCTATCTAAGGCTTGCTGCGTTCTGCGTTCAAATTCGATGCGGTTGACCAAGCCGGTTAGCGGGTCATGTTGGGCCTGCCAGGTCATTTGCTGCAGCAAGGTGCGTTTATGCGTGATATCTTCAAAAGAGATTACCGCACCTAATTCTTCGCCTTTATTCAGTAAAGGCGAAATGCTGTAATCAATGGTAAATTCTTGCCCGTCTTTATTTTTTAAAACGGCACTTTTGGATAATATTGAAGCGTTTTCCAAGGTGTTGAGGTTATTAAACAGGTGATCATTTAAGTTATAGTGGCTTTTTTCTTCAAACACTTTAAAAACGTCCGCCAGGTTTTTGCCTAGGCATTGATCCGTTTTCCAGCCGGTCAATTTTTCCGCTACCGGGTTTAGGTAACTGATTAGCCGTGCGGTATCTACCGATATTACCGCATCGCTAATCGATTCAAGCGTTACCAGTGCTCGCAACTGCTCCTCAACCAGCTTGGCTTCAATGTTTTTGCGTTTGCTGATGTCATTAATGACGCCGCAAAAAAATCGGCGGTTGCCGACTCGTACCTCGCTAACCGCTAGTTCTATAGGGAATCTATGGCCGTTTTTATGCAGGCCTTCCAATTCTCTGATACTGCCAATAATTTTTTTCTGCCCTGTCTGTAGGTAATTATCCAGAAACGAATAATGTTCCCTGACATACTCTGGCGGCATTAAGAGTGTTAAAGGTTGTTCCAAAAGCGCATTATGCTCGTAACCGAACATTTGTTCGGCGGTATCATTAATCTCTTGAATTATGCCTTTATCGTTGATTGAAATGATGCCAACCAAAACAGAGTCCACCAACGACTTTAAATGAGTCTGGCTAAGGCGAATCTTCTCGTTTGCCACTACTAAATCGGTAATTTCAGGAAACCACAAAACCACGCCTGCGGGCTGTTTGTCGAATAATTGATACGGTTTTGCTATAAAACGATAATAGCGGCCATCAAGTTCTAAAATTTCTTGATGCTGGCTGTCAGACTCCATGACATTGAGCAATATAGCTTTCAGATCTCTGATCTCCACTTTCCAGGACACGGTGGAAACTATATCGCCGTTTCGTATTGATCTAATATCGATCAATTGTTCGATAGCGGGAACAAAGCGGGTAATGCGCAGGTTTTTATCTACCACTAATAGCGGGTATTCCGTGCTGCTGACAATATTTTGCAAATCGGATAACGTGGTTTCCAGTTCACGCGATTTAACTTCTAATTCGTCGTTGACGGTTAATAATTCTTCATTAGTGGATTGCAATTCCTCATTGGCGGTTTGCAATTCTTCGTTGGTTGATTGCAGTTCTTCATTAGCTGACTGCAGCTCTTCAGTAATCGATTGTAATTCTTCATTGGACGTTTCCAGTTCTTCGATTACGTTTTGCAGATGTTCCCGCGTTGACTTTAGCTCCAGCTCAAGCTCTTCGGTTTGTTGCCAATCATTAACCGCGGCATCGGTTTTTTTGAGATTTTGTTTGCGCTGCCTCCCATACGTATCGGAAATTTCAAATAATATCAGCAGGATATCTTGGGTCTTTTGGTCTTTATCGCTAGGTAGGGATTTAATGGTGAGACGAACATCACGGGCTTTTTCATCAACCTTAAGGGTATGTTTGGCTCCGTAAACGGAAAGGTGCTCGCGGCGGAATTTGTGCAGTAACGCTCTGACTTCGGTACGTAATTCATTGCGCAAAAGCCCGAAAATGTTTTGTGTGGCCGGTCCTGTGCGCATGATAATAAACGGCTCAACATTGCCCAGTATGTAGACCACATCATCCATCGGGTTAACTGCAATCCCGGCTGGCGCATATTGCTCGACTACAAATTGCTGCAACCGGTTTTCAAGCGTCGGTTGTTGTTTTATAAAGGTATTCGTCCGTTCGATATAACGACTGGAAAAATCAAATTCTCTGATAAACCTTGAAGGCGAATTTGGACTAGCCTGCTTGCGGAATATCCGGGCCTCCCGGTTGATATCCAAAAATAAATCTTTATGTGCCTCGATGGATTCAGAGCGTCCCAAAAATAATAAACCGTTGGTATTCAATGCATAATTGAATAAATTCATCATCTTTTTTTGCAAAGTATTATTGAAATAAATCAATAAATTGCGGCAACTGATCAAGTCAATGCGGGAAAATGGCGGATCTTGAACCAGGTTATGGACCGAGAACACGATGTTATTGCGTAAGGTTTTGCTTGCAACCAGATAATCGCCCTCCCGGTCAAAATAGCGCTTTTGCCAGTTTTCTTCCAAAACTTCACAGGTACCTGCCGGATAAGAGCCTTGCCGGGCCACATCAATTGCTCGCGCATCAATGTCGGAAGCAAAAATTTTATAACGAACAGGTAAGCCGTAATTTCGTATGGCTTCTTCCATCAAAATTGCCAGGGAATAGCTTTCTTCACCCGTCGCGCAGCCGGGATTCCAAATTCTAATGTCGCGGCTGGGGCCCATTGATTCAATTAACTGATTTAATTGGATGCCTAAAGCAAAAAATGCATCCTTATCGCGGAAAAATTCGGTGACTGAAATGAGGACTTCATAGGCAAATTTATTGGCTTCCTCGGGTTTTTGCTTTAATTTGTCGATATAGTCAGGGATTGATGCGGCTTGTAAAACCTGCATTCTGCGCTGTAAACGTCGAAGCACCGTTGACGATTTATAACCTGATAAGTCCAATTTAGTTTGCTCATAAACGGTACGTATCAGGTCACTTAATTCCTGGTTATCGCTTTTTTCCGGTAATAATTTGTAGCGTTCACCACCCAAGTAAGCTTCCAATACCGAGCCGATCTCTTCCGGCGCAACCACATAATCCGCCCGTGGATCCTGCAAGGCGGCATTGGGCATGCCGGTAAATTTGGCCGAATCCGGGTTTTGTACAATCGCCATGCCGCCGGCATTTTTGATTTCGCGTAACCCCTTGGCACCATCCGCGCCGGTTCCCGATAAAATAATGCCTATGGCTTTTTCACCCAAGACCTCGGCTAAAGAGATAAATAGCCTGTCTATACTTGGTTTGGGGCCGATGGCGAACTCCGGGGCCAAAAGTAGAAATTTGCCATTAGCTAAAATAGCGTCAGAATTAGGCGGGACCACATATATGCTGCCGCACTCAGGAATTTGACCGTGTTTTAATTCCTGTATATTGAGCGATGTGTTGCGGCTTAACAGTTCGGTTAAAAGACTGTTATGGGTGGGAGAAAGGTGCTGTGCAACGAGAAAACAAAGCGGCCATTCCGGCTTGAGGGTGGCGACGAGTTTTTGCAATGCTTCAAGACCGCCAGCTGATGCGCCTATACCGATAATTTGCGGATTAATATCCATTTGGTTCTCTTAAATTATTCAGGCTGTTAACCTTTTATGGTTTTATAACAATTTAAATTGCAATTGTTTTCAGTCTATCGCAATTGTTAAATCGTGCATCTTGATGATTGAAAATTATACTTGGTTTACCGAATTGTATACTTTTTTTTGCATACGTTGTTTATTCAATTCAAGTAGTTCAGCGCGATAAATAAGGTGTTTTAGGTTCTAGGCGTTGAGTTTTTTATAGTCATTTTTCGGGTGAGTCCCAAATCCTAATTCGCCTTAAAGCAGATTTACGCTAAGCATTGCGTAAAATTACCGCCATCCACTAAATTTTTATCATATCGTCTGGTTTAGTCTCAGTCGTAATGCATAGCAACTGATTGCCGACAAGGCTTAGGTTTGATGATAAAGGCATTTCGACGCATCGATCTCACGCCGATTTGAGCTAGGCTAATCTTTTATTCAATACGTTCAATATGAATTTCGTTACGGCGCAAAAACGGCAATGTCCAGGGCGGGTTGTATCCGGCCGAACGCGGCTGTGATAGCGATGTGAGCGACTTTTGCGCTAGCCATGCTTTTAATTCGGCTGTTTTATCAGCCAGATTGGCTTCATTAAAAAAACCGCTGAATTTAATTACAGCCACTTTTTTGGGCGGAATTTCTCTAATAATAACTTTGGGATGGGTCGGTTTAGGCATCGTTGTCAGGTCATATGTCGTCAAGGGCTATGGGCTGTCCCGGAATACGCCAGAGAGCCGGCCACGTCGCTTAATGCAGAGACCGGAAACGGTGTTATCGGCCTGATCAAAATGCCATTGCCGGTATCGATGATCACTAGTTCCTGTCCGGTTTCCCAGTGATAGGATATGCTTGGGGATGATAACTTGAACTTGGCACTAGAGTGAAATTGAATCTATGAACCTATCAAAAAGCCAAGTAGGCTGGGCAGCGCTTTTTTTGCCAACCATCTCATCAATGATGACGGCATTGGCATTTTTACGCGTGGGCACGAACCACATGTGCACAGCCACAGCTTATTACCTAGCCGTTGTAAAAGGGTAACGGTAAAAAGAGTTGCCGCCTTGAGGCCAAACCCGCCGATAAGCCATGTTGCTGTCGTTACGTTTCTTCCAATTTAAACACGGCACAATACCCGTTGGTCATAGCTCCACAGCCTTAATGGCTAACGACAAAGCTATCGAGCAAGGCTTTTATTTTTCGATCAATATCCGACCAGTTTTCCAAATATCCCAACGCAAAACTGTAATC
>PERF01000059.1 GCA_002928495.1 Methylobacter sp. | reverse complement strand
AAGCTGAAATAAAACCTGGGGGACACACATGAGAAATATGTTCAATATTTCTTTGAGCTTAAAAGCGCGTCTATATTTGATCGTCGCTTTACCGGCCTGTTTGCTTATCTTTTTTGCCGGTTCAAATATTGTCGAAAAATTGCACGTTAAAAACGAAATGGAACAACTGGAACCTATGGTTGAAATTTCAGTTACGGTGGGCAACCTAATCCACAACTTACAAAAAGAACGCGGCATGACTGGCGGATTCATCAACAGCCGGGGCGAAAAGTTTAATGTGGAACTGACTGAACAAAGAAAACACACAGATACTGCCGTTAGGC
This sequence comes from Methylobacter sp., assembly GCA_002928495.1. Taxonomy (GTDB): domain Bacteria; phylum Pseudomonadota; class Gammaproteobacteria; order Methylococcales; family Methylomonadaceae; genus WM-3-3. The sequence continues at coordinate 15,687 of PERF01000059.1, read as the reverse complement.
TTTTTCAAGCCTGTTTGCAAAACTTGATTCCGCACAATGCTTCTCAAACTGATTTTAAATCCTTACTGGCCGCTGCCGATGAGAAATTGAAATCCCTGCCCAGCCGCCGTGACAATGTCAACGGATTTTCAATCGATGCCTTCCAAGCGGGCGAGTACTATACCGGCGTTGTTAACGCGCTGTTACAGGTCTCCTCTTCATTAGCGGGCTACAGCCGGAATAGTGAAATTACCCGATTGGCATTAGCTTATTCAAATTTATTACTAGCCAAAGAATATACCGGTTTGGAACGGGCATTACTAACCATGGCTTTTTCAATCGACCAACTTACCCCAGTCGTTGACAGACGGTTTATTAAAAACTTATCGGCGATAAATATTTATGCCGAAGCATTTTTAGGCTTTGCCACCGGACCCCAAAAGCTGTTTTACACTAACGCCATGCAAAGCTCAGCCAGTAACGAAGTGGCGCGAATGCGCAAATTGGCGCTGGCGAGTAATGGCGCACCAGGGCTGGGTGTGGAGCCGGTTTATTGGTTTAAAACCGCTACTGAAAACATCGACCATATGAAAGCGGTGGAGGATAAATTGGCTGATGATTTGTTGACGGTTACCAAAAGCCTAAATCGCAAAGCCGGGCAATCCGCTTTATTCGTTATCGCGTCCGCTATCATTTTTCTATCCTTAATTTTTGCCGTTAGTTTACTCATCTATAGGGGAATTTTCCGCTCACTTGGCCAGTTACGCAAAATTTCCAGTACGATTGCCAAAGGCAATCTTGATTCTGAAATCAGTGTCCTGCAAAAAGATGAATTTGGTGAAGTTTTAATCGATATGAAAACCATGCAAACCGCTTTAACCGGATTTGTTAGCGCCTTGGACCAAGTATCCCAAAAACATGCCCAGGGCTGGGTAACTGAACAGCTTGATTCAACCAAGCTGCCAGGAGTTTACGGCAAAATGGCGGATGAAGTTAACGAGTTAGTGCAATCACGAATCCGGCTTAACCGAAAAATTATTCAAATTATCCGGCAATACGCCAAAGGCGATTTTTCTGTGGATATGGAAACGCTGCCGGGAGAAACAATTGCGATCACCCATACCATGCGCGACATAAAAAAGGCTTTGCTTGATATCGGCACCGAAATCAAAACTGTCGTGCAAGCCGGCGTGAACGGCGATTTTACATACCGCGCCGAAGTCGAAAAATATGAGTTTATTTTTAAGGAAATCTTGACCGGTCTGAATACTTTGCTTGCAACCTGCGATGCCGGTTTTAGTGATGTGGAACGGGTTGCCAAAGCGTTATCGCAAGGAGATTTAACACAAACTATCCGCCAGGATTATCCCGGAACTTTCGAACAAATGAAGATTGCAGTTAATGACACTGCGGAAAACCTTAAAAATCTCATAGGGGAAATTAAAGACGCGAGTGACATCATTAATAAAGCGGCCAATGAAATAGCCGTCGGCAATAGTGATTTGTCGCGCAGAACCGAACAGCAAGCAGCCAGCTTGGAGCAAACCGCAGCCAGCATGCAACAGCTGACCTCCACGGTTCAGCATAACGCCGAAAACGCCAATAACGCCAGCAAGCTAGCCGCCGGCTCCAGTGACATTGCCCGCCAGGGCGTGCAAGTGGTCAATCAAGTCATTCACACCATGAGCGCCATTAATGAGTCCTCGCAAAAAATTGTCGATATTATCAGCGTTATCGACGGAATCGCCTTCCAAACCAATATATTGGCTTTAAATGCGGCTGTTGAAGCGGCCAGGGCGGGTGAGCAAGGCCGTGGTTTTGCCGTGGTCGCCGGTGAAGTGCAAAACTTGGCTCAACGAGTAGCCGCAGCGGCTAGGGAAATCAAGGAACTCATCAGCAGCTCGGTAGATCAGGTGGAAGATGGTAGTCGCCTGGTGAGCTATGCCGGCAAAAAAATGGAGGAAATTGTTAATTCTATTGGCAGTGTAACAGCCATGATGACGGAAATCGCTTCGGCATCCGAGCAACAAACCCAGGGCATTGAGCAGGTTAATCTGGCAATTGGCCAAATGGAAGATGTTACTCAGCAAAATGCCGCGCTCGTGGAACAAGCTGCGGCGGCGGCTGAATCATTGGAAGGCCAAACGCAGCATTTAAATGTATTCATTGGTAAATTTGTCACAAACTAAGGTGCCGGCAACAGGCACCGGATTGCATCAAGCAATCATCAACCGGCTAAAACTATAGTCCGGGCAAAACCACAGGGCTTGGTCAATGCCGGTTTTGAAAACCCAAGTGCGTTTTACCGTCGGACTCCGCTGGGGCACCCTACGCGGGGCGCTCCAGCGGAAACCTGGTTTTTACCGGAGCGGCGATGTCGTCAATGGTTGGTATTGGCCTCTTGTACGCGCCGATGGCAAGGCAATACTGGATGCTAAAACTTACTCCTGATTTCCGGACTCGCGCTCCAGTTCTTTGGGATAAATGTACCGCCAAGAATCCTTATCGAACCGGGCCCAATAAGCATTACTGGTTTGCTTGCCTAAGTGTTTGGATTTTTCATTGATCTGAATCGGGTACATGTCGGCTTGCCCATCCGGTTTAATTTCCAGCGTGCGTTCTAATTCGGTTATCTGGTCAGCGCAATTTTCACAATCCAAGCGTCCTTCATCATTGTAAGCGCTTCGGATGACCAGGGCCTCTTTGAAGGTATCCTTATACGGAACATAAACTACCGTCGTACCGATTGAAACCCCTTGCCAAACCCCGCCGCCTTCAATTTGGAAGCCGAAGAACGCTGTGCCCAGTTGTATAATCTTAACCGTGCCCGGATTACCAAAACTGCCGAACCCCTCCATTGTTAATGCTGAAACAATCGTAAATTGCGGCTTGCTTCTATCGATGGCATACAGCTCAATGGTCCCGGAATCGCTATGAGACCCACCGGCTTTGCCGGGTACGCTGCAGACCGCAAGCAGGAAGACTTTATTGTCTGTAGTGCTGTCGTTGTCCGCGCAAATCTTGAACCCGGCCGGCTCTGCCGCATCAGCCTTGGCTGGCGTGGGCTTGCGCCAGGAATTATCGGCGGGATCTAAAACGCCGTAGCGGGCACTCATGAATTGCGGCAGGTTGTCTTTCGGGTTCGATAACACCGTGCTATACAGCCAGTACGCAGCGGCGGATACGCATAGCAGCGTGAATAAAGCGATCACTGAAACTTTTCTTTTGTCCATTTCGATCCCATTCGGTTTTGTTGCCACTTTCATAAACAAGCCAAAGCGCTATATCCTAAGCATGGCGTTCATTCAGGCAACGGCAAAATGATAGACCCGGAAGTCTTGGTCGCGCTTCCAGCCTAGGCTTTGATATAAAGCTTGGGCGCTATGGTTGGTTGCCGCGGTCGAGAGCGTCAGCCGCACCGCCCCCGAGGCGCCGGCATAGTCGATTGCCGCCGCTATGAGTTTGGAGGCGATACCTTTACGGCGTGCAGGCTCTAAAACGAACACATCATTCAGTATCAATGTCCGCGCCAATGACACCGACGAAAAGCTCGGGTATAACTGCGCAAAGCCGGCCGGCACACCGTCTTCCAAGGCAATAAAAACAATCGATTCACCGAGCTCAAGGCGCGCTGCTAAAAATTCACGCGCCGCCGCCATGGCACTATCCCGGCCGTAAAACCGGCGGTAACTATCGAATAATGGCGCGAGCGCATCAACATCCGCCAAAACCGCTTGGCGTACTAAAATAGAGTTCATTATTTACCTTCACTTGGCCTTGAATACAAACGCCGCCGTTATTGTTGTGTCCCGGCACTTCCGGATAACACCGCCTATCTGTTCTTGGGAACGCCCAACATTTGTCTAACTTAAAACATCAATGCCCATTCGTTTCATTAAAGCCAGCAACCGGCTCCATCCCCCTGCGTGGCGGTTAAGTTTTTCCCTAATGTAGCTGTTGGCAGCCATGTTTTTAAGCCGGTAGACATAAATTTCCCGGAACGTGCGTTCGTCGATCAAGCCTTGCTCCAACATGATCTCACAATGTTCGAAAAGCCCCAGATAAGCTTCAACTCTTGCCCACTCCTCGGCGGTTTCAGGGCCTTTGCCGGTGCTCCAATCGCCGCCGGGCCTGAGCAGGCGATGCACCTCATCATGCTTGGCAAAGCGGTCGCGTAAATCCAGCCAGAATTTCGCCCGGTTAGTTCTTACGGTGGTTAGCGTATTTATCGCAGTAAATGCCAGCGAAGTTGCGGCTATGACAACGCCGATAATTGTTACGATGTCTTTAAGATCGGAAACTGTAAAACCGGACATTTTTGCTTCCCTCCCCGAGGCGTACAGTTTATTTCACACAGAAATTAGAACTCAAAGCCGCCGTTGTCAATTTTTAGTTATCGCATCGATGCCTTATAGTCGCATGGTTTTGCATAAACAAAGCTGGGGTGCTGTTTGCTCTTGTATTTTGCAATACCCTATCATTGGCAGCTAGCCAAATTTTTAAGGTAGAATAACAGCTTATCACTCAGTATTTTTCTTAAAGCATGAAACCAATCGAACTGCTCTCCCCCGCCGGAACTATTAAAAATATGCGTTACGCGTTCGCTTACGGCGCGGATGCGGTTTATGCCGGCCAACCGCGTTATAGCTTAAGGGTGCGCAACAACGATTTTCTGGCCGACAATCTGGCCAAAGGCATTGCCGAGGCGCATGCCTTGGGCAAAAAATTTTTTCTGGCCACCAACGTGATCCCGCACAACGCCAAAGTTAAAACCTTTCTGGCCGATATGCGCCGGTAATCGAGATGCAGCCGGATGCGCTGATCATGGCCGATCCCGGCTTGATCATGATGGTGCGGGAAAACTGGCCGGATATACCGGTACACTTGTCCGTACAAGCCAACACGGTCAACTATGCCACAGTTAAATTCTGGCAAAAGCTGGGGATTACCCGCATTATTCTGTCGCGCGAGCTGTCATTGGATGAAGTGGAGGAAATCCGCCAGCTTTGCCCGGATATCGAGCTGGAAGTGTTTGTGCACGGCGCTTTGTGCATTGCCTATTCCGGGCGCTGCCTGTTGTCCGGTTATTTTAACCACCGCGACCCCAACCAAGGCACTTGCACCAATTCCTGCCGCTGGAAATACGATACCCTGCCGGCGCATGAGAATGCGGAAGGGGATTACTTGCCAAACGCCGGCCCCTTATCCATGTCCGACATCAGCACGGCCAGCTGCGGTGGTGCCGAACGCCATCCTTTGGCGGACAATATTTATTTTCTGGAGGAAGAAGGCCGCAAAGGCGAGCTGTTACCGATCATGGAAGATGAAAACGGCACCTACATCATGAATTCCAAAGATTTGCGGGCCATTGAGCATATCCACCGCTTGGTTGAAATCGGCATAGACAGTTTAAAAATCGAAGGCCGCACCAAGTCGCATTATTACGTTGCCAGAACCGCACAAACCTACCGGCAGGCCATCGACGACGCCCTTGCCGGGCGGCCGTTTGAACCCATGCTGATCGGCGTGCTCGACAATCTGGCCAGCCGCGGCTATACCGACGGCTTTTACCAGCGCCACCACACCCACGAATACCAAAACTACCTGACCGGGTATTCTAAAAGTCACCAGCAGCAGTTTTGCGGCGAAATCCGCGCTTACGATCAAAGCAACGGCTTGGCAACCATCGATGTTAAAAACAAATTCGGCGTTGGTGATAAACTGGAAGTGATACTGCCCGAAGGCAATCAGGATATTTTAGTGGAACGCATGTTCGACATGTACGGCCATGATATGCTGGAAGCCTTGGGCGGCGGTTACGAGGTGAAGATCCCGCTGCCGCCTATTCATGGCGCTAACGGCTTGTTGGCGCGTTACACCGATGCACCGGCAACCGGAGATTGATCATGCGCTTCAGCACCGCCGACTTATGCGACGCCTACTCGGAGCAAGAACATTTTCAGATTGCCGAACCTTTATTCAGAAACTACGGCGCGTTAACAGCTTTCAGTGGGCAGATTTCCACGCTAAAAGTGTTTGAAGACAACGTGCTGGTTCGGCACACGTTGGAGGAGCGCGTTAACAACCGGGTACTGGTGGTTGACGGCGGCGGGTCGCACCGCTGCGCGCTGGTCGGGGAAAATCTGGCTAAACTGGCTGCCGAAAACGGTTGGCAAGGCATATTGATTTACGGCTGCATCCGCGATTCCGAAGCCATCAATAAGCTCCCTATCGCCATCCGCGCTTTACATACCCACCCTTTAAAAAGCCACACAAAAGGCCTGGGCGACCGCGACGGTATCGTCACTTTTGCCGGGGTAAATTTTAAAAAAGATCATTATTTATATGCCGATGCCGACGGTATTATCGTATCTGAAACACTATTGAGTTAGAATAAAACCACATAAACCAAGTAAATCTATCAAGAATATGCAAATCGTACTCGCTAATCCCCGTGGTTTCTGCGCCGGTGTAGACCGCGCGATTGAGATTGTTGATCAAGCGCTGGAAGCCTTCGGCGCACCCATTTACGTGCGTCACGAAGTGGTTCACAACCGCACCGTGGTGGAAGGCCTAAAAGAAAAAGGCGCGGTGTTTATTGAAGAATTAAGCGACGTGCCCGTGGGCTCGTATTTGATTTTCAGCGCCCACGGCGTGTCCAAAAAAGTACAACAGGAAGCCGAGGAACGCCAACTGACAGTATTCGATGCCACTTGTCCGCTGGTCACTAAAGTGCATCTGCAAGTTGCTAAGCATGCTAAATCCGGCCGGGAGGTAATCCTGATCGGTCATGCCGGTCACCCGGAAGTGGAAGGCACCATGGGCCAGTATGATAAAATTTCGGAAAACGGCGGTATTTATCTGGTTGAAACGCCCGAAGACGTGAAAAACCTGACAGTCAAAAACCCGGATAACCTGGCTTACGTGACCCAAACCACACTTTCGATTACCGATACCAAAATCATGGTAGACGCCTTGCGCGAGCGCTTTGCCGGTATTCAGGAACAAAAAAAGGACGATATCTGCTACGCCACCCAAAACCGCCAGGATGCGGTTCAAGAATTAGCCAAACGCTCGGACTTAATCCTGGTGGTGGGCTCGCCTAACAGTTCCAATTCCAACCGCTTGCGGGAAATAGCCGAACAGCTGGGCAAACCCGCCCACCTTATCGATACGGCCAGAAACATGCAGCAGGAATGGTTTAATGACATCAACGTGGTGGGCGTTACCGCCGGTGCTTCCGCGCCTGAAGTACTGGTGCAGGAAGTGATTTCACAATTAAAAGCCTGGGGCGGCGAGTCCACCTATGAAATTCAAGGCATCGAGGAAAAAGTGGTATTCTCCCTGCCTAAAGAACTAAAAAAACACATGGAAGTATAAGTTTTACCCGAATCGATTCGGCTTTTTTAAAGATTTAACCGATCACTTTAACAGAGGATAGCAGCCATGAGTCTTACCGCAATGGATTTAGTTGCCGAAGCCAAGCAGCAAATCACCGAAATCGATATCGAACAAACCAAAGCCAAAATGGCCGCCTGCCTGGTGCTTGACGTCAGAGAACCGGCCGAATTTAGCGCCGGGCATTTGCCGGGGGCGATTAACATCCCCCGCGGTGTTGTGGAATTTAAAATTACCGCGCATCCTGATTTCCAGAGCAAACAAAACGACGACATTATCGTGTATTGCCAGGGCGGCAACCGTTCCGCGCTGGCAACCCTTAATTTAAACCGAATCGGTTACAGCAAGGCGATCAGCATGCTCGGCGGTTTCGCGGCCTGGGAAGCATCCGGTAATCCCATCGTCAAGTAAATCCGTGGCCGAACCCGAATCCCTACGCCTGGATAAATGGTTGTGGGCCGCGCGTTTTTTTAAAACTCGCCAGCAAGCCGCCGACGCCATCAACGGCGGCAAAGTGCATTTAAACGGTCAACGCGCCAAGCCCGGCAAGGACATCAAACCGGGCGCGGTGCTTACCATCAGCAAAGACAGCTATGAGTGGGAAGTCACTGTAAAAAGCCTTAGCGGCCAACGGCGCCCGGCCAAAGACGCCTGCCTGATGTATGAAGAATCGCCCGAGAGTCACGCCAAGCGGCAGTTGCAGATTAGCCGTCAACGCGAGGAACGTGAACTGTTCAACTTTGACCAAAGAAGCTTCAAACCCAATAAAAAAGAACGCCGCCTGATTCACCGATTTAAGCAAGGTTAGCTTACAAACAGGTCGGCGGTTTGGGGAGCCCCGCCAATTTACAAGCAAATTTTAACGGCCCTTGGGGAAACAACACTTGTAGGTACCGGCTTTTGCTTTTATCTTCACCTAACGCCTTGGCGATAATCTTGGCAAAGCCGCGTGCATTAGGTAAGTGTTTATAGTCTTTGTAATAATTGCGGATAGTGCTGAGCACTTCCCAATGCGCATCGGTCAGCTCGATTTGTTCCTGCCGTGCTAACTCTACCGCCACGGTTTCATCCCAATCCCGCAAATCCAACAGAAAGCCCTGGTCGGTCGTTGCAATCCGGCGTCCTGCCACGTCTAGCGCCATGACTGGATCACCGGCTCTTCGACAGTCAGCGCAACCAGCTGGTCATAGCCGATCAAGGTAATTCCCGGCGGTATCTCGGAAGCCTCAATTCCCCTGGTTTCCAGATCGGGCAACAAGGCATAGACGTGGACTCGGTTCATTTCACCGGCCAAAGCAAGGGCAAAACCGGTATCGGACATCAACCTGAACACCGCATCGCCGAAAAAAACCAAACAGTCTCCGGTCGCCGTTCGCTGCAACAGGGTTTGATTGGCGGAAGCTTGTGAGATTAAGTGCAGCATTTAATTAGAATCGGTAATTTTCAAACCGATAATACCGATAATGACCAATGCGATGGACAATAACCGAAACAAGCCGGCCGACTCTTGAAACAAAAAAATACCCAGTATTGCCACACCGACGGCCCCCATGCCGGTCCATACAGCATAAGCCGTGCCTAAGGGCAGCGTTTTAATGGACAGCATTAACAAATAAAAGCTGATAACGGCAAAAACCACCGTCACCACGCTAGGCCATAACTTGCTGAAACCTTGGTTATATTTAAGGCTTAAAGCAAAAATCACCTCAGCCAAACCGGCAGAAAATAACAGTATCCAGGCCACAGCCCGCTCCTTTATGTACTATAATAAAAAAAAATTAATTATATCAATGGACAATTAAGAGAAGTACGTCTGTATTAATAATGGAAAATAACGAATCTTTATATATTCAGAATAGTATCCAAATCATTAGTAATTTGACCTTGTTGCAAAAATCTAGTTGTTACATCACGGTCAGTTTTGGCGAATCGGATGAGTCGTTTATCACCACTATTCTTGAAATTGACAAAAAAAACAATACCTTATATGTAGACTACGCCCCCAAGGAGTATTTGAGCCGGCTGGTGTTAAGTGCGGCCACCGTGAATTTTCGGGCCGCATTGGAAGGCATTCTAGTCAAATTTGAAACGACAAAATTAACCAAAACTCAATACAAAGGTAATCCCGCCTTTAGCCTGCCCATCCCTAAACCGTTGTTTTGGCAGGAACGCAGGGAATACTACCGCATGAAATCCCCGCTCTCCAGGCAAAGTTTCTGTGAAGTCATCCTGCCGGAACTGGAGCCCTTGAAACTCAGGCTTAACGATATCAGCCTGACCGGGTTTTCCATGCTGTGCGATACCCCCAAAGCGACCAGTCTGCTTGCCCCCGGCACTAAACTGGAAGAATGTAAATTGTCGCTAGCCGAAGTGGGAGAAAGTTATGTCTCATTTGAAGTTCGCAGCCGTTACTTGACCAATCCGCAAAAAATCGACCCCATCAAGATTTACCGTATCGGTTGTAAATTCATCCGTATTTCCGCATCGTTTGAAATGCAAGTTCAGCGTTACATTCAACAACTGGAACGCGAATACAAAATGAAAAGCTGACGCTTAACCAAAACATGGCCGAAAGCGAAAACCGTAAGCTGTTCACGGTCTCTCAACTCAACCAGGAAACCGCGCTATTGCTGGCCCGCCACTTTATGACCATTTGGGTGGAAGGCGAAATATCCAACCTCAGTATGCCGGCCTCCGGGCATTTGTATTTTTCCTTGAAAGATGCCAACGCCCAGATTCGTTGTGCTTTATTTAAAAACCAGCAACGTAGAATGCCGTTCAAACCCGCCAACGGCATGCACGTGTTAGCCAAGGCTCAAGTCAGCCTGTACGAGCCGCGCGGAGACTATCAATTAATAGTCGAACAAATGGAACAAGCCGGCGACGGCGCGCTTAGACTGGCCTTTGAAAACTTAAAACGCAAGCTGGCTGCCGAAGGGCTGTTTGATGAACATCAAAAAAAACCGATACCGTCTTTGCCTAAGCAGATCGGCATCATCACCTCGCCTTCCGGCGCCGCCATCCGGGATATTTTGACCGTGCTCAAGCGCCGCTTCACCGGCATTCCGATCATTATCTACCCGGCTGCCGTGCAAGGCGAAAACGCCAAATATGAAATTGCCCAAGCGTTGGCGCTGGCCAACCAACATAACCAGTGCGATGTGTTGATACTGGCCCGTGGCGGCGGCGCGCTGGAAGACTTGTGGGCGTTTAACGAGGAAATTGTCGCCCGGGCCATTTATGCCAGTGATATTCCGGTGATTTCCGGCGTCGGCCATGAAACCGACATCACCATCGCCGATTTTGCCGCCGATTTCCGTGCCGCCACACCCACGGCCGCCGCCGAACATGCAACCCCCGACCAACTCATCTGGCTGGCTGCGTTCAGGCAATTGGAAAGCCGGCTGCAACAACAGTTTCAGCGACAAATACAGCGTAAACAACAAACCCTGGATTGGACTAACAAGCGCCTGCAGCAACAACATCCCGGCCAAAAACTCGCACGAAACCGGCTCAAGATTCAAGACTTGGAAGGCCGGTTAAACCGCGGCTTTAGAGTTTTATTGGAACGGCGGCGCCACACTTTAAGCATCCAAAACCATAAACTGGCGCAATGTAATCCTGCATTGCGTTTACACCAATACGGGCTGACCCGGCAATATCTTCATGAACGCCTTCTTGCCGCCATGCGCAGGCGGCTGGACCAAGCCGGCCAACGCTTGGGTAACGCGCAGCAGGCACTGAACACAGTCAGCCCCTTGTCTACGCTGAGCCGAGGGTATGCACTGGCCATCCACCAGCCTTCCGGCACCGTTATCCGCACCAGCCGGCAAATCAGCACGGGTGATCGGGTATTAACCAAACTAGGCAGCGGAGAATTTACCAGTATTGTCCAAGACATTGAAAATGAATAAACAAATCCGTTTTTTATATTGCAAACTCTTCGTTCCTACTATAAAGTTGCGCGGTTTTGCCAACCCATGCGGATACGGCTTTGGGCATTTTGAAATTTAACCGATACTGTCCATTATGAGAATTTTGATTTTAGGTGCCGGCATGACCGGCAGTTCGGTGGCTGAAGCCCTGGCCAGCGAGGAAAACGACATCGTGGTTATCGATTCCAAACCCGCATTGTTGGATGCCCTAAGAGAACGTTTCGATATCGCCACGGTTGCCGGGAATGCCGCTCACCCCAGCGTACTCGAACAAGCAGGTGTGCAAAATACCGATATTGTGATTGCCGTTACCGACCGCGACGAAACCAATATGCTGGCTTGTACAATCATCAACACCTTGTACAGCAAACCCAAAACCATAGCCCGCATCCGTGCTATCGACTTTTTAAAACACCCGCAAATGTTCGGCGAAACTGGCATTCCGGTAGACATCGTCATCAGCCCCGAGCAAATCGTAATGGAATCCATCCGCAACTTGATCGAATTGCCGGGGGTGTTGCATATTTCCGATTTTGCCAATGGTTTAGTTCGGCTGATTTCCGTTAAAGTCACCAGCACCGGCTTTTTAACCGGCAAAAAAATCAGAGAACTTAAAGGCCGATTGTCCAGCAGCAAAATCCGTATTGCGGCAATTTTTCGGCAGGGTGTGCCATTGGCCGCTAACGGCGAATCCATGATAGAAACCGGCGACGAAGTGTTTTTTGTCGCCCCGCGTAAGGAAGTCCGGCAAATTCTAAAGGATTTAAATAAACTGGAAGCACCGTTAAAACGCATTATTATTGCCGGCGGCGGCCATGTCGGTAAACGGCTGGCTCAGGCCCTTGAAAGGGACCACCATGTCAAAATCATCGAACGCAACCCCGAGCGAGCGCAAAAAATCGCCAACGACCTCAACAACACCATTGTTTTACAAGGCGACTGCACCGATGAGAGCTTGCTGCTGGAAGAATCCATCGATAAAACCGACTTGTTTTGCGCGATAACCGACCACGACGGCGAAAACATCATCTCCGCCTCGCTGGCCAAGCAATTGGGGGTACGCAAAGCCATCTGCCTGTTAAACCACAAATCCTACGCCAAGCTGCTACCGGGCACCGGCATTGATTTATCCGTGCAACCCAACCTGGAAACCTTGGGCAGTATTCTCAAGCACGTGCGCCGCTGCGATGTGGAGCGCGTCAGCTCATTATGCGGCGGTAGCGCCGAAGCCATTGAAGCGATCGCCCACCGCGGCAACGGAAAAAACTCGGTGGTGGGTTTACAGGTGGATGCCATTGAATGGCCTGCCGGCATAGTGCTGGGCGCGCTGATCCGCTCTGAAGAAGTCATCTCCATACACCATGATACGGTGTTTGAAGACGGTGACCACGTGGTAATGTTTGCGCTGGATAAAAAACTGGTGTCTTACATTGAAGAAAAATTTCAGCCGTTAAGCAAATAAGTGGCGCGGCACAGGGAAAACGCCTAGCGATGCAATTTATTTTAGTCATCATCCACATTTTCGGCTTATTCACCATCGGCTTCGGCGGTTTGATGGCCACTTGCCTGTTAGCTTCAGTTATCAGCCAAGACGGCGCCGTTACCGCCTTTTACCAAAGCACGGCCATCACTACCCTAACCGGTTTATTAATGTTTTTCGCCACTTGGCGCATTCCCAAGAAAGTCTCTCAACAAGCCGGATTTCTGCTGGTATCCATCACCTGGACGCTGATGCCGGTATTTTGCACCTTACCCTTGTTGATTTACCTGCCTGAATTAAGTTTTATCGATGCCTATTTTGAAACCGTATCCGGTCTGACAACAACCGGCGCAACCGTACTCACCGGCCTGGATAACTTGCCGGTGTCCATAAATTTGTGGCGGCACGAACTCAATTGGATCGCGGGCATGGGTATCATTATTTTCGCGGTTGCCATTTTGCCCATGCTGGGTATTGGCGGCATGCAATTATTTAAAGCGGAAACGCCAGGCACGGTTAAAGAGTCGGATTTGCCGCCCCGAATAGCACAAACCGCCAAAGCCTTATGGCTGGTCTATGCCGGCATTACCGCTGCCTGTATCCTGTCACTCAAACTGGCCGGTATGTCCTGGTTTGATGCACTCTGCCATGCTTTTTCGGCAATGAGCCTGGGCGGATTTTCCACTCACGACAGCAGCGTGGGTTTTTTTAATTCACTGAGCATAGAACTGGTTCTATCCTTATTTCAATTGCTGGCGGCCATAAACTTTGCCACCCATTTCATTGCGCTAAAAAAACGAGATATTACTGCCTACATCCGGGATCGCGAAGCCATGGCTTTTTTAATTCTGGTTTTGGGCAGCAGCCTCATGGCGGCAGCTGTGCTGTGGCATAAAGGCACATATCCGGATTTTCCGGTCGCCTTGCGCCATGCCAGCTTTAACCTGATCACCATCGCCACCGATTGCGGCTACGCCAGCCAGGATTTCAACCAATGGCCGATTTTTGTACCTATGTGGATGTTGTTTTTAAGCTGTATCTCAGCCTCTTCCGGCTCAACCGGCGGCGGCATTCGCATGATCCGCACCATTATCCTGGTTAAACAGTCCCATATTGAGCTTTACAAATTTATTCACCCCAATTTGGTAAAACCACTCAAAATCGGCGGACAGATCGTCAGTTCCAACATTGTCACCTCGGTTACCGGTTTTATCTTTCTCTACTTTATTTGCATTGTGATTTTGGTATTTTTACTGCTGCTTAGCGGCATGGAATTTACCACTGCCTTAAGCGCCGTCATCGCCTGCTTTAACAATGCCGGCCCCGGCCTGAATGAAGTGGGGCCGGCCAGCAATTATGCCAGCCTCACCGATTTTCAAACTGCCGTATGCTGCCTAACCATGATTTTAGGGCGGGTGCAGATTTTCTCTTTGATTATTCTGTTTGTACCTGAGTTCTGGCGCAAGTAAAAGACCACCGGTTGACCGGTTCATAGCGAACACCGCCGGGCTGGCTGACCGATTCCGCTAAAACGAAAGCGTTCGCCAGCCAGTCAATCGGCTCAAACTCCAGCACTAGCGCTTTACTCACCTTTTTGGCCAATGTCACATGCGGTACATACGGCCTGCCATCCATTTCTAAACCGCATGCCAGCCCTAATCCTGATAAATCCCGCGCCAGCCCCGCCAGCGCTACCGGCGTTTCTCGTGCCGAAAGACAAAGCACCCTGGGCTTTTTCCAATAACTTAATTGATCGAAACACAATTGCACCGGCTTGCAGTGAACCCCGTTTGCGTGCTCCAGTAAAAATTGAGCTTGCTCGGCATTTACCTGCCCTAAAAAAGCTAAGGTGACATGAAGATTTTCCGGTGTAACCGGCTTAACGCCTTTTTTCACCAGTAATTCGCTGAGAGTTGTTAAAGCCTGCCGGGTATTTTCATCAGGCCAGAGGGCAAAAAACAACCGAGGCATAGCCATATTCCAAGTTCGTTGCATCAGCCTGGATTATGGCAAAAAAAGAAAATTTACCCAGGATTAAGAGTTTTCAGGTCAGCAAATACTCAGCGCCAACCTGAAAAATAAGTTTACTCTTTGAAAATTTCTTGCGTTAAAACACGATCCAAGGAAGCTTAGGGTGGGCTGGCTTTTTTGCCCACCGATCATATCGCAAATGGTGGGCAAAAAAGCCTGCCCACCCTACAACTACGGTGCTACCAAATGCAGCGTAACCCTGGAATAACATGAAGCTTTTCATCGGCGGTTATTAGAGGTGCCTGATAGGCTAAAGCAGTCGCACCAATCAACCGGTCAGCCGGATCGCCATGAATAAAGCATGGGCTTTGCGACAATCCGGCAATATCGGGATTAATCGGTAAAACCGTGATAGCCATGGCAGTCAAAATGGTTTGAATATAATCGGTTGCCGATATGCCCGCATGATTATTAATCCGGCCTTTGCTGTAGAGCATTGCAATCTCCCAAAGGCTGATGCCGGAACATGCCAGGGAAGCTGCCTCCAAACCGGCACTGATGCCAGCCGCAGCTGAGGACGATAGCCGCTCCGGCTGATCCGCCCAAAACAATAATATATGGGTATCACAAATGGTCAGCATCACTCGTCCATTCATCACCGGATGGCGTTAGCACATCGCCGACAACCATTTTACCCCGTAACGCTGCCAAGCTCTTCAAGGCGGCTTCCCGTTTATTTTCCGGTCGATCAGGAACCAAACGGGCTATGGTTTTACCATGCAAAGTAATGGCGATTTCTTTACCTTGCTGCACCTGTTTTAAGTAATCCGGGAGATGCTGACGCAATTCAGTGACATTAACGGAATTCATGGCTTTAACTCATTTTGTACAGATATTATGTACATTATAGGCATTTAATTTTGG
>PERF01000058.1 GCA_002928495.1 Methylobacter sp. | reverse complement strand
AGAAAACAGGGGTCAGGTCTTTCATTCATACATCGTCACATCAGTTATTATTGACCTTTAAGCTGACAGTCGAATAATGCACGCCAAAAGCCTGGGCACTGCTGCATCGTATAATCGGCGGTTTGATAAGCTTTTCGATTGCAATGTCACGCGCCGAGGCATATTGGCTTAACAAAGCCTCCATTTGAAGACAAGCTAAAGCCGGGGCCTGACCGGTCATCGCGTTATAATGGTTCTAGTGCCAATCCGCCGCATCGTTTACCATGCCGGCCCTGACCGGGTTCAACACCACATAGCGCGACAATTCCGTCAGTTAGCTGTTCTTATCCTCCAAAATGCCTTTATAAGAGGCCTGAAACACATGGCCAACGCGCCGATGCCGCCAGTTAAAAGCCTGGGTGTAATCCCTGCTCAACTGGCATCTTGCCACACACCAATGCTCTAAGGTTAAGAGAAACTCGATGTTCCAGCAGGGGTTGCCGGCACCCGGAAGCCACGGATAGCGAAGGCTGTTCCATGTCCCTGTGAACTGGATGTCGGCAATCCTGGCCGACATGACGATTAAACTTAACACCATTGGTCAAACCCTACTCTTCCCCCCCATCCACTACCCAACTTTCCCATACGTCAAATAACTGATGAGTCATTTGACGCATTGCGGCATGGCTTTCCCAAGTTCAACAATTTATGCGTCCGATGGCAGTAGCTTAAGGCTCGGGCACTGTTTTCATTTGAGCTAAAAGGGGATAACAATGAAAGATTATGCCGTACAGGTTTTTAACAAGCGCATGTTGCTTGTGCACAGTTCGCTGCTGTTGGCGGCGGCGGTGATGGGGTTTGCGCCGGGGTCAGAGGCTGGGGCGACTTTTAAAATAGACGATACCAAGTGGATCAGTGTGGGCACGGGTATTAAAACCCGGTTTTCTGCAGCCGAGGACAGGGCGGGAAGAGCGGGTGCCGAGAAGTATTCAACCGATTTTGCCTTGGATAATCTGCGCTTATACGTTAACGGCCAGGTTCACAAGTACATTAAGTTCACTTTTAACACGGAATGCGCTAACTGCACAGCCGGCGGCGATATCCGGATTTTGGACGGCATAGCCCAATTTGAATTTAATCCTTTCGTCAATGTTTGGTTAGGCCGCCAGTTAGTGCCGGAAGGCCGTCTGGAATTAAACGGTCCGTTTTACAGCGAGGTATTTGAGCCTTACAAAGTGCCTTTCGAGCCTTCCGACTCGACCATTCAATTTGTGTTACCGGGCCCGGATGCCGGAACCTTCGGTCGTGACGAGGGTGTCAACTTTTGGGGTGCGGCGCTGAACGGCCACCTCAAGTATGTGTTCGGTATTTTTGAGGGTTTGAAACGCAGCAATTTTTCTACCGGCAATAGTACCGCCAATGTCGACGGTAATTTACTGTATGCCGGCCGTATCGCTTATAACATTTTGAATGAGGAAAAAGCGCCCGGCTATTACACCGGCGGTACCGCTTACGGCGCCGACGGCGACGTGCTGACGGTGGCCGGTTTTGCGCAGTACCAGGAAGACGGCGCGGGTTCTTTTACCAATCCCGGTAATTTCCTGCTGGCCGGCGGCGATTTTCATTTTGAAAAAGTGTTTGCCGATAAAGGGGTGGTAACATTCAATGCCGAGTATAAAAATTTCGGCATTAGTTACGCCAACGGTGCGCCCACGCCAGGCGGCGCGGATACGTTTATTGTCGGCGGTGGCGGCGGCGGTTTGACCAATGGCTTCCAAGGTGATTCGATTACCGGCGATTTGTTGTATTTGATTCCGAAAAAAATCTGGATAGGTCAGTTACAGCCTTACGTCAGATACACCGAAGTTTTCACGCGCGACGGCGTCAGTGTTCCCGGCAAATTTGATCAAAGTGAATACGAGGCCGGCGTCAACTATATCATTGACGGCCATAACGCCAGGGTGTCCTTGTTCTGGCAAGGTGGTGACCTGACTAATGGCGGCTCTATCTTTACGCCGGCAGCCAACGGTAATTTCGTTAACGCCATTAAACTGGGCGTGCAACTGCAAATCTAGCATTTTAAAAACCTACAACACCAGGAGGACTTAATGAAACAAAACCTGTTAGCTGTTATGGCTAAAAACTCCGTGCTAAAGACGGTCTCGCGGTCTTTAGTGTTATCTTTGACGGCATTGGCAGTAGGGGCCGCCAATGCCGAAGACACCATTAAAGTGGGTGTTTTGCATTCGTTGTCGGGCACCATGGCCATCAGCGAAACCACGCTGAAAGACACCATGTTGATGCTGGTCGACGAGCAGAACAAAAAAGGCGGCTTGTTGGGTAAGAAGCTGGAAGCGGTGGTGGTAGATCCGGCATCCAACTGGCCGTTATTCGCGGAAAAAACCCGCGAGTTGTTAACCAAGGACAAAGTGGCCGCCATCTTCGGCTGCTGGACGTCGGTTTCGCGGAAATCGGTGTTGCCGGTGATTGAGGAACTTAACGGCATTTTGTTTTATCCGGTGCAGTACGAGGGCGAAGAGTCATCCAAGAACGTTTTCTACACGGGTGCCGCGCCAAACCAGCAAGCGGTTCCGGCGGTGGATTACCTGATGAACGATCTTAAGGTCAAACGCTGGGTGCTGGCGGGCACCGATTATGTGTATCCGCGCACCACCAACAAGATACTGGAGGCATACCTTAAAGCCAAAGGCGTTTCGCCCAAGGACATCATGATCAACTACACGCCGTTCGGTCACTCCGATTGGCAAAGCATCGTGGCCGATATTAAAAAATTCGGCTCTACCGGCAAGAAAACCGCCGTGGTGTCCACCATCAATGGCGACGCCAATGTGCCGTTCTACAAAGAATTGGGCAACCAGGGTGTATCGGCGGAAGATATTCCGGTGGTGGCGTTTTCGGTGGGCGAGGAAGAGCTTTCCGGCATAGACACTAAGCCGCTGGTCGGCCATTTGGCGGCCTGGAATTACTTCATGAGCATTGATACGACCAAAAACGCCGAGTTCATCAAGAAATGGCATGAGTATATCAAAGACCCCAAACGCGTGACCAACGACCCCATGGAAGCTCATTTCATCGGCTTCAACATGTGGGTGAAAGCGGTGGAGAAGGCCGGTACCACCGAGCCGGATGCCGTGCAAAAAGCCATCATCGGGGTGGAGTTCCCCAATCTGACCGGCGGTATCGCCAAAATGCTGCCTAACCACCACATCAGCAAACCGGTGTTGATCGGCGAAATTCAGGATGACGGCCAGTTTCTGACGGTGTGGCAGACCAACAAGGTAGTTGACGGCGATGCCTGGTCGGATTACCTGCCGGAAAGCAAAGTGATTATTGCCGACTGGACGCCGCCGATTAACTGCGGCAACTACAGCACTAAAACCAAAAAGTGTTCCGGCCAAAAATACTAAAACCGGCCCTGCCTGATAAAACCTGCCGCCTTGATATGAATGCGGCAGGTTTTTAAGGCAAGCCAGAGGCAACTATGAGATTATTTACTTTAAGCAGGCAATGCCGCCTGCTGGGTTTAACGCTGTTGTTACTTTCAGGTTCTGCTCAGGTTCGGGCCGGCGACGTGTTTGTGGACAGTCTGGCAACGCTCAGACAAGGTTCCATGGCGGCCCGGGAGCAGGCCATCACCGATTTGGCGGAATCCGGCCATATCCGAACATTGACGATTCTGCAGGCTTTGCTGGACGGCAATTTATACGAATTAAAACAAGACGGCAGATTGGTTATCGCCCACGATAACGGCCAGGGCTATGACTTGCGTGATGCGGTCAGCAACGAGGCAATGCCTGCCGTGGCCAAAGACGATGCCGGAAAAATCAACTTAACCAACAAGTTAAGAACCTTGTTGCGAAAAACCATCGGCCAGTTGCAACTAAACGCCAACGATCCTAAGCTGCGGCTGGCGGCGGTCAATGCCATGGTCAAGGAGACCGACGACAAAGCCCTGGAACTTCTAGCTTCCCGACTGGAAAAAGAATCCGATTCCGCGGTGCGTGAGGCTATCCAACTGGTTTTTTTGTTACAAGATACTGAAAGCGGGCACGCTAAACAACGCCGAATCGACGCCATTAACGCTTTGAAATCCTATGATAGCCAGGACGCTATGAACCGATTCAAAGCCTTGGTGGAAAAAAACGCCGAAGGCGCTTATCTGGAGCCGGACGCGGATATTCGCAATTTGGCCGGAGCCGCGCTGATCGGCATGAATACGCGGCTAAATTTGTACGGCGCACTGGAAACCTTGTTTTTCGGCCTGAGCCTGGGCGCGGTGCTGGTGTTGGCGGCCATAGGGCTGGCTATCACCTTCGGCGTGATGGGCGTTATCAATATGGCGCACGGCGAACTCATGATGCTGGGCGCGTACACCACTTACGTCATGCAGCTTGCCATGCCCGAAAATCTCGGTGCCTCGGTGTTGCTGGCCATTCCCGCCGCGTTTGTGATTGCCGGAGTGACCGGCATCGCCATCGAACGCGGCATTATCCGTTTTTTATACGGTCGTCCGCTGGAAACCCTGCTGGCGACTTTCGGCGTGAGTTTGTTTCTGCAGCAAACCGTGCGTTCGATTTTTTCTCCGCTCAACCGCAATGTGGCCACGCCCGAGTGGATGAGCGGCTCCTGGCGTATCAACGATTTTCTGGCGCTGACCTGGAACCGGTTTTACATTCTGCTGTTTTGCCTGCTGGTGTTTGCCGCCCTGCTGCAGATTCTCAAACGCACACGTCTGGGGCTGGAAGTGCGCGCTGTCGCCCAAAACCGCGCCATGGCCAAAGCCATGGGCATCCCCACCGCAAGGGTCGATGCTATGACCTTCGGCTTGGGCTCCGGTATCGCCGGGGTGGCCGGCGTGGCGTTAAGCCAAATCACCAATGTCGGCCCCAATTTGGGTCAGGCCTATATTGTCGATTCGTTCATGGTGGTGGTATTCGGCGGGGTCGGCAATCTGCTGGGCACCTTGATTGCCGGCTTTAGCCTGGGGATCGCCAACAAGGTGTTGGAGCCTTACGCCGGGGCGGTGTTGGCGAAGATTTTGATATTAGTGTTTATTATCTTGTTCATTCAAAAGCGTCCGCGGGGGTTATTTCCGCAAAAGGGGCGGGCGGCGGAATCGTAGACGGTTTTGTGTCGCTGCCGCGACGGGTGTTTTAAAGTCGGGTCTCGGCCCGACAGCCGAGATACTTTCTTTTGCATGGCCAAAAGAAAGTATCCAAAGAAAAGGCCACCCGGTATTCCGCCTGAATCCTGCGCTTCTCGCTTTTGGCGAGGGTTTTCGGAAGGGCTTTCCTAGCCCTCCGAAAACGAGCGGCATCCCTGCCGCTCCCCTTTGGGCTGATCTCCCCAAAAGCTGCGATGCTCGGGGCGGAATAACGGGCTTAATCCATGTGCCTGGAATTTGGGTGGAAACATAAACAAGGGAAGTAACAGCAATCCAAAATCAAGATGAACTGAAATTGGAAGCAAGAAGGTAGGAAGAAAAATTAATGCGTACTCAGAACCTTTTGATGCAGGAAATGTTAGGCCTGAGCTTATCGAAGCACAAGGCGACCTTCGACAGGCGAGCGAAAGTGATAACTTCAAAAGCTAGCATTTAAAAAGTGGGCAAAATTTGCCCACTCTACGCGAGATTTAGCTGTAGTTGTCGAGTATGGGGGGCTTTTATCCCCTGATGCCGCGCCGAGCACCGGAGGATTTGAACGGATTAGCCCGGTAGGGGCGATGCAGGGATGCATCGCGTTTTCGGAGGGCTAGGAAAGCCCTTCCGAAAACCCCGTTCAAAGCCTTCGGAGCGCAGGGGCAAGCGGCATTGGGCCGCCTTTCTTTTGGATACTTTTCTTTGGCGGAGCAAAGAAAAGTATCGCGGTTGCCGGTCCGCGAACCGGCATTAAAAAACCCGCCGCGTTAGCGGCACACAAACCAGAACAAAAAAACCAGGCAGTTAAATGAACCTACAAAAGCTGACTAAAGACAAAACCTACGCCACCACCCTAGCCGTATTGGCCGCAATCACAATCATCATTCCAGGCTGTAACCTGATTTTCCCCGAAGACTCGGCATTGCATTTCTCGGCGTATACGGTGTCGCTGGTGGGCAAGTACCTGTGCTTTGCCTTGCTGGGCTTGTCGCTGGATTTGGTATGGGGGTATGCCGGCATTCTAGTGCTCGGCCAAGGCGCGTTTTTCGCCTTGGGCGGCTATGCCATGGGCATGTATTTGATGCGCCGGATCGGTACCCGTGGCGTGTACGGCGATCCCTTGCTACCGGATTTCATGGTGTTTTTAAACTGGCAGGAACTGCCCTGGTATTGGCTGGGTTTTAACCATTTCGGCTTTGCCATGCTCATGGTCGTGCTGGTGCCGGGCGTGTTGGCATTTGCTTTCGGCTGGCTGGCGTTTAGGTCGCGGGTGACCGGGGTTTACTTGTCGATTATCACCCAGGCGTTGACTTACGCCTTGCTGCTGGCATTTTTTCGTAACGAAATGGGTTTCGGCGGTAACAACGGCTTGACCGATTTTAAAGATATTCTGGGCTTCAACATCCAGTCGGAGGCGGTGCGCGCGTGTCTGCTAATGGCGTCCGGGCTGATTTTAATGGCCGCGCTAGTGGCGTGCTATTGGCTGGTCAACAGCAAGATGGGCCGGGTGATTACCGCCATCCGCGACCAGGAATCGCGGGTGCGGTTTTTAGGTTACCGCGTGGAAATGTTCAAGCTTTGGGTGTTTGTGTTCGCCGCCATGTTGGCGGGGATTGCCGGGGCGTTGTATGTGCCGCAGGTCGGCATCATCAATCCCAGCGAGTTTTCGCCGCTGAATTCCCTGGAAATCGTGATCTGGGTGGCGGTAGGCGGGCGCGGTACCTTGTACGGCGCTATCATCGGCGCGGTGCTGGTAAATTTCAGTAAAACGGTGTTGACCGGCTTGCTGCCGGAAATCTGGCTGTTTAGCCTGGGCGCGATTTTCGTGTTGGTAACGGTGTTTTTACCGGACGGCATCGCCGGTTTGTGGCTGCGCCGCAAGGAGCGTGCAGCATGACCGAATCCATGCATGCGGAACCAGGGGTTGAAGCCTTGCATGCCGACAGCCTGGTACGCGAAGGCGAGCTGGACACCCGGCACGGGCCGATTTTGTACTTGGAAGACGTCAGCGTCAGCTTCGACGGCTTTAAGGCTTTGAACCGGCTGTCCTTGTATATCGACGACGGCGAGCTGCGCTGTCTGATCGGCCCTAACGGCGCGGGCAAAACCACGCTGATGGACGTAATTACCGGCAAAACCAAGCCCGACACCGGCAGCGTGTTTTTCGGCCAGACTATCGATTTGCTGCGTCTGGACGAACCCGCTATCGCCCAGGCCGGAATCTGCCGCAAATTTCAAAAACCCAGCGTGTTCGATGCCTTGACCGTGTTCGAAAACCTGGAGCTGGCGCTAAAAGCCGACAAAAGCACTTGGCGGACTTTGTTGTTCCGCTTAAACGGCGTGCAGCAAGACCGCATCGACGAGGTGTTGCAAACCATAGGCTTGGTGGAAGTCAAAGACCGGCGCGCGGGCATCTTATCGCACGGCCAGAAGCAATGGCTGGAAATCGGCATGTTGCTGATGCAGGAGCCCAAGGTCATGCTGGTCGATGAGCCTATCGCCGGCATGACTCACCAGGAAATTGAGCGCACTGCGGAATTGCTGTTGTCGCTGCAAGGCAAGCATTCGTTGGTGGTGGTCGAGCACGACATGGAGTTTGTGCGATCCATCGCACGCACGGTTACCGTGTTGCACGAAGGCTCGGTGCTGGCGCAGGGCAGCATGGACGAAGTCCAGAACGACCCGCGCGTGATCCAAGTGTATTTGGGGGGCTGATGTTAACGATTTCCGGGCTTAATCAATTCTACGGCGCCAGCCACACCTTGTGGGACGTCGATTTGCATGTCGAAGACGGCGCCTGCGTGTGCCTGATGGGGCGCAACGGCGTGGGCAAAACCACGTTGCTGAAGGCGGTCATGGGGTTGATCCCGGTTCAAGCCGGCAGCATCAGCCTGAACGGCCGGGAGCTGGCGTCCGCCAAAGCCGAACTGCGTGCCGAGCTGGGTATCGGTTACGTGCCGCAGGGCCGAGAGATTTTTCCGCTGATGACCGTGGAGGAAAACCTCAAAACCGGTTTGCGCGCGGCCGCCAAGCAAGGCATCAAACATATTCCCGATGCCGTGTACGAGATTTTTCCCGTGCTCAAGGAAATGCTCAAACGCCGAGGCGGCGATTTGTCCGGCGGCCAGCAGCAACAACTGGCCATCGCGCGGGCGCTGGTGCTCAATCCGAAATTATTGATTCTGGACGAGCCCACCGAAGGCATACAGCCGAATATCGTCAGCGAAATCGGCGACGTCATCATCCGCCTCAACCGGGCTTTCGGCCGACCCGTGCCGCCGCCGGTGATCGATCCGCAAGAGTTGGGCGAAATTCATGGTTCCATTGTTAGAATAAACCGGGAGCTAGGCGTGACCGTGTTGCTGGTCGAACAAAAACTGCCGTTTGCGCGCAAAGTGGCCAACCGGTTTTGCATCATGGATCGGGGCCGCCCGGTCGCCACCGGCGCAATGCCGGAGCTGACCGAAGCGCAGGTCAAGCAATATCTGACGGTATAAACTTCAGGCCATAACAAGCCTTCACGATTTAACACAGCGGAGACGAATGATGAAAATAAAAGCAATCGCATTATTAATCAGTTTGGCGGGTGTGTCCGCGCCGGCACTAGCGCACACCGGCACCGGGGCGATACACGGCCTGATGGATGGCTTACTGCATCCTATGCTGGGGCCGGATCATTGGCTGGTTATGCTGGCTATCGGCGCTTGGGCGGCGCTTCAAGGCGGGAGAGCGGTTTGGCTGCTGCCATTGAGTTTTTTAACCGCGATGTCGGCAGGCGCCGGCTTGTACTCAGCCGGCATAAGCATAGCTTCAGCCGAGACGTGGGTGGCGGTTTCCGTGCTGCTGGTCGGTTTGTTGCTGCGGGCACCCGCGCTATTGCCGCCGGCGGCCGCGATGGGTTTGGCCGCCGTGTTTGCCGTTGGCCATGGTTATGTGCACGCGGCGGAATTGACCGGCGCAAGCAACCTGCCGGCGTATGCCGCCGGTTTTTTACTGACAACGGCCGGATTGCACGGACTTGGGATAGTGTTAGGGCGTTTGGGGCAAACCCGGTTTAAATGGCTTAATGTCGCTTTCAGTGGCGTGTGCGTACTGGCCGGCGCCGGTCTGCTGGCCGCTGGTTAAGATTAGGTCTGGCCCCGGACGGCTGGTGGCTGCCAAAAGCAATCCTGACGCGTTCAACGCCGCGCTAAGCGATGTGGAATTGAACCCGGAGCCGCTAAACGAACAAACCCACAGTTGGCAGGCGCTTTTAGAGCTGGGTTTTGCGCCGCGCCATGGCAAAACCGTATTGGTACGCCGCCGCCACCAAGGACCTTTGGCGGTGCAGCGGCCGTTCTATCCTGAAGGTGGCGTCTGTCATGTGTATATTCTGCATCCGCCGGGCGGCATTGTGGCCGGTGACAAGCTCACCATTAATGCGACTGCCGAAGCCGGCAGCAACGCCTTGCTGACCACGCCTGCCGCCGGAAAGTTTTACCGCAGCGAAGGCCGAACCGCCACCCAGCGCATTGAGCTTGCCGTTGCGGAAAATGCGGTCTTGGAATGGTTGCCGCAGGAAAGCATTATTTATGAAGGCGCCAGAGTAAAATCCGAAGTGCGCTTGGAGTTGGCGCAAAGCGCGCGTTTTATCGGCTGGGAAGTGCTGGCGCTGGGGCGGCCGGCCGCCGGCGAAGGTTTTGCCGGCGGCGAGGTGGATTTGGACTGGCAAATTCGGCTGGCAGGCAAATTGTTATACCGCGAGCGCTTGCGGCTGGATGCCGAAGCCTTTAACGCGGCTTGGGGGTTGAACGGCCATGCCGCTTGCGGCACCTTGTTTATTTTCGGCGCGCAACCGTCGCATCGGGAACAAGTCCGCGAATTGATAGGCGAGCGTCCCGGTTTGGGGGTGACGTTAACCGGCGAACTTCTCATCTGTCGTGGTTTGGACAGCCAAGCGGGGCGTTTGCGCGAATTTTTTCAGCAGGTTTGGCAAACCTTAAGGCCGGATTTACTGCAACGCCCGGCTGCCGCACCGCGCATTTGGGCCACTTAAAATTTTAGGGCCTGCGGGAGCAGGTCGAAACCGGTTTTTAAAAAGAGGACATCAGGCTATGCAATTAACGCCTAGGGAAAAAGATAAACTGCTGATATTTACCGCCGCCTTGTTGGCGGAGCGGCGCAAGGCGCGCGGGCTTAAGCTGAATTACCCGGAAGCGGTCGCTTATATCTCTGCCGCCATCATGGAAGGCGCGCGCGACGGCCGCACGGTGGCCGAGCTCATGGAATACGGCCGCACCTTGTTAAACCGAGACGATGTCATGGACGGTGTCAGCGAAATGCTGCCCGACGTGCAAGTGGAGGCCACTTTCCCCGACGGCACCAAGCTGGTGACCGTACATAACCCCATTGAATAGGAGACGGCGATGATTCCCGGCGAAATTATTCCGGCCGCAGGCGAGCTTGAGCTTAACGCCGGCCTTCCGGTCATAACCCTGACCGTGGCCAACAGCGGCGACCGCCCGATTCAGGTTGGCTCGCACTACCATTTTTACGAAACCAACCCGGCGTTAAAGTTTAACCGCGAACAAGCCCGCGGCTGCCGCCTGGATATTCCGGCCGGCACCGCCGTTCGCTTCGAGCCCGGCCAGCAGCGTGACATCAAGCTGGTGCCGTATGCCGGACTGCGACATGTGTTCGGCTTTCGGCAGGCCGTGATGGGTGCTTTGGCGGCGGGGGAGGAATAAGCATGAGTAAAATCAGCCGCCAGGCTTATGCCGACATGTTCGGCCCGACCACCGGCGACCGCGTGCGCCTGGGCGACAGTGACCTCTTTTTAACCGTGGAAGACGACCTTAGCCTTTACGGCGAGGAAGTCAAATTCGGCGGCGGCAAAGTGATCCGCGACGGCATGGGGCAAAGCCAGCTGTGCAATAAAACCGCCATGGATTTGGTGATCACCAATGCCTTGATTATCGATTACTGGGGCATCATCAAAGCCGATGTCGGCATCAAAAACGGCCGTATCGCCGCCATCGGCAAAGCCGGCAATCCCGACATCCAGGACGGCGTCGATATCATCATCGGCCCCGGCACCGAGATTCTGGCCGGCGAAGGTCAAATTCTCACCGCGGGCGGCATCGATGCCCACATCCATTTCATTTGCCCGCAGCAAGTGGAAGAAGCGCTCAATTCCGGCATTACCACCATGATCGGCGGCGGCACCGGCCCGGCCACCGGCACCAATGCCACCACCTGCACGCCGGGGCCGTGGAACCTCCAGCAAATGCTGCTGGCACTGGACGGCATGGCGATGAATTTCGGCCTTTTGGGCAAAGGCAACGCCAGCTTGCCGGGCGCGTTGGAAGAACAAGTGCTGGCCGGGGCCATGGGCTTAAAGCTGCACGAAGATTGGGGCACCACACCCGCCGCCATCGATTGCTGCCTGGACGTGGCCGATCGCTTCGATGTGCAAGTGGCCATCCATACTGATACTTTGAACGAATCGGGTTTTGTCGAAGACACCATCGCCGCCTTCAAAGGCCGCACGATCCACACCTACCACACCGAAGGCGCGGGCGGCGGCCATGCCCCCGACATCATCAAAGCCTGCGGCTTGGGTAACGTGCTGCCGTCATCGACCAATCCGACCCGGCCTTATACCATCAACACAGTAGACGAACACCTGGATATGCTGATGGTGTGCCACCATTTGGATCCCGGCATTCCCGAAGACGTGGCGTTCGCCGAGTCGCGCATTCGCCGCGAGACTATCGCCGCCGAAGACATTTTGCATGACCTGGGCGCATTTTCCATGATTTCCTCGGATTCGCAGGCCATGGGCCGGGTCGGCGAAGTGGTCATGCGCACCTGGCAAACCGCGCATAAGATGAAAATCCAGCGCGGCGCTTTACCCACCGACACCGCCCTCAGCGACAATTTCCGTATCAAGCGTTACATCGCCAAATACACCATCAACCCGGCGATCAGCCACGGTATCTCGCACGAAGTCGGTTCCATCGAAGTCGGCAAGCTGGCCGATCTGGTGTTGTGGAACCCCGCGTTTTTCGCCACCAAACCCAGTATCGTGCTTAAAGGCGGTTTTATTGCCGCCGCCGCCATGGGCGATCCCAACGCCTCGATACCGACGCCGCAGCCGGTGCATTACCGGCCCATGTTCGGCAGTTTCGGCAGGGCGTCGTCGGGCAACTCCATGCTGTTTTTACCGCAGGCGGCGATTGCCGCAGGCTTGCCGGAACAGCTGGGCTTGCATAAACAAATCGGCAGGGTAAAAAATACCCGTAGTATCGGAAAAAAAGATTTGATTCATAACGCTTACCAGCCGGTCATCGAAGTCGATCCGCAAACTTACGCGGTGCGCGCCGACGGCCAGCTGTTGCACTGCGAGCCCATGGCGGAACTGCCGTTTGCCCAGCGCTATTTTTTGTTTTGATTGTTAAAAGTGGTCGCCATGCTGAAATTAACCGGATTTGCTCAAGAAAACCAGGAAGTCGACGACGTATTAACCCTGCCGTTTAACGAACGCCAAAAAACCCGCATGCCCGCCACCACCGACAACGGCGTGACCGTGGGCGTGTTTCTGCCGCGCGGTCAGTATCTGCGCTCGGGTATGGTGCTGGCCGGTGAGGCCGGTTTTAAAGTGAAAGTACAGGCCGCGCCGGAAATCTTATCGGTAGTGAGCACGGACGATCCCTTGCTGTTTGCCCGGGTTTGTTATCATTTGGGTAACCGGCATATCGCCTTGCAAATCCTGCCCGGCGAATTGCGTTATCTGCACGACCATGTGCTGGATCACATGGTGGAAGGCTTAGGGCTATCCGTGCGCGTCGAAAACCTACCGTTCGAGCCCGAAGCCGGGGCTTACCACAGCCATGGCCACTGATCCGGCTTTGTTGCGCCTGTTGCAACTGGTCAGCCCCAGTTTGCCGGTAGGCATGTACAGTTACTCGCAAGGGCTGGAAACCGCCGTCGCCGAAGGCTGGGTGCACGATGCCGCCAGTGCCCGCGATTGGCTGCATGCCGTGCTGACACGCAGCCTTGCCCGCACCGATGCGCCCATTTTGTGGCGCTTGATGGACGCTTGGCAAAGCGATGATAGCGCCAAGGTGTTGCTGTGGAGCGAAACCTTGGCGGCATTCCGGGAAACCGCCGAATTACGCCTGGAAGACCGCCAAATGGGGTTGGCGCTGGTCAGAGTGCTGGAAGGTTTAGGGCTGGCCGAAGCCAAGGCCTGGCACCGGCATATCTCACTAACTTTCGCAGCCATGTTTGCGTTGGCCGCCGTGCGCTGGCGGATAAGTCAATCTGAAGCCATCGCCGGTTACCTTTGGAGCTGGCTGGAAAACCAAGTGCTATGCGCCATCAAACTGGTGCCGTTGGGGCAGGCCGCCGGGCAAGGTATGCTCTACGAGTTGGCCGGCTTGATCCCGGCCCAGACGGAACTGGCGTTAACACTAGGCGACGATGACCTGGGCGGCAGTGTGTTTGGCTTGGCGTTGGCCAGCAGCCGTCACGAAATGCAATATTCCCGTTTATTCCGGTCTTGAAGGAGGCACAATGAATGACAAACCTGTGTTAAGAGTGGGTATCGGTGGGCCTGTGGGCTCGGGCAAAACCGCCCTGGTCGATGCCTTATGCAAAAAAATGCGCGGACAATTTGAGATTGGCGTGGTGACCAACGACATTTACACCCGCGAAGACCAGCAATTTTTAATCCGCAGCCAGGCCTTGCCCGAAGAACGCATCTGGGCGTGGAAACCGGCGGCTGCCCGCACACCGCCATCCGTGAGGACGCCTCCATGAATCTGGCTGCCGTGGACGAGCTATGCGAACGCTGGCCGGAACTGGATTTTGTCATGGTCGAAAGCGGCGGC
This sequence comes from Methylobacter sp., assembly GCA_002928495.1. Classification (GTDB taxonomy): domain Bacteria; phylum Pseudomonadota; class Gammaproteobacteria; order Methylococcales; family Methylomonadaceae; genus WM-3-3. Next base: position 2,165 of record PERF01000058.1, on the reverse strand, counting down.
GACAACTTAAGCGCCACCTTCAGCCCGGAACTGGCGGATTTAACGATCTACGTGATCGACGTATCGGCGGGCGACAAAATCCCCCGCAAAGGTGGCCCCGGCATCACCCGCTCCGATCTGTTGGTGATCAACAAAATCGATCTGGCGCCTTATGTCGGCGCGTCGTTAGAGGTTATGGACCGCGACGCCAAAAAAATGCGCGGCGAACGCCCGTTTGTGTTCACCAACCTTAAGGCCGGTAAAGGCCTGGATGACATCGCCGATTTTATTATCCGCCAAGGCATGCTGGAGCCTGCGGCGTAATAATTTGATTCATCGTTTCCACGCGGAGCGTTGGAATGCCGCCCCGGACGCTCCAGCCACCCGCTAAAACCAGGCAAAGACGCGCCGGTAGGATGCTGCCGACGGCAGGAGGCGCATCGTTCGCGTCACTCGATGCGTTGATTTCATATTGCCCATTACCTCCTCAATCATCGGCATAAATGCCTTGTTCTACCTACCGGTGAAAACTGGAATACGGCCATTCCACCGCATTTTTTACATAGCCATGCTTGACCGGATTCCAATGGATATAGTCAATATGACAATTTAAATCTTCTTGGTCTTTCATCGTTCCCACGCTCCGGACGCTCCAGCGTCCCTCTAAAACCAAGCAAAGACGCGCCGGTAGGATGCTGCCGACGCCAGGAGGCGCATCGTTCGCGTCACTCGATGCGTTGATTTCATATTGCCTATTACCTCCCCAATCATCAGCATAAATGCCTTGTTCTACATACCGGTGAAAACTGGAATACGGACATTTCACTGTAATGTCAAAATGCAATGCAAATGTACCGGCATTCCGTTCCCACGCTCCGCGTAGAAACGCCGCCCCGGACGCTCCAGCGTCCCTCTAAAACCAAGCAAAGATGCGCCGGTAGGATGCTGCCGACGCCAGGAGGCGCATCGTTCGCGTCACTCGATGCGTTGATTTCATATTGCCTATTACCTCCCCAATCATCGGCATAAATGCCTTGTTCTACATACCGGTAAAAACTGGAATACGGCCATTTCACTGTAATGTCAAAATGCAATGCAAATGATCCGGCATAATAACCACTGCCTTCATACCGAAAGGTTGCTGTTGTTTTACATAGCGAAAGGCCGCTGGTAAGACGTCAATTTTTTCGAGCAGCACATGATTGTTTTTGTGTTGGGCTTTAGATTGACGATGAAAAGCCACAGGGCTTTAGCTAAATAAAATAGGCGACATTCAGTCATTTTGTTTGATTACTCGATCGATGCGCCTCCTAACGCCGGCACATCTATGCAAAAATAATCGTCTCTGACCTCAATACTGTAATTAAAAACTAATTTCTTATAGATTTTTCTAAATGTTAACTATGGGCGAGCAAAGAGAAATGTACCAATGAAATAATAAAGGAAAGAAAATTGTAAGCTGTGGCCTTTAGTGATTTTTTGAGGATAAAAAGAAATTATGATGTTAAATAGAATGTTTAGTATAAAGTTACTTTTATTTATTAGCTTGGTATTTAGCGGTGTTCATTATGCGCAGGCTGGTAACCACCAGGGCGTGCACCGCAAAATTAAAAATAAGCTAACAAGGCCAGTAGTTATTCCTGATGCCATTCAAGAAGCAAAGGTGATTCTGATGCCTACGGGTATAATTCACGAATTCGGGTTTAATGAGTTTCTTTTAAAAAAAGTAGGGTGTACTTTTATTACTAGCGATATAGATGATATTAGGCAGCTGAGAAATATTATAAACCAGGCTAATATCAAGCGCTATCCATATAAAATAGATTTTGTAAGAAGAAATAACGGGTTTGTTTACGAATCTGAATTTTATCCACGTAATGGCATATATCTAAATTTAACAGATGGCGCTTCAATTAAGTTATTATTTGAAAAAGGCTATTCAAATATAAATAATATTAGGGGTGAGTACTCTAAGCTGCCAACAAATAATAAACAACCGGTTTATGCTAGCATTAATCTGCTGAGCGAGTTGTTTTTTTGGGCGAATAACACGGGTAAATTATTAAAGTCCAATGAGCCAATACCTTATAATATAAATGTTGAATGCGATTTTTTTCTAAGTCGAAAAGGGTTTTATAAAGATCTATATCGGAATGATCGCTAACAAACAGTATTGGGGCCAGACA
>PERF01000057.1 GCA_002928495.1 Methylobacter sp. | reverse complement strand
CGAGATTTACTTGCAGCTAAAGTGGCTGCCATGAACAAACGCATGATTTTATAGCAAGCGTTTGTTCAGGTTTCGAATTGCTCAGGCGAGCATCACGCCTTTTTGTTACGTCTTACCAGCCAGGGCAAAGCCGTCAGTAATAAAGCCGCAGCGGCAGGAGCCGGAACGTTTTGAGGCGGTGGCGTTACCTGATTGCTTAAGTTCAAGGTGGAAAAATCCAGGGCAGCGCCATTGAGAGGCGTGTCTCCCAAGACAGCCAAACCAGGGCCTTGTAAAGCAAGGGAAAAGTTAGCTGTTCCAGTCGCTAAGGTAGCGAAGGTAGTGCTTGGTAGCTCAATGGTGTAAATGGCATAGACATTACTGCCGACGGGATTGGCTTCAAAGGCGGAATTAATCAAACCGGTCAAATCCAAACCGTTCAAGGTGAAGGAAGCCACTTGATTGCCGGCGGCCAGGGTGTCGGCGTCCAAAATGCCAAGTGCCAGGCTGGCTGAGGTAATGCCGGAAATAGCGCTGTAGTTAAATGTCCAGCTGGCATTCAAATTGGTGTTTACACCGGTATCATCGCCGATGAAGGCATTGAATGGCGCAGGTTCACCGCTGAATGACGCAGACAGCGCAGTACCGTTAGGCCTGTCACCCGGCTGGAAAAATTGATTGCCCAGGGTAACGGTTAATGCCGAAGCCGGCTGCATGCTTAAAGCGTATAACGCCGACATGGCCAACATTGATTTTGTGATTTTATTCATAATTGTGCCCCCAATTTAAGTTTATTGTAAGCTGAATAATGACGTTATTTTATGCTCCGTGTCAATAGTTTTCTAACGATTTGTATGAGCGAACAATAACTTAGCTCATTTTTAATGGTTGACGCACGGCTTTCGGTCGGGTTTGTTAGCCATGGTGTGGAAGCAAAAAATTGTCTTGGGGAAAGTGAAACGGCTTAATTTACGCTCAAAGGCGGTTGGGCCGGGCCGAAGCTGTGGATAGTCACTTCGTCGTTGACGGTTAAGATTCCGGTTTGGTTATGCAAGGCATTTTGGCCGAAGTACACGGCGTTTTGCCATTTTCTTGTCCGGCTTAACGTGCTTAATGGTTCTTTGCCGGTTTCGGCGGTTTCGGTATCTATCGTGGTGATGGCGCAACGCGAGCAGGGTTTGGGCAGTCTGAAGTCTATGTCGCCGATACGGATTTCACGCCAGCTGTCTTCGGCATAATCGGCACAGCCGGCAATCACCAGATTAGGGCGAAACCGTGCCATGCTTAAACGGATGCCCATGGCTGTGTTTAAGGCATGCAGGGATGCCTCGGAAATGATTAAGAACGGAAAACCGTCGGAAAAAGCGGTTTGGTCGGTCAGTCTCGCATAACGGCTATCGACCTGGCGGATTACATCATCGGGTTTATACACCAGCTGGCAGGGCTGCTGTAAAAAATCGCTAAACCATTGGTCGGCTTCTTTCGAGACTTGGCGGGCGTGGCATTGGTCTTGCCAAACGGTGCTGGGAATTAGTTTGCCGTCCGCGGGTTCCAGAGCAATGTCGAAGGCCGGCATGCCCGCTGCGCTGAGCCTGAGCCGGTCTTGATGGATGGCGGTTTTAATCAACGCCATGCGCGGCAGTTTGCGCTGGCTGAGAAAGTTGCCGTCGCTGTCGATCAACATCCATTTGCGGTCGTAAAGAAAACCGGTATCCGCAACCGGCCATTGTTCAACCTGAATACCCGCCAGCGATTTAACCGGGTAGATAAAAAGCCCGGTAAGCGTGATCGTTGCCAACATTGAGCGGCGGCTATTTAAAAATTAATTCTTTCTGGGTTTCAAACAAATAATCACCCAGCTCGTTATTATAGTGATTGAATTTTAAGCCGTATTGATCGGGAAATTGTTCCGACTTCCGGATGATGTCGGCCTGTATTTTGAAAGTTTTGCCGCTGGTAAAGGTAATGGCCAGCACGACTTTAGTTTTGAGCGGCAGTTTTTTTGAGCTTTGCACCAACGCACCTTTGCAACTGAGATCGAGCAGCTCAACGGGTTCAGTGCGTTTAAAACCGAAGAATAATGTCCGGTAAATAATCGCCGTCAAATCGTTACGAACATACCGCGTTAGTGCCCGGCGGTTGTTCAATTCAAATTCGGACAGTTCCAGTTTGAACAAATCGTCTAAATCGTCTTGAGTTTCCAAGGTCGTCATTTTAGGTTTGTGGTTTCTTCTTTGCGTTTAAGTATTGACTCTAAACCGGGAAATTTCAATGGGATATTTCTGGTAAACTTCTGGCGAAGACTTTCCGCCACGCGCGTGGAAATTATATTATTTAACCAAAATCATACTGTTATCGACTAATGATCAAGTTATGAGGGAAATGTATTTGTTTAAATCAGGGCCGGATAAGTTTTGTTTTGTGATGGCATTGGCGCTATTTTGGGTGCCCGGTGTTAGTTTTGCAGCCGGAAAGCAAGTGATTAATATCGCTTATTTAACTCAAAACCGGGTTCAGCCGCCGCAATGGCTATGGTTTGATGTGTTTGCCAAAGAAGCAGGACTTGCCGGCGCGGAACTGGCGATCAGCGATAATAACACCACCGGAAAATTTACCGGGCAGCAATTCGAGCTGAAAAAATTTATTGTTCCGGCCGAGGCCAATACGGTTGATGTGTTCAACAAAGACATCAACGGCAAATTCCAGTTTGTTGTCGTTAATTTACCGCCGCAGCAAGTGCTGCAAATTGCCGATGCCGCCGCTAATAAGCCGGTGTTGTTGTTTGATGCCGGCACTATCGACGATGCCTTACGCAATGCCCAATGCCGGCGCAATGTCTTGCACATGTTACCGGATCGGGCCATGCGGGCCGATGCGCTGGCACAATATCTGACCAAAAAACGCTGGCAAAAATGGTTTTTAGTGACCGGCCCAAGCCCTGAGGACGCTTTATTTACCGAAGCGCTCAAGCGCTCGGCCAAACGTTTGAACATGAAGTTGGTTGTTGAAAAAAAATGGCAGCACACTTACGAAAGCCGAGGCACTGCCCAAGCCGAAGTGCCGGTGTTTACGCAAGTTGATGATTATGACGTGTTAGTGGTGGCCGATGAACAAGGCGAATTCGGCGATTATTTTCAATACCGCACCTGGAGCCCTAGGCCTGTCATCGGCACCCAAGGTTTGATTGCCACGGCCTGGCATCAAACCCATGAACAATGGGGCGCAATCCAGATTCAAAACCGGTTTAAGGACATGGCCGGCCGCTGGATGCAGGAAGCCGATTACGGTGCTTATCTGGCCGCCAGAGCCATAGGCGAAGCGGCGACGCGCACGCAATCGGGCGATCTGGCCAAGATTAAAGACTATCTGTTAAGCGACAAATTTGCCTTGCAAGGCTATAAAGGCAATCCTTTGTCGTTCCGGTCTTGGGACGGCCAGCTCCGCCAGCCGGTGCTGCTGGCGGCGGCGCGTTCGATGGTCGCGGTTGCGCCCACCGAGGGATTTTTGCATCCTAAAACCGAACTGGATACCTTAGGCCACGATCAGCCTGAAACGGCATGTCATTATGAGGAAAAACATGAAAATTAATAAAACAGCGTTGATACCTTTGTTTTTGTTATCGGCAGGACTGCGGGCGGAGACCGTCTTTGTGACGCTGGAAAAAGATAACGCGCTGGCGGTAGTCGATCCGGTGCAAGGCAAGCTGGTGAAAACCATAGCCATCGGGCAGCGGCCGCGTGGAATTTCGATAACGCCGGATAATAAGTTTTTGCTGATTGCAGTCAGTGATGAAAATACCATCAAGAAGGTGGATGCCGAGACTTTTAAGGAAGTTTCCCTCCTGCCTTCCGGGGAAGACCCGGAAACTTTTGCCTTAAGCCCTAACGGCGATAAGGTTTATGTTTCGAATGAAGACGACAGTATGGTTACGGTAATCGATACCGCCAAGAACAAAGCCATCAAGCAAGTGCAGGTCGGTGTGGAACCGGAAGGTATCGGCACCAGCCCGGATAACCAATGGATAGTCAGCGCCTCCGAAACCACTAATATGTTGCACTGGATAGACAGCAAAAGCCTTGAAATCAAAGAAAATACTTTAGTGGATCCAAGGCCCAGGGCGTTAAGTTTTACTGCCGACAGCCAACAGCTTTGGGCGACTTCGGAAATTGCCGGCACGGTCATGGTGCTGGATAGCAAGACCAAGCAAATCATTAAAACCATCAAGCTGAACATTCCCGGCATTACCGCCGATAACATTCAACCGGTGGGTGTGGTGATCGATAACCAACGCCAACGCGCTTATGTGGCGACCGGCCCCGCCAACCGGGTGGCGGTCATTAACGCGCAAACTTATGAAGTCGAGCGCTATTTGCTGGTTGGGCAGCGGGTGTGGAATCTGGCGTTTTCGCCGGATCAAAAACGCTTGTATACCACCAACGGTGTGAGTAATGATATTTCGATTATTGATCTGGATGGGCAAAAAGTCGTCAAATCCATTGCCGTGGGGTCTTATCCCTGGGGAGTCGCGGTAAAGCCATGAACTTAGCGCCCGCATTAACGGTAGAAAACCTGAGCTTTGCCTATGGCGGCAAACCTGCTTTGACGGCTGTCGGCTTCGTTGTCGAGCCCGGACAATGCGCGGTTTTGCTAGGCCCCAACGGTGCCGGTAAAAGCACGTTGTTCTCGCTGATTACCCGTTTGTACGACACCCGCCAGGGGCGTATCGCCTTGTGTGGTTACGACATCAAGCAACAAAGCCGGCAGGCGTTGGCGCGTTTAGGTGTCGTGTTCCAGCAGAGCACCTTGGATATGGATTTGACGGTGATGCAGAATCTTATGTACCACGCCAAGCTGCACGGCATGAGTGGAAAGCTGGCGAAACAGCGGATTCAGGACGAGCTGGAACGCTTGAATATGTTCGAGCGCCGTTTTGAGCCGGTGCGTCTGCTCAACGGCGGCCACCGGCGCCGGGCCGAGATTGCGCGCGCGTTATTACACGAACCGGCCGTGCTATTACTGGACGAACCCACCGTGGGCCTGGATGTGCCCAGCCGGCAGGACCTAGTCGAGCATGTGCATCAATTGGTTCAGACCCGGCAACTGGCCGTGCTGTGGGCCAGCCATCTCATCGACGAGATTTACCGGCAAGACCGCATTATCGTTTTGCACCAAGGCCATATTAAAGCCCAGGGTACGGTTGATGAAGTATTGGCGGTCACCGCAACGGTATCGGTCAAGGACGCATTTTATGCCTTGACGCAAGGAGGGCAGGCATGAGGATTTTACATTATTGGCGCGCCATGTCAGGCATCACCGGCCGGGAATTGTTACGTTTTGTCAAACAACGCGAACGCTTTATTTCCGCGCTGGTTAGGCCTTTGGTATGGCTGTTTGTGTTTGCGGCCGGTTTTCGGGCCGCTTTGGGCATTGCGATCACTCCGCCTTACGAAACTTATATTTTATACGAGGTTTATATCACGCCCGGTTTGCTGGGGATGATTCAGCTCTTCAACGGCATGCAAAGTTCGTTTTCTATGGTTTACGACCGTGAAATGGGTAGCATGCGCATGCTCATGGTCAGCCCTTTACCGCGCTGGTTTTTATTGTTCAGTAAATTACTGGCGGGGACTGCGGTATCGGTATTGCAAGCCTATGTGTTTTTAGTGATTGCCTGGTTTTATGACATTCAAGCGCCTTGGGCCGGTTATGGCTGGGTTTTTCCGGCCTTGATGTTATCCGGCTTGATGCTGGGAGCTTTGGGGCTATTGCTGTCTTCATTTATCAGGCAGTTGGAAAACTTTGCCGGGGTGATGAATTTTGTTATTTTCCCCATGTTTTTTATGTCCACGGCATTATACCCACTGTGGAAACTTAAAGAATCCAGTGAGTTTCTGCATAATCTGGCGCTTTATAATCCCTTCTCACAAGCCGTGGAATTAATCCGATTTGCGCTGTACGGCCAATTTAATCAATATGCTTTCATCTATACTTTAGTGGCATTTATTATTTTTATGGTGACCGCTATTATCGGATATAACCCTTCAAAAGGCATGATGACCCGGAAAGGCGGAGCCGGATGATTTTTTTAATGGCAATAAAGTCTTGACTAACAGGGACTTGGCGGATTTCCATCAAGACCTGAATTTGGTTTAATCGGTGAAAAACTCTTTTTATCTCGTCATTCCAGCGCAGCAAAATAACCCGGCGCGTTTGAAACAGTTTGAAGAAAAGGCGTTGCAGCATTGGATTGCCCAGTTGCCTACGGCTAATCCCAGTCTCGCTTCGCGGCTGATGCATGATTTTATTATCGAATTCAATGCTCTGGAAATGGAGCCGCAAAACCGTTTCGTTGCCTTGGAAGCTCTTCGCCCTAGTGTCCAGCTACTCGAAGAATACCTGCGTTCCCGATTTATAAAAACCGGCTTCCCCAAAGAAGAAAACGAAAAAAAGATTTTCGAAGTGCTGATAGCAATCGAGCGCCACTATACCATCGGCTATTGGACCGTTTTAAAACAGGTCAGCCAGCGTCCCAGCGGCTGGTTTCAAGGTAAGAATACCGCTTTGGTCATTCAGCGTTGCATTAAAGGGCTGGGCCGTATCGTTGCCAGCCACCTTATGATGGGCGTCGTGGTTCCCGACTGGGTATGGATTGATTTACATTCGCTTTACCGCTTAAGCTGCAAGTTGAAAAAAGATTCCTCCGGTTTGATCGGCAATCTGGTTCATATCAGCAAAGTAGAGACGCCTGAAGAATGCTATATCAGAATTCTGTTACTGAGTCTGGCCGACCCCACCGGTTTGATGCAAAAAGAAATCGGTTTAGTGTACCGTTTTATCAAGTCGATTACGCACTTGGTCGCCATCAAGCAACAACCGGTCAGCCATCAAGACCTGCAATGCGTTATTCTCGCCGACGAAGACCGTCCACCGTATTTTTTGCCGGAAACAGCAACGGCCCCGGATTCCGCCACGTTATATCTTGATCTGACCCGTTTGCATAAAGCTTTTGAACACAAGGCTAAATGGGTTAATGCGGCCGAATCGCGGTTTTATGCGATCAAAGGGCAAAAAATCGCGGAAGATAAACTGCCTGCCGAGTTATTGGACTATTTGGAACAGCGTTGGGCCGGCATCGGCTTGGAGGGGGTGGCGCTATTCGCGGATCGGTTGGACCGGTATATTGCGGTAGGGTTGGAGCCTACCCACGAACTGCAAAGCATGTCATCCGGAAAACCGGCAAAAAATACTGAATTTTTGGTGCAGTCGGCATCGGAACGCCTGTTATCCTGTTTGTTCGAAAAAACCGGGGTTATATCAGTCGGCAGTCTGGTGAGTTTTCGCAAAGCCGATGTGCCCGAACACCGTCGTGTGTTGGGTATAGTCAATAAAATCGTGGTCGCCAAACAATACGGCATCAACTTTGGTATTCAGCTGCTGGCACCGTTTACCCTGGCGGTTACCTATTTACCGTTAAACATGGGCGAACAGGATTCACAACAAAAAGCACTGCTGTTTAGTGCGAAAGAGCAAAGTACTGAAAAAAGTTATTTAATTGTCGATAACTTTATGCTCAAGGATGAGGATATTTTACGATTGTTTATGCCGCGGGAAAATTTTCCGGTAATACTGGGCAATAAAAAAAATATCGGCCTTGGTTACTGGCAGTTTGAATGCCGGAGGCTAGCGGAGAAGGCGAAGACAGAGCCCGAGAAAAAGGGTTACGACTTTATGTAGATTGGAATTTATGTTTAAAATTTTTTGTTAATATCATATAGCGCTTGAAAAGTTTTTTCATCGTGGTAAGTTGATGCGCCAAGTAGGGATTTAATTCAAAGAGCTAAAAATTAATAACCTGCTTAAAGCAATAATAACAAATAAACTATAACACCATGAGGAGAGAACAATGAGTAATGAAGAAAACGCCAACCCAACGATGAATTTAATTAAAGAACAAGCAGAAAAATGCATCGTTGCCGTCTATACATTAAAGAGCAAGAATCCCAAAGTATTTTACGGCGCAGTGGCCGGATTGGTCTTATTGTTGATCCTTATATTGTAATTAACGGTAAATTTGTCAGCTGCCAAAGCAGGATAAAAAATACGTTGTTGATCTTTTTGAGAGGAAAAAATGAGTAACGAGGAAAACACAACTAACGTTGAAACCCCCGGCAATACAGAAAACGCTGCTAAAAATAAGATTGGCGAAATTATTGCTGGGGCAATGAAACTGAAAGAGAGTAACCCGAAAGTCTTTTTTGGAGCGATAGGCGGGGTAGTGCTTTTGATTATTATCGCGGCCATGTCCGGCGGTGATAAAAAACCGGCTTTACCTAAAGCTATGGCTAAAAATATAGTGGTTGGTCAAAAATATGTCATTAAAAGTGCCAACTCTTATGATCCAAGTTCAACTGTGCGTTTGGTTGCAGTACCTGGAACCATTGCCGCTTATGACGATTCCGAAGAAGACGAATTAAAATCGGCTTGCAAGCACCTTCCGCAAGGCACACCGGTTATTGCTAAGGCAAGCCAGGATGCTTATGGTAAAAAAGACGCGCAAATCCAAGTGCAAATTTTAGAAGGCGAATGTAAAGATTTTGAAGGCTGGGTGCTGTCAATCGATTTACAATAACAACAGCATTGACACAATGGTTTAAAATATGTAACATATCTCGATAATATTTAGTGCGGGAATAGCTCAGTGGTAGAGCACAACCTTGCCAAGGTTGGGGTCGCGAGTTCGAATCTCGTTTCCCGCTCCAATGTTTTTTAAAGCCGCGCAAAGCGCGGCTTTTTTATTTAAGGTCATGGCTGCGTAGCAAAATGGTTATGCAGTGGCCTGCAAAGCCATCTATGCCGGTTCGATTCCGGCCGCAGCCTCCAGCATATAGACAATGAGTTTAATCAGAGTCTTAAACCTGCCAGACGCTTTCGTTTGGTGGGTTTTTTTGTGTCTGAGCATTATCCAGCCCACGTTTTTCACCGACGGGTCTGAGTTCAAGATCAAACCGGTTACAGATTTATTGCCAAGGTTACAGCAAAAGTTATTTAAAAGGCCTTTATACTAGCCGTTTGTTGCCAGTAAGTTTTAAGGATCAATGCCGTCAAATTTTCACATCCAGCGTTTACCCTATTGCGAAGACAGTGCAAAAATTTTTGCACACATTGCCGATCTGAGCTGGCCGGTGTTTTTAGACAGTTGTTCTCCCTACAGTCACCAAGGCCGTTACGATATCATTGCCGCGGATCCGATTGCGACATTAGTCACTCGCCACCAAACCACGCTAATCAGCCGTGACGGGCATACTACCGAGTCAACGGAAGACCCTTTTAACTTGCTCAAACAGCTGTTATTGCCGGAAATTGAAGCGATTCCCGGCATTCCCTTTAGCGGAGGTGCTATCGGCTATTTCGGCTATGATTTGGCCCGGCGTATTGAACGTCTGCCGGAATTGGCCAATGATGCCGAACATATTCCTGAACTCGCGGTAGGAATTTACACCTGGGCGGTTATCGTTGACCATCAGGATAAAAACACCACACTCGTAGCACAGCCGCGCGCTACCGGAGATTGGCAAACATTACTGAAAAGGTTTGCTGAGCCAAGGCCTGGCTATTCTTCGGAACCATTCAAGCTCACCACCGCTATTACCGGTAACATGGATAAGGCCGCATACAGTCGTGCCTTTACGCGTATCAAGCAGTTTTTAAAAGAAGGCGATTGTTATCAGGTTAACCTGACCCAACGTTTTTCAGCTTCGTGCCAAGGCGACCCCTGGCAGGTGTATTTGGCGTTGCGGCAGCGTAATCCTGCCCCGTTTAGCGCTTATTTGAATTTTCCGGGCGTGCAAGTTCTCAGTTCGTCGCCTGAGCGTTTTTTAAAAGTCGAGGCCGGCAAAGTCGAAACCAAACCCATAAAAGGGACTTTGCCGCGAAAAGCTGATGCTGAAGAAGACCGCAAGCAAGTCGATAAACTCGCCAACAGTTTGAAAGACCGCGCCGAAAATCTGATGATTGTAGACTTGCTGCGCAACGATTTAGGCAAAAGCTGCAAAAACGCTACGGTTAAAGTACCGGCCTTGTTTGAGGTGGAGAGTTACGCCACCGTGCATCATCTGGTCAGCACTATTACCGGCGAACTTGCCGAAGACCAAAAAGCCCTGGATCTATTAAAAAATTGTTTTCCCGGCGGCTCAATAACCGGCGCACCCAAGATCCGCGCCATGGCCATCATTGAAGAGTTGGAACCTAACCGGCGCGGGGTTTACTGCGGCGCAATCGGATATATCGGTTTTGACGGCAACATGGATACCAACATCGCCATTCGTACGCTGGTGCATTCGGACGACTCCATCCGCTTTTGGGCCGGCGGCGGGATTGTGAACGACTCCGTGGAGGCAAGCGAATACCAGGAATGCTTTGATAAGGCGGCCGCCTTATTCGATGTTTTGAGCAAATTTAGGCCGTCATGATCGTTATTAAGCTAGGCGGCAGCTTGTTACCCACGCAGAGTCTTGTTCAATGCCTGGAATGCTTGGAACGTAGCTTTCAAAATCATGCGGTAATTGTTGTGCCCGGCGGCGGGATATTTGCCGATCAAGTCAGGCTAAGCCAACAGCTGCTGGGGTTTAACGATACTGCTGCCCACCGTATGGCAATTTTAGCCATGCAGCAAATGGCGATATTGTTGCAAGCGTTAAGCCCGGGGTTTGATATTGCCCCGCATTTGCCGGAAATCAACCCACTAGAGGTGGGTGCCGGCAAGCTGATTTGGTCGCCGGACATTGAAAGACTTGATACGGCCGGCATTCCGGCAAGTTGGGAGGTGACTTCGGACAGTCTTGCGGCCTGGCTGGCCGCCCAGTTGCATGCCGAAGAACTGATCGTGCTGAAATCGGCTGCGATTAACCCGGCGGACAGCTTGCAAGATTTGCAAGCGGAAGGCGTGCTGGATTCAGCGTTTTGCCGGTATGCTGAAAATGTTTCAGGTAAAATTAGCGTTCTTAACGCGCAAACATTTTTGGATAAAGCCAAGTAAATCCGATGGCCAATACTTTACTGAGTTTAATTTCGGGTCTTATCAGCAAGCGATTCCGCCAGGTTTATTACAGCGCGCGCGAATCCATCGGTGATCCCAAGCGGGTGATCGTGGTCAATCAGGTTGAACTGGCCTGTCAAAGCCTGCAGGAAACCCGCGATGAATTTGAAGATGCCTTGGAGCGTTTCAAAGCGCTGGTCAATGTCAATGAAACCACTTTAGACCACAAATATAATCAGCTAAACCGGCAATACCAATTCTGTAGAGCCAAGTCCGAGGCGGTCAGTGAGAGAATTCGGGCCATTGAACGGGTTAGCGAGGCCTTGTTTGCCGAATGGGAGCGTGAGCTTGACGAATACACCAACCGGGTATTGCGTAACCACAGTCGCCAGCAGTTGAAAATTGCCCGGCAAAATTATGCGCGATTGATCAAGGCCATGCGCCGGGCGGAAGATAAAATTCAGCCGGTACTGTCTGCTTTCAAAGACCAAGTTTTATATTTAAAACATAATCTTAATGCGCAAGCCATAGCCGCTTTGAAGCACGAGTTTATTGAGATAGGAATGGATATTTCGCAGCTGATTGCTGCTATGGAACAGACCATTGCCGAGGCAAGTCATTTTGTTTCAACGTTGGTGGAACAAAAAGCCTTGCCCGGTAAATAAAACCGATTTAAAGCTTGTAAAGAATATCGTTGGCTTTGTCTTTGGGATCGACTTTGCGATTGCCGCGTTCTTGGTCTAGGCGTTCCTGACTGAATTTGGTGATCATTTGATCCCAGGTGGAGAATTCAGCGTAAGCCGGGAAGCCGGAATTTTTACGCTGTTGGTAAATCTCTTTACCCAAGGTGACAATTTCTTCCGGTTTTTTGCCGTCTACGGCATCCAGGAATTCTTTATCGTTTTTCAAAGAGTCGCGGATTGTCCAGAAGGAAACCTCAAACTCAACGCGGGCATCCGGTTGCAGCCGGTTTTTCAGGGCTTTTACCGATTTAAACGCCGTGCGCATGTTATGGCCGTTAATTTGCTCGCCCCTGCCGCAGGCAAGCAGTAGGAAACAACTGAGCAGGATAAAAATTGCAGAAAACTTCTTCATAAGTTTGACCTCAAGGTTATCAAGCACCTTAGCTTTGTGACGGTGTTGTATTTATTATATGATGACTAATTACTGGCAAAAAAAAATGCCTAGTCATTATAACCCAAGCTAATTGGCATGCTGGAATTTATCCAAAAGTTAAAACAAGGTTATCAAAACTGCCTGAGTCAATCCGGCAGTGACTCGCAAAAAAGCCACTATAGCCATTACCTAGACCAACTTTTGCTGGCTGAGGCATTTATCCGTAAGGGGATATGGCTATCGTCCCAAGACCCGAAACCATTGCAGATTGCCGTTGTGGGCCCAACGCAAGCCGGAAAAAGCTCAATCGTTAATGTGTTGCTGGAAGCCGAACTGGCCGGCGTCAGCCCATTGGCCGGTTATACCGTTCATCCACACGGCATTTGCCACCGGCTTGAACTTAACGATTGCGCCGGTTTACAAAACTATTTCGGCCGTTTCGAACAACTATCAGGCGGACAACCTGTAGCCGGCCGTTACGATTGTTATCACCTGGCCGCAAGCCCGCATTACAGCCGTTATTTACCGCCATGCGTGTTATGGGATACGCCGGATTTTGATTCCATAGACGCCGTTAATTACCGCGAAGGTGTAATCCGCACATTGGCACTGGCGGATGTGATTATTTTGGCGGTCAGCAAAGAAAAATACGCCGACCAGTCGGTTTGGGACATGATGAAAGCCGTCGAAGCGCTACAGCAGCCCACGCTGATTTGCCTGAATAAACTGGCGGAAGGCACCGAGAGCCTGCTATTGTCATCGTTGCAAGACAAATGGCGGCAAGTCCGGCAAGACGCGTTTCCGGAAGTCATACTCCTGCATTATCAAAAACCAACCGGGCGTCCGCTATGGCCCGAAGGGCAGGAGCGGATATTGTTGCAGATTGCCGATAAAGCCGAACCCAACCGCAAAAAACAAGCCCGTTTGGAGCAAGCCTTTCTACAGCAACACTGGCAAAACTGGTTGCAGCCGGTATTAACCGAGCACCAGCTTTTGGCGGATTGGCAGGCAATGGTAGAGCAGGCGCTGGAACAAGGCTTAAAACACTACCGGCGCGACTTTCTCGATCACCCTTACCATTATGAAACCTTTCAATACGCCTTAACTGAGCTGTTGAATTTGCTTGAACTGCCTGGGATTGCCGGGATTTTGGCCGGTACCCGCCGGGTTCTGACCTGGCCGTTCCGGCAATTGATGAAATTGGGTGGAAAACGCCGGCATATCGCCGATACCAGCCACGAAGTTGCCTTGCTTAATCAAATCGCCGGCCATTTACTAATCCAATTGGCCGACAAGCTGCTCGATAAAACGGGACATGACGATTACAACCGCTGGTGGCAATCGATCAATTCCACCTTGCGTAGCCAGCGGGCAAGCTTGCAGCAGGATTTCGCCGCGGCAGCCAACCAATATCATCAGGATTTTCAATATGAGGTGGAACAAGCGGCCCGGCAGCTCTACCAAAAACTGCAGGAACAGCCTTTGATGTTGAACAGTTTGCGCGCCACCCGGGTCACGGCTGACGCGGCGGCCATTGCCCTGGCCTTGCACACAGGGGGAATCGGTTTGCATGACCTGGTAATCGCGCCGGCCATGTTGTCGCTGACCTCTTTGCTGGCCGAGAGCGCTATCGGCAGTTATGTACACAAGGTGGAAGCATCGCTTAAGCAGCGCCAGTTTGATACCGTACAACAGCAGCTATTCATTGCCCACCTGCAAGCCCGATTACTGCAACTGCCGGAACAAACCCTGCCTCCGGCAGCTTTTAATATTTCCAAAGCGCAGTTGGACGCTGCCGAACTTAAACTCAAAGACAAACGCCATGGCTTACGATTATTCTGAACTGGTTCACCTCAGTCAAACTTGGGCGGCGGAAGCGTTGCAGCCGGCTGGATCAGCACACGGCGGCGCAAGCTTTTGAGCATCTGGACAGCCGCTCGCCGGAAAGCCTGTTCGATTTGAGCTCAGGGCGACCGCTTTTGGTGGCGTTCATGGGCGGCACCGGGGTAGGGAAGAGTTCATTGTTAAATCGGCTGGCCGGTAAAGCTATCGCCAAAACCGGCGTTGAAAGGCCGACCTCGCATGAAGTGACTTTGTACCATCACCAGCGCGTGGTGATCCCGCATTTACCCGAGCAGCTGCCGGTTGCCAGCGTGAATACAGCAAGACACGATGACGACGGCAAACAGCACATTATTTGGCTGGATATGCCCGATTTCGACAGCACCGAACAGCATAACAAGCAACTGGTTTTGCAATGGCTGCCGCATATAGATGTGTTGATCTATGTCGTCAGCCCCGAACGTTACCGCGACGAAAAAGCCTGGCGCCTGCTTCTGGCCGAGGGCGGCCGGCATGCCTGGCTGTTTGTGCTTAATCAGTGGGACAGGGGAGATGTCGCTCAATTACAGGATTTCAAGCGACAACTCGGTCAAGCCGGCTTTGACGACCCGGTAATTTTTAAAACCAGTTGCACGGACATAGCACAAGCGGATGAATTTACCGAACTTGAGCGCATGATCTTATCCCTGGCCGAGAGCCATAATATTCAACAACTTCAGCAATCCAACCTGCAGGCGCGCAAAAATGCCTTAAAACAGGTTTTGCAGGCTCAAGCCTTGGAGCTGGGCGCGCAGCAGCACGCGCAAGCATTATCATCGCTGTGGCAAAGCCAATGGCAAACAACCGCCAAACTGCTGGCGCAAGGATTCAACTGGCCGATACAGCAACTTGCCGATTACTACGCCCGGCATGCCGCCGATTTGGTCGGCAATCCAGCCACTAGCACGCAGCCGGTGAAAGCCGAAATCTGGGACGATTGGGCCAATGCCCGTTTTAATGACGGTCTGGACGAGTTTATCCTCGCTGCCGGCCAGCTGGGCATACCGGCATTGCCAATCAAGCACCAACTGCAACCGTTAAGAAACAAGGCAGCAAACATCATGCGCACGCAAACCGGCCTTGCGGCCCGGCAGGCTCTGGCTATGCCCGGCAACTGGCTGCAGCGGGGCGCGCTGAAACTATTACGCATCGGTGAAATTATCTTGCCGCTAGCATCAATCGGCTGGGCCAGTTACCAAGTCCTGACCGGCTATTACCAAAGCAGTCGGCAAGGTGTGGAAGCGCATTATCTAGGTGTCGATTTCGCCATACACAGCACTTTGCTGATCGCGTTAAGCTGGTTGTTGCCGTTTTTTATGCTGAAAAAATTGCAGCCCTCCATCAAAAACACTGCCTTAAAAGGTCTGCAACGCGGGTTAACTCAGGGCCTGGCGCAAATCGACGCGGAAGTGGAGCAGGGCTTACGCAACATCCGCGAGCAACACCAGCAGCAATTGTATCTGCTCGCCGAACTCGCCAGTTTTTGTGACGCCCGCGAGCCCTTACCCGAAGTTGCCGAACATTCCGCTTTAAAACGCGTGCTCTTGTCGCATAAAAAATAACAGCAGACCGGAATTATCTTGGAACATACGCGGTCATAGATTAGAATTGACAGTCTCACGGGGGCGATCTGGCTTCGACGTGGGTAGCGAAGCTTTAAGTGCATGCCGAGGACTGTACACCTCGTAAATCCTACAGAAACTAAGTATTCGCAAACGACGAAAACTACTCAGTGGCCTTAGCAGCTTAAAACCTGCACCACTTCTCTGACTAAATGTGCTTATGCGTTTAGAGTCCTTTCGGGGACGCTCAGGGATCATTTTACATAAGATCGCGTCAAGGCTTCGTCCGTAGCTGGCAGCGCTAAACCCAATCGGAACCGCTGTTGATCCTCTTGGCCCGACGGGTAGTCAACAGTTAAATTAAAAGCGCGGGATAAGCATGTAGAGCTTACAGTGGAGTGCTTACGGACGGGGGTTCAATTCCCCCCGCCTCCACCAATTTTGAAACCCCAATCGTTCTCGGTTGGGGTTTTTTCTTGCCTGATGGCGCCGGTTCCCGTGTGTTCTTGGGGGTTCCTGCGGACTTCGCCAGTCACCCGAAGTGGCCATTCCGGACCACATTCCACTCTTTCCCGGCCATTCCACGCTTCCACCTCGCTCTAGAGAGTGGCACGAAGCCC
>PERF01000056.1 GCA_002928495.1 Methylobacter sp. | reverse complement strand
TGCTTATGAGCAACTATTGGCAGACTATCAACCTATCTTGGTGTCCGAAAAAACTTGACCACTACACCAAATCCGGCTAGGGCGACATCGTTGTAAAAGGGAAAAAGAAAAAAGCAAAAAGTTAAAGCGTCCTGGCGAGGCGGAAACCGGAGATGCTGCTCGCAACATCTGCCGTGACCCAGTCCCGGATGGCGGAACGCAAGTACACCGGATTGAAGCTCCACGAACCGCCGCGAACCGAACGCGTGCAATCTTTTGCGTTGGAGTCTAGCCAAGCGCTGCCATCGCTAGGGGCGTTTTCATAGCTTTCATGCCAACAATCTTCCACCCATTCCCAAACGTTTCCTGACATGTCATACAAGCCCCAGGCATTGGCTTTAAAGCTAGCAACAGGGGCAGTAACAGCAAAGCCGTCCGTACACGCAGCATAAATCCAATCACCGGGTAAGCTTTTGCCAAATTCGCTATTTTTTAAACTTTCGTCACTACTATTGGCATAAGCACACTGGCTGGCATCGCCCCAATAATACAGTGTTTGCGTCCCCGCCCTGGCGGCGTACTCCCATTCAGACTCCGTGGGCAGGCGGTAGGCTTTTGCAGATGGCAATTTAAGGTAACCGTTTAACCACTGGATATAGGCTTTTGCGTCATTCCAGCTGACACACACCACCGGGTCATTTTCACTTTGCTCAAAGCCCGGTTTTTGCCATGAAGCACCTGCCTCAGCAGCCCATGATTTTTTATTGGCATTGAAGATATAACAACCCTCCCTCTTTTCGGCTTCGGTTTGATAGTGTTGGGCCTCAACAAATTGGCGAAATTCCGCCACCGTGACCTCACAACGGCTCATCGCAAAATGGTAGTCAATGCTGACTTGATGGCCGGGATCCTCGTTTGTTGAGCCTTGGCTAAAACTACCCGCTGCAATCAAAACCATCTCCGGCCCGGCGTTAGGTTTAATTTGACAGGGTTTGCTGGTTAATGCTTTAACTTCGCTGCCGGGTGTTGGGTTAGGCGGGGATACGTTAGCAGCCGTTGAGGGCACCGGCTTTGTGGTTAGCTCGGCCTTAAGCCCAGCCGGGCTGAGTAGCAGCCATAAAAGTGCGCCGACAGCTAAAACGCCATCGGCGCTGACGTTCCTTGCCGTTCTATTCGACGCACACCTAAGCCTTGTGTGTTCAGGACATGACCGAATGGACACCCGAAGAGTCGCCGCTAACAGCCGTAACCAATAGCGTTCTGCTCTGGGGGTTGGGTGTACTGGCGAGGCGGAAACCGGTGTTGTTGTTCGCTTCATTTGCCGTGTTCCTGTTCCGGTTGGCGGAACGCAAGTTCTCCGGTTTGTTGTTCCACGAACCGCCGCGAACCGACCGCTTGTTCAGTCATGCCCTTGCTAATTACTATCTCTGAAAACAAGGCTTTACGCAAGCCATAACTATCGGCAGGTCTATAGTCACCGCTTAACAAGGCTTCCCGTAAATCAAACAATTCCATTTCCACTTGCATACTAAACTGAGCCACATCAGGCCGATGGCTTTTGCCTTTTCTGGCTTTAATATAAGCTAGCCAGAGATTTTCCGGTGCTGTTAATTGTAACCATAGGCTGTCTGTTTTAGCCATGTTAACCACCGTGCGCGGCTGCTTTGCGCCAGCCGCCAATTTGCTTGCCTAGGCTCACCATTAATTCCGCGCCATGGTTGTAGGCATTAAATGAGCAGCTTTTTAATTCAAAGCCCAGCCGCCATAAATGTCGTGCCACGGCCAATTTACGATTGGCTCTGGCGAGCATTTGCAACTTGACTTCTCCCTTTTGGTAAGCCGCCTCCAATAAATACTCCAAGACTTCCATCAACAACTTTTCCAATTTTTCACCCAAGGTAAAGCGTCGGGTTCTGGGAAACTGATCCAACTTGGGGATTATCCAGGCCAAAAGTTGATGGCAATCATGGATCGCTATGGGTAATTGTCTTTGGTTAGCTTCTGACATGGTTTCACCCCGCTAAAGAAAAGGGAAAAAGAAAAAAGAAAAAAGTTAATGCGTCCTGGCGAGGCGGAAACCGGTGATCGCACCATTCGCCGTGTTCCAGTACCGGTTGGCGGAACGCAAGTTCTCCGGTCTGACGAACCACGAACCGCCGCGAACCGACCGCTCGCAATCTTTTGCGTTGGAGTCTAGCCAAGCGCTGCCATCGCTAGGGGCGTTTTCATAGCTTTCATGCCAACAGTCTTCCACCCATTCCCAAACATTGCCGGACATGTCGTACAAGCCCCAGGCATTGGCTGT
The DNA here is from genome assembly GCA_002928495.1 of Methylobacter sp. Taxonomy (GTDB): domain Bacteria; phylum Pseudomonadota; class Gammaproteobacteria; order Methylococcales; family Methylomonadaceae; genus WM-3-3. Next base: position 14,143 of record PERF01000056.1, on the reverse strand, counting down.
TTTTTGGCCTACGGCTTGAGTTTTGCCATTGGAATTTTGGGAATACCATGCATAAGCATCTATATCGGCATCGCCCCAATAATACGGTGTTTGCGTCCCCGCCCTGGCGGCGTACTCCCATTCCGCTTCGGTTGGTAAGCGGTAAGCGTTTTCACCTGTTAGCTTCAAGCGTTGGTTTAGCCATTGAATATAGGTTTTCGCATCGTGCCAGCTTACATAGATAACTGGATGGCTACCACGCCCCCAGCCCCGGTCGTTGGCTTCCGGACAGACTTTTGCGTTAACGCAAACCTCCCATTCGTCAAAAGTCAATTCCGTGGCCGCAAGCTGAAAAGCGGCCAGCTTGACCAGGTGTTGCGGCTTTTCATCATCGTAGCTTGGATTCTCGGTTTTAGCTGATCCCATCATAAACTGGCCGGCCGCAATGCTGATCATTTTGGGTACTATTGGCTGGCTAACATCAAGCTGTGGTTGCTGTTGCCGGAAAATTTTTTCCGGCTCCGGATAGTTGGTTTTTACATTTGGTTCTAGCGGGCGTTCATCTCGAAAGCTCTGTCCTGTTTGCGGCATGTTTGCAACTTCAAGGATAAAATTGCTGCCTTGGCTAAATTGGCTAAATTGGCTACCCCAGCTTAAATAAACGGCGGTTGCCTGTAGGTCGCCCAGCAAATCGGCCGGTGCAATTAACCGATTGCTAACCAGTTTTTCGTCAATCTCCGCTGCAACTTTATAACCTACTGCGCTCATGCCCGCCGCCATTAAGTCGCTTAATGCTTTAGCCTCAGACCGATAACGGATCAAAACGGTAATGGCATTATGCTGGCGGAGTTTTGGTTGCAGCAGCTGTTGCCCTACCCAGTTTTCGCCCTGCCACTGCCATAGGCCGTAAACGCCTGTCATGCATAGGCAGAAAACACCCATCATGGCCAAAATCGAGCCCCAGACACTGAAAATAGCATTGGGTAGGTTTTTTAACATGCGCTTGGCAAGCGGCATTGTTTCTATGGGATTATGCGGAAACAATAAAATCTGAGTAAAAATAGTATCGCGTAGCGGGCTGCTATAACCGGCTTGTTGGCGTAAGTGTTGAATAAGAGGAATACGCTGCCAAAACGGCATGGGTTTTTGGATAGCCAGCGTGGACGCGTCGTTTAATGCCGGGCTGTCATTGTCGAATAAGCGCAGGAAAAATTGCCGGCAATGGTTGTAGTCTTGGTTATCGATGTTCTTCAGCAGGGCTTGCCTTAGCCACAGCGGCAGCCACCCTTGCCGACACCAGGGCAAGGTGATGGTTTTTAGTAAAGTTGCCGGCGATAGGGTTTCGGCGGCGTTTGCGTGCAATCGGCGCTGTATTGGCGCTGCCGTCAGGTGTTTAAACAAGGCCAGGGTTAACGCGGGTTCTAATTTTGGATACATCGCCAACACCCGCAACAAACGTAGCCCGTCGTCGTTAATGCGGGCGTTTATCCAAGCCATTAGTGGGCTCAAGTCGTGGGGGCTAAGATTGCCTAGCCAGGCTGAATCGAAGGCCGACGGTGCGTTGCCAGGTTTTTTGTTATTGTCAGCCAGTGGGTATTCGGGCTTGTCGAAATTCAATAAGCTGCCGGCATCGCTAAGCTGGTTGATGATGCGATAAGGTATATCCTGTTGCTGCAATTTAATTTGTTTGGCTTTCTCCGGTTCATCCAGTAAAACTAATTGGTAAAAGGGATGTTTCAGCAAGCTTTTTAACCAATCTTGCTGCTCGCCGCTAAAGCGGTAAAACAGTACGTCATGGCTGGTCACCAGTAATATCCGGCTGTTTGGATGGTTAGCTAATATTTGCTCCAATAGCAACGGTTTTCGGGTTCTTACACCATCCAGCCAACACCAATCCGGCAGACGGTCAAAATCGTAGCGGTACAGGTTAAATTGCGCTTGTCTTATTGATTCAGCCAGACTTGTCATAAAGTTAGCCGCCTGATCATACAGGTGGCGGCTCTCGTTGATGATGACAAAATCCAACTGCCGGTAACGGTCTTGATAACGCAGCTGTGTAAAGCCGCCGCGTCGCACCGTTGCTGCAATTGTTTTGCCCCAATGAATTTTGTTAAGACTGACTTTGGTAAAGCGTAATTTGGCCAGTGCCGTGCTATAGCCTGGGATTAGCTCATCGCTAAACTGGAATTCGGGTAGTTGACGGTACAGTTGCTGATGGTTTTTACTAAGACGGCTTAGTTGTCGCTCAAACCCTATCCGCCGGCGCCACCAAATAAACAACATTAACGCCAAAACCAAGGCTGCTGCAACTGACAGAGCCCATTTCCGTAATGTACCTAGCTGATTTTGTTCGGCACTGTTGAGCTGCAGTACCGGCGGCGGGCGCTGGGAGATGGTTTTTAAATACGGACGTTCCGAATTGTTGTGGGTGATAGGTGTCGTTTCTGTGTTCGGCTTATTTTTGTCAGGCTCTTTTGGTTCGGTGATCACCTGATCTTGAGCTTCCGGCTGAATAAGCGATGACTGGGTTAATAAGCCTAAAGTCAACGTTAGCAAAAGCCCGATCAAGGCAAAACGAGCGAGTGGATTTTGCGAGATTAGCTTGGTTTTTTCTGCCTGTAAGTTTGAGTTTGCCGAGCTATTTTCAGGCTGTTTTAAAGTATATTTAAACTCTGAAACTTGCGAATTTTGTCTTTGCTGCAGCTCCCAGCTATATTGCCATAAGGGCATAAACCGGCTTTGCTGGTTAGCATCCTTACAAAGTAGTGGTCTTAGCCGTAAGCCGTATTCTTCTATGCTGAGCGGGTCTTCCCGTTCTTGCCGCCAATCCGCGTAAAACTGATACACCAGGTTGTGCTGGTCAATATGTAATTTGCCGTGGTCTTGTTGCCATAGGGCGAGAAAGGCTTGCAAATGCTCTAGTAGTAATGTCCAGCGTTGTTGTTCGGCTGTTAACACTGGCATCCGGGCAATTAGTTACTGCGCCAAGCATTGTAATAATCGTTAAATTGGCGGCGCGCTTGTTCGGTTTTTATCAAACAACATTGGGCTAATTGCAGCCAAGTATTGTCTTCGATGTTGCCTTCTTGGTAACCGCAGTTGTGTTCGTGCAAACTCAGTAGCCAACTCAGCAGCTCCGCCGTTGATGGTTTTTTTTCGCTGATAACGTCGCGTAAATGAATGTAAAACGATAAGGATTTTTCTTGCGTTTCCGTGTCCAGTTTAACCGGCAAACTTTCTTTATTGATAAGCCGTTGGCTTATTATTTTTATTAGTTGTTCTTGAGTTGGTGGAAGCATCTGGTAGTAAATGCAACGCCTTAAAAAGGCATCCGGCAAACTTTTGGTCGTGTTGCTGGTAATGATAATTTGCGGGCGGTATTGCTTTTCGCCTTCTGTAGGCGATTTGGGGTTTTGATAAATAGATAAGGGCGTATTATCCAATTCCGGGACTACAAATTGTAAGCGCCTGATTTCCTCTAAAATATCATTGCAAAAGTCCATAGGCGCTTTATCGATTTCATCAATAATTACCACTGAGGGCTGGCGCTGGCCGTATTGGATATATTTATGGTCTGCCGAATGCCGTTCATTCTCCGGCCAGACGTGTTCCCACAACCCCATAGCGCGCAATTGTTCCGGCGACATCGCTCGCAAAATGGCCAAGCCCAAGCCTTGAAAACGGATAAACCGGCGCACGTCCAATAACTTGGTTTCTTTTTGTTGCTGCGCAAAACCTGTTGTTTCAAAATTAAGCTTTTCGGCAGTGACATGGGACAAGACAATGGTGGAATTGGCCTGTGCGGCGTGCAAACGCCTCAGGTGGTCCAAATGGTAAAACAAGTCTTGAGCCTCGGTTGTTGATTTAACCGAGAAAAAAATCGGGCCGCAACCTAGTTCATAGGCGATCCGGTAGCCTAACTGGGTTTTACCCACGCCGGACTCCCCCGCCAATAACAATGGCATGCCTAGGGTTAAAGCGGTATTAACTGCGGCGATTAAACCTTCATCTTCGACAAAATAATCCGCCGGATCATCAAGCTTATCTATTAATAACCGTGCTAAATTCGGCCAGTTGGGTAGCTGCGGGTTAATATCCTTGCCGGTTCCCTTAAAAGTGAAGCGCAATTTGCTCATCATGATTTTCCTGTGCTGAAAGCCGATTCGATATGTTCTAGGAATTGTTTGTAAGTCAGTGATGGGGTGATTTTTTGTTTTATTGTTTCTAGCCGATTGTATAAATCGGCTTTGAAATAGTTAACAATAGGTGTACGCCATTTATCAAAACTTGTTTCCGAAATATCAGTCAGGCTAAAACAATGGCAATTAGCCTTGGAGAGTAAGGATTTATCAACTTGTATAAAAAATAGTAAGACCAAGGGCATAAAAGTCTGTCCCTTGGGTTGTTTAGCAGCCCTAAGCTCAAACTCTTTGTTAATTTCTTGAATCCATTCGAACCGCTCTTTAATTTTTTGAATTTTCCGGTTTTTCATAAATTTAAAAAAACTTTTCTTTTCGCTGATTTTTGCTTCCGAAATTAATATTTTGGGTTCTGTTATATGCTTTAGAGCATTGACTATCTCATCATATAGTCTTCCCTGGTAACCCGGTTCAGATATGTTTGCTTCCGGTATCTTTAACTCTTTACTAATTCCTGAAATACACTCGTAAATGAACTTCTCTTTAGAAGAAAAGTTTTCCTGATTATTTTCGTCAAATGCCCAGGAATCAGCTCCCAACACATAGCAGTCATCAAGGTTTAGTTTTTCCAATTGCGCCAAATCTATTTTTTCCAAACTCACATTGTTTATCCGTGCTCTAAGCGTTATGGCAAAATCCATTGGCACATTTTCATTTGATGAATGCAAACAAAGGCAGGCTTTAACAATTCGGTTTTGTTGAAACTCTTTGACAACATGAAGATAAGCTGACTCAGGACGCCCGATAAATTTCGCCAATAGTTTTATTTTGTTATTTATTTGATCTGTCTGGATATAATTAACTATTTTCGGCGCTAGATAAGACGCCAAATGTTCGTCATTGATTTTTTGATTTAGGTTTTGCAGCCACTCTTTGCATAAATATAATGGTAAAATAAAAGACTCAGGCTCATGCTGTTTATTCCTGGCGACTATAATTCCAATAATATTTTCTATATCAGTATTTAAAGTTACAGCACAGCCACTGTAACCTTTCTTGACACTAGTAGGGATGGTAAATTGTCCAAACTCTTGATCTAGTTTGTTAACTTTATAATTATCTTCAGAAGCAAAAGCTTTAGCATCACAATCAAAAGCATAAATATTTACACGGTATTTATTATCATGAGTATAACCCCTTTTCGAAAAATCAATTTTAAAGAAATTTTTATTAAAAAAATGATCCAATTCAATTAAGGCAATATCTAGTGTTTCGTGATAATGAATATTTTTTTTGTCGAAATCAACACGGTATTGGTCGGGAACTTGGGTTAAATGTAATCCCTTATGCCAGCCACCATTCTTATCCTGTAAAACATGTTTAGCCGTTACTAACAATGAAGGTGAAATAAAAAATGCAGTACCGTTTGCTTTTTCTTTGCCATTTGGATTTAGGTCAGTAAATTCTGAGATCCAAACACCGGCAATCGCACCTTTTGGCTCAAATGAATTATCGGCCATGAGAAAATACTATCTAACTTAGTTAACTTGGCGACTTTTGAGCACTATCACTCTTTTTCCATGTCGCTGTAATTTTTACCGCCCCGTTGGCTTCACCTTGCGTTACAAAAGGAATTCCTGCAGTACCTTTTATGCCAAGATTAATTTCTAGCGACCACTCATCGGGTTGGGAGTCTTTAACAGCTTCTTGAAGGGTTGAACATAGGCCTTTTATGGTGTTATGAACTTGAGTTCCCGCATCAATAACTTTATTTAGTGTTTCTGCGGCATTTACATTTTCTTGCCGGTTTTCCTTTTGTGGTAAGTCTCCTTTTTGTTCGACTTCAGAGACTTCGACATAAATGATTTCATCACCAAATTTTAGCGGTTGAATAGTTCTGTTACTCATATTTACCCTCAGGAAAAGCGATTGCGGTTATTTAGCTTATTGGTTCTTGTAGCCTGAAAACCGTTAAATAACTTTGTTTAATATATCAAAAAATTATCCGGCTGACTCAATTGCCTAATTTTAAAGTATGTCGAAATTGTTGTCTGATTAAAATGAATTTATTAACCATAATTTTGCTGTTAACCATTGCTGTTTTAGGATTTCACTACCGGCAAATATATACATAGGGTTTAAGCGCCGGATGTAGACCTTGTTAATTTTTGATGCGATATTCACCTTCTAGTTTTTAGAGACAAAACCAGCCATGTAAAACAACTCGCCGCGAATCGATTGTTTTCCTGACCATCGCTTTAATTCTGAGGCCGATTTCAATCAGCCGCCCTGGTTTCGTATGCGCAGGTTGGTTATTTTATGGTGGTATTTTTCCTGCGACCTGTCTTCTTTAACAGCGTTTTTTCCGCTGACAACACCTGATGCGGTTAAATTAGCCGTTTCCCGTAGTCTGGCGGCGCTTACAGTCTAACAGGAGTTAGTTCAAAGAGTTTTTGACACAAAATTGCTGATTTTTGGGGGGGATTAGATTTTTGACTTGAAAATTTGGGCATATAAAAAACCCAAAAATCAAACTTAATGATGTGATTAAAAGATGATTATATTGGTGGCGATAGGTGGACTTGAACCACCGACCCCGGGGTTATGAATCCCTTGGAATCAATAACCTACAAAACCATACAACAAACAATAACAATTAAATCAATCTATTAACCTATTTCATTGCTTGCCACTTGTTGCTGTTTACTACCACTATTTATCTGCAAGTGTCCCATTAGTGTCCCATATAAAAACCCACACACCTCTTACTAATTAATTTAGACGGCAGAAACTTAGCCGCCTGACTAACATAACTCTCGATGTGATAACCCGGTCGTGCAGCTGCTCGCTCGAAGCTATAGCGGCTGGCGGGTTTACGGCCAGTTCGTTGCAAAGTCACATGCTGCTATGAGTTAACAGTACCTATATCAATAATTATGCCTGCTTATAACCTATTTATTACAAAGTGTTTATCGCATATTGGCATTAAATCATGCTAGGCGTTTCGTTATTCATTATTGGGAAACAGTTTCTATAAAACTGTCTACTTAATTAAAAAGGCTTGCAGAAACAATTGCCCGCTAAAGCTGCACGCACCTTGCTAAAATTATTTAAGTCCATTGTCTTTTAAAAACTGGATGTACCGTCGTAGCAAATCTGTCAATTCATCATCCGGCAATTCTTCTGCCCTCTCAGGAAAATGGAAGCCGTCTTCATTTGCCCCGTCCCGAACTATGGCCAATAACTCATAGTCCGTCATTTCCTCAACTGATTTTCTTGCAGCCGAAGTCATTGCCACTTGCTCAAGTTTTTCTAATCGTGTCTTCACGTTCATTTGCGATTCTCCAATGCTTCAATAAGTTTTTCCAAGTCGCTGCTCTCAATGGCTTTACCGGCCTTCGTCCCAAGTAGCCTATATTAAGATTCGATAAATAATATTTACCGGCTCAGGTTCATCGGGGTTTTCTTCCCTCCATTTTGCCAGGGCGCTTTCTTGGGTAGCACCAATTGGCACAACCAACGTTATCCAGTGCATTGGCTCTGATGGCATTCTGCTTTCTAATTTATCCACTCTGCTTTCAAGTCTCATTTGTTACGCTCCTCTAAAATTTCGACTCTCTTTTCCAGGTCGCTGCTCTCAATAACTTTGCCGACCGCTTGCAACATCCAAACAAGCTTTGTAGCCGCTGCCGGGTCAATCAAGTCCGACCTGGACTCTCTATAAACTTTTGCCATCTCGCGCTTTACATCCTGCAACGTGTCCAGCTTGCAGCGATAACGCTGGCCTTTCTGCGGGGGTAAGGCTTCAACTTCGCCGGTTTGACCGTCTATCTCAACGGGATAATCATTTGCCATTTTTCCACCTTTTAACCCGCCAAAAACTAGTCTTTAGCAACAAAATCGGTACAACGTCTTGGGATGCCGTCAACCGACTTAAATCGTTGCGCAAGACACTTACCGTTAAATAAATTCTCACACATGATGCAATAACTTCAGGCATCTTCTAAAATCCTCATTTATTGAAAATGTCTACACCCCAAACCCGCTAAACCCGCTAAACTGGTTAATAAGGGGTTTAGCAGGTTTAGCAGGTTCATGGTAGGCGTGTTTTCATAGAAAAACCGGGTTAATGTGATAGCTCGGCAATGGTGGCCGCCCGCCCAATTTGCCAACCGGTTTGCGCTCCATCATCAGCCAGTTTTCATCAATAAGGATGTTGCAGGCCGCTTCGACTTCGCGCCGGTCTTTCAACCCGTGCCAACCTTTGTCATAGACTGACTTGGGGGTAAACGGACTAGGCAAAGCCTTACCTTTTATCTTGTCAGCCAGTCTTACCGCTGCTTCATGTTCCAGGTTTTGGGCCATGGCATAAATCCGCCTAGCGTGGCTTTCCAGATATTTACACCATTTAACTGCTAAATTGGCCGCCTGAACTGATACATTACCGCTAACCCTGCCGTCGGCAATATCGATGCAATGGAATATCAAGGCAAGACTTGGCATCAGTGAACGAAACTTTCCCAAGTGTTCCACCATCAGCGGGTTTTCTTCTTGCTTCAATTTAACGGTTTGCAATTCCGTCAACCATTGATTAAATATGGCTTGCCCCGCACCATCAAAACGAAAATAAGGCCGGTCGTCATATTCGCCTTGCATTGCGCCATACTGGGTAAAATCCATTTCAGACAGGGTTTGCAGAATGCCATAAGCACGCTGCTTATCAGCCTTGTTGGGGCAGTCATCGACCAGTTCCCAGTCTTCCGGCTCATCCGGCCAGACCGCAAGCTGTAGCCGCTGCATCAGGCCATCATTATTGCCTTGCATGGCTTGATACAAATACCGCTTTAACTTGTCGGGCTGTATGCCGCCCAGTAAGCTTATGCAAATTTGTTTTGCATCGGTTATACCCCGGCCTATCTTGCAATCCGTATAAGCGCCATTGCCGTTCCAGCCTTCCAAAAAATAGGCGCGTTCGTCGGCTCCATCTTCCTTATCCCACTTGGTCAGCAACCCGGTTAATTCATCCCGGAAAACCAACACGCCGCGCGGGTTCTGACTTTGTAAAAGCGTCATGCTTTGGATACTGGTTTCATTGGTCTTGAATAATCGCCGGACAGGTTCCGGGGCGGCGTTTTGGGTCAGCTCCACATAGTCAGCCTTGAGTTTGGCAATATCATCAGGATTAACGACGCGGTCTTTGCCCGCCCCCTTTCCAGCCTTCGACAATTGCTGCTTCACATCATCCAGCATGGCTTTAGTTGCAAGTCCGTCAAACTCTGCCCCAGCCTTTTCCTGTTCGTAGCGTTCGCCATAATCGGCCTGTAATCGGTCAAGTAATTTGGTTGCTTCTCCCATGCTGGGCGATTTCAGGACTACCGAAGGCCGCCCGATACACGCGCCCCACAGGTTCGGTATAACCTCCCAGTCATCAAAATGTTTCGGCCTGATTGCGCAACCCGCACCAATGATGGAACTGACAATGACCAAAGCCGACACGGTGGAAAAATCCGGGGGTGTCTGCATGCGGTGGGACACATCCGCCAGCCAAGGCCGCAAGGGTTCCGGCATCAGCTCAGGCGGTAATGCTTGAACGTGTGGCGTTTTGGTTTCGATTTCGTTGGGTTTTTCCCAATCAAAAACACCAGAGCGTGAACCAGCTAAACCGGCTAAACCCCACTCTTGCTGTACTGGTTCCGATTTTTTAAGTTCAGCTTTGAGTTCTGAATGCACCCATGTCCTTTCAGATTCAGGAAAAGGCTGGTAGCCGTCCCAGTCTGGTGCGTGATTCTGTAACCAATCAACAACGTCGCCTTTTCCCGGCAATCCGGACAATCTGACGACCCTAACCTCTGGTGGCGATTCCAGGGACATTAGCGCCGCGTAAACATCCTTGGCATACTGTTCGCCGGGCTCATCGTTGTCGGGCAGTATAACGGCCCGCTGAAAGGCATTTAACGGTGTCCAATCGGCTTTTGTGGCCGCTTGACTGCCGCCTAATGAAGTAACGGCGCAAACACCGATACTATGCAGGGCCGCCGCTGCTTTCTCGCCTTCAACGATTAAAACGTCCTTGTTTTTCGTTTGTGTTGCCAACTTATCCAGGCCGAACAAAGGTCGCGGGCTTAACTCGATACCTGCCGCCCAGCTTGCGCCGTTGCGTTTGAAAAATGGCACGATGTCTTTTTTGTCGCTTCCTTTCTGATAGCGCCCGACAACGCCGAAGGGCTTGCCGTCCTTAGCGCAATAAGTCCAGGCCTGGACTAACGGCTTACCGTTATGTGCTTGGGGTATATTCATCAAAGCCCCCAATCATCCACTAGCTTTGCCAAAGCCTCGACGAATTCAAGCCCATACAAAGCCATAGCAAAGGCGATAACATCAGATCCTGCCGCCCCACATGCAAAACATTTAAACGCGCCAGTAATTAAATTGACGCGAAAACTGCCGGGCTTGTTGTCGCTATGGAACGGGCAAAGTCCGCCGTCATTCCAGCCATGTTTTTTAAGCGGCGCGTTATGTAATTCGTGGCGGTAAAAATCTAACGTGTTGATTGCGCTTTTGATATAATTGACGCTCAAATTTTGCTTTATGGCCGCCTTGGTATTGCTGTACCGGGCGGCCTGATTTGGCTTGTTCATTTGGCCCCCTTCGCTTCGAACCGCTTAACTGCTTCAATGAAGTTGTCGAGTCGATCCCCCATTTCGGCCCTTAAAATCCCTAAAAACTCAGGCTCTAGGCGGTATCGGCCATAAACCGCATTTCTGCCTACTGGGTCGTTTGTGGGCGATGTTTCCGTCTTTGTTTCAATAGGCCAGCCGTGACGATTTCTTAGCGTTTCAATATAGCTGCTCAAGCGATAGCTTGCCGTTTCGTTCTGGAAATCGCGATGGGTGAGTTGCTGCCCGGTTACTAGGCGCATCCCGACGCGGGCTGCAAGTGTTTCTGGGCGTGGGAATGTAGGGGTTCTCATTTTGCACCGCCTTGGTTTTGCTCGTCGACGATGCGAAAAAACTCCCGTTCATCGACCAGTACGCGACGCCCGACACGTTTAAACGCTTTGCTAAATCCGTTTGTTTCGGCATTAAAAATTAAATGGCGCAACCCTCCATGCGGCGGCCAGGAATGGTAAGTGTTCCATTTTGGTACCGGTATTAGACGGCTCGGCTGCTCGGGGACGTGTGTTTTTGTTTCGGTCATAAGTTGCCTCATAAATTCAGGTTGAGTGAACCGCCGCAAACTGTTGTCGTTTGCGGTCTGAGGCAATTATTTTCCTTAAGCAAGTGTTGAAACTGTGGCGGGGCTTAATATCCGTTATTAGGGCTTATTGGGCGCTACTGGTGTATTTCTTCCATCTTTTTGAAAACGCACTCCTAGATAACGGATCGATTCCTGTTATATTCAAGCAATGGTCGCCTTTGTCCTTGCCGCTTGTTACTTTGTAACCTTGTGGTGGGTTGGTAGCCATTCGCCCCCATACTTGAACCTCATTTGGCATTTTCGACATCTCGTCATGTAATACCTTGACTGTGTCGTCAATCACAGAAACCCAATCATCTTGCCGACTTGGCAAAGATAGAAGCCCTGATGGCTTGAGACAGTTCCTCGTGTCGGGCTGGACAACACCCCCAACTGCTTCGGTTTTCTGCTGAACTAAACCATTTTGAATCTTTCTGAAATCATCATCCGTTATTTCTATTGCTGGCATTTCTTTAAAGCTTCTTGGCGGTTTTAAATTGCAATATGTTTCAAAAACAATGCCTTTTGGAATATCTGAAGTATGTGTATTAGCCTTTAACGAATTTGCAAATTCAGGTTCTTCGCATTCAAGTCTGCTTAATTTAAAATCACTATCTAATCCTTCAGCTAGTACATTTTTTAAAAATTCAACGGGCAATTTAAAAGATATAGGGCTATCATTTTTCCCTAATCTAAACTGCTTCTGCTCATTTTCGCCTGATTGATACCACTGAAAATATTCAACAGACAGCTTGGGGGATCTCCAATACAAAGATATGCTCCCCTCACTTGCCATCTTGACAAGCTGCTGCTTAGTTTTTCCTGTTTGGGCTACTACTTCATCAAGTATGGTTGTGTCCATAACTGCTTCGGCCTGTAATTCGACCACAGGATTTCCAATGTCTCTTATCTGGCGTGGGAAAGGTAGTTTTTGTTCAATTCCAAACTGTTGCCACTGGTAGGGGGACATGTTGCCTTTAAAGGCAGCGTGCTCTTGTAGCACATGAATTTGTTGATTGTTTTTAATCTTATCGTATTCAAGCGGGTTAATGTTATATAGCAAACAAACGGCTTGTTTGGGCGTCCATTCCGGTAAACCTAACCAAGAACACCAATCGGGGTTGGTGACGTTTTCACTTATATCCGCTTGTGTGCACCCATAAATAAAAGCAGCTTCGTATTCAGAGGTAGTTGGTTCTTGCTCGCCTGAAAGAATCTCGTCTAATAGTTGTTCTGCAGTTTTCAATTCAGTCATTACGCACCCCCGAAGATTTTAGCGTTCATACTAGCCACCACATTGCTTACATGGCCGTCTGAAAGGTGGGCGTATCGTTTGACCATAGCTAAAGTTTTGTGGCCTAGAACCTCGGCTATTTCAGCCAGGCTTGCGCCGTTCATGGCTAGATAAGATGCTGTGCAATGTCTGAGGTCATGCCAGTGAAAGTCTTTAATTTCAGCCGCTTTTAAGGCGTTTTCAAAAGGTTTTCTAAGGTCTATCGGTTTGTCTTTATGGCTATTGCCGGGAAAAAGCAAATCGGTATCAAGCCGCCTAATCTTGGCATGCTCGCGTAACAATTCCAAACCATGACCGGCTAAGGGAACCCGCCGCCGTTCGCCGTTTTTGGTTTCATGCAAAATGATGAATCCGTCTTTAAGGTTTACATTCGGCCACTTAAGCGCCATTAACTCGCCTTGCCGCATACCCGTTGATAACGCCAGAATAACGCATAAATAAAGCCATTCGTTGCTTGAGTCTTTGCAGGCGTTCAAGAACCGTTGCCGCTCGTCATCGTCCAGAAAACGTACCCGGCCCCGCGCTGGTTTCGGCTTTTTGATTGTCCGTAATGGCGAATCTTCAACCCATTTCCAATCATTAACCGCCGTGGTAAAAACAGTGCTTAATGAAGCCATGTATTTAAGCACCGTCGTCGGACTGCGTTTTTTTCCGGTTCGGACAGTTTCATTAAGCAGTTTGTCCTTAATCTTGGTAATGGTGTCAGCCTGAACATCGGCAAGCACCATAAAGCCGATTTCATCTTTCCAGCGTCTTAAATGTAAGCCTATATGCTCGTCTTGTTCTTTGGTGAGAATTACGCCGGATAGATAGCGGTCTATCATGTCCGCTACGGTGTGCTTTTTAGCTTCGGCGGTTTTGAAGTGTCGGCCTTCCCGAATTGCGCTTTCTGTAGCTGCTGCCCATTTTTTTGCATCGGTTAGCCGGTCAAAGGTGGCGGATTGGGTCGGGTAGCCTTTCAACCGGATTTTTACGCGGTAGGATTTATCGCCGGTTTCGGCGGTGCGTGTTTCGATGGTTGCCATATAAACCCCTTGGGGCAATGGCTGTATAATTTGCGGTAGCCATTGCTTAACCCTGCTTGTTAAGTGGTGGTTAGGGTCTGTTGGTGGTGGTACACCTTCAGGCCCGTTTCTTTGCTTCAGTTAAATGCTACAACAATACGCAAAAAACAGCAATACGGGATAATATATCCCGTGCTTATTTTATTTAACTATATGTACAAACTTAATTTTATTTCTATAAAGACAAAAATGGGACACTTATGGGGCATTTGAAAATAAAAAGCGGATGATTCTGGTTATTTTTGCCAGTCCAGTGATGTGGTGGTTGAGGATGAATTTAGCGGGTTTAGCTGGTGTGAGTAAGGCGCGTTTTTCTATAAAAAACCCGGCCTGTTCATTTGCGGTTTGTTGTGGTTTATTTTTTTGAAGTGTCCCGACAGTGTCCCGTCGGAATAAAAAAATCTATCGGACTAACGTAAGTATTTAATTTT
>PERF01000055.1 GCA_002928495.1 Methylobacter sp. | reverse complement strand
TTGACCGATCTTAAAGTCAACGCGCCGGTCACCAGCGCCGGATTTTTTCAAAAAGCCGGTTTCATGGCCGATTACGACCGGCTAACCGGCGATAGTTTAAGTTTGCCGCTGACCTTGAAACTGCTGACAAAACCGCCGCGCCACAATACCGGCACTATCCCTGGTAAAACGGCTGAAACCAACGCTATTGAGACCTTGGCACAAACTGCCGAAGCTTGCCTGCAAATTATCCGCCAAGCCCGGCGCAAGCTGGTTCTGCTGACACCGGATCTTGAAGCCGGGCTGTACGGGCAAAAAGCCATTCTGGAAGCCTTTAAAGCGTTTGCCACCGGCAACCGTGACAATCTGGCCCAAATCATTTTGTTGAACCCCGTTGCGGTAAACGGGCAAGGCCATGGCTTGGTTGAGTTAGCACAGAAACTGCCGTCCAAATTTATTTTTCGGCAACCGGTTGAGGTGGAAGATATGCAGTACCCTTCGGCTTTTATAGCCAATGACCGTGACGGTTATTTGTTCCGGCTCGACAACAACCGCTATCAGGGCCGCTGGAGCCAGTGCGCGCCGGCCCGCAACCGGCAGCTAAGTGAAGAATTTGACCGCATTTGGCAGCGTAGCCTGCCTAGCGGTGAGTTCCGCGTGTTGAGCTTGTAGCCGTCAACTTTCGATAACCCCCAGGGCAATAGCAACTCTGGCCAGTTCCGCCAACGTGCCGACATTGAGTTTGGCCTTGACTTGGGTGCTGTAATTGGCCACCGTTTTATAGCCCAGGCACAGTTCGTCGGCAACTTTATGCACGGTCATACCGCTGGCCAACAAACGGAAAACGTCAAATTCACGGGGTGATAAAGACGCAATCAACTGGCGGCAATCTTCCAGCTGAGATAAGCCGGCTTGATTCAAGCCGGCTTCAAGGTAAGTGCGCCCCTGGGCGATTTTTTGCACCGCTTCAGCCAGAATGGCCGGCGCCGAATTTTTGGTGATATAGCCTTTAGCACCCGCCGCTATTGCGCGCTCTACATAAACCATTTCGTCATGCACGCTGAACACCAGAATTTTTGCGCCGGGATCGCGCCCGCATAACCGCCTGATGGTTTCCAACCCGCCGATTCCCGGCATGGACAAATCCAGCACCACGACATCGGGCTGCGTATCCTGATATAGCTGACAAACCGCTTCCCCGCGCTCGGCTTCGCCAACCACTTCAATAGCCGGATTTCCCGCCAACAACAGTTTAAAACCGGCGCGCACCACCGCGTGGTCGTCGATCAGGATGATTTTTACTTTGGTCATGACACAGGAATCTCGGCTGAAATGCTTAAGCCCGCGCCGGGCTGCGAGTTTATTTTAAAATCGCCGCCCATGCTTTTAACGCGTTCCCTAAGGCCTAGCAAACCGAAACCGGCTTTTAAGCGATCCGGCGGACAGCCTTGACCATTATCGCTTATTATTAATTTAAGGACTTTTTGCCTGCCGGAACGGCTCACGGTTAAAGTGATAACCGCTTGGTTGGCCTGGGCATGGCGAACGATATTGGTAATGCCTTCCTGCACCATGCGAAACAGCTGGATGGCGGTCTTGTTTTCGAGTTCGTCGACATTGTCCTGACATTCCAGCATCACCCGCAAACCGGGTTGTCTGGCCGCCCAATAATGCACTAAATCTTCCAGCGTGGCCTTAAGCCCCAGCTCAGTAAGCACCAACGGATGCAAATTGCGCATCATGGAGCGCACCACACCGATCAGATGATCGCAAATTTCCACGATGGTATCGGGAATTTTCGTGTTATCGGCAGGATTTTGTTTTAGCGCCACCGCCATCACTTTGATAGCGGTCAATGACTGACCAAGATCATCATGCAGCTCTTGCGACAAACGCTTGCGTTCATCTTCCTGAATCTCAAGCGAATGTGAAGCCAATGCGCGGTTTTCCCGGTTGGCGGCATGCAATACCGCCGTCATGTGATTAATGGCTTTAGCAATGCTTTGGTATTCCGAAGTGGCGAAATCCGGCAATTTATGTTGGTAATCGCCTTGCTCGATAGCTTCCAGGCCTTGGACGATAATATTGATCGATTTTAAAGTGGTATTGAACAGCAGATTGACCGCCGTCAGAATGAGCATAGCCATTAACGCCAAGGTACCGAAAAAATCCTGGCTTTCCCGCCAGGCTTCGCAGACCTCATCGAAAGGGTCGGCGGAAATGCTTAAGGTCAGTGTACTGCCGTCCGTCGTGATCAAGGCCTGCTCCATGGCGGGATAGGCGGCGGAAACCCAGCTTACAAACCATTGCGGCGGCGGATTCGGCTGGCCGGCTTTGCGGCCGGACGTGAATTTGACAACTTGACCGTCCGGCTTTTTTAGCTGAATTTTCAAATGCCGGGTTTGTTCCAGGGAGATAAAATTGGGCAGCCAATGGTCAATATCGACTCTGCCAGGTTGTAACGGGGTAAAATTCAGTTTGATCAGTTGCGCCGCCAAATTAACCGAAGACGCCACCTCCCGGCTTACCGACTCTCTGGCCTGCCATAGCGTAATCGGCCCCGCAACCAATACAATCAGGCTTAGGCACAACAGTATTCTTAAATTGATCTGGTAACGCAGGCTCATAACCGGCAAAAGCCTCTATTGTGGGAATTTACAACGGCTTTGGCTATGGGAAAATTTCCGTTTTAATGGTTGTTATAGTCATTCGCTTCGGTTGCAATTTTCCAGGATGCCAACCACTTTCAGTTTTTCGCCTGTTTCTGATTTTCCGGCGCTTGTTCCTGAAACTTGCGGTAATTAATGGAAACCTTTAAACCCGCAAAACTGCCGGCCATTTTGACCAGCTCATGATTGGACTTATCGAAACTCAGTTTGATTTCACTCAAAGCCCGGTCTTCATAACCTTTTTCAATGCCGTAAGTCTCCAATTGAAAATGGTACATGTAGATTTCATTTTCATTATCCTCGGAAACTTCCAAAGGCTGGCCCAGCTTGGTTAACACAGTTTGCTTTTTGGGCAATTCAGCGGAAATCTTACTGGTAAACGCGGGGCTGGCGCGTAGCTGCTTGGTTTCCTTGTTAATTTCGGCGCCGCCCAGGGAGCGTAAGGAGATTTCCAGAAACTCCGGTGGCGCAATTTCCAAAAACAACGGTGAAAACGACCACGCGGTTATTTTCTGTTCCTGATTAAATTGCAATTCCGAATAAAACTTGATTTCAGGTTTCAACACCGTATTGTCTTTATCGACTTTACGAAACCAATAGCGGAACTCACGCCCACTGGCTGTTACGTTGTTCTCGCTGGGAAACAGTTTGGCCAGCGCGATAAAATCGTCGCTGTACATAATCGGCTCATTAAAATGCAAGGTGAATTTATCGGTTACCCCAACCTTAAAATAGCGGTCGAATTCACCCATTTGTACGTAAGTCTGGTAAGCCCTAATCCAATATAGGCAGCCCGACAGCGATAGCGACAACATGATAACGGCCAGCAGACGCGTTTTTTTATTCAAAAAGTAAGGCAACATCAGTTAATGGCGGGTTTGTGATTCATTGATGACGGTATCCTTCGACATCAATAGGCTTGTATCTACTTTGTCGAATAAAAAATGCGCGCCGCAGAACTCGCAATCGACTTCAATGGCGCCGCGCTCTTGCAAAATAGACTCAAGTTCCGCTTTGCCTAAAATCCGCAAAGTTCTTTCAATGCGTTGTTTTGAACATGAGCATTTAAAACTAACCGGTTCAGACGCAAACAGCTTGACTTGCTCCTGGTGAAACAAGCGGTGCAGCATAGACTCGCAGTTCAGTGTCAGCATTTCCTGCCCGGTTACTGTGCCGGCCAGCATTTCAATGCGTTCCCAATCGGTTACAAAGCCTTTTTGATCCGGCAATTCCTGCAATAACAAGCCCGCGGCCTGGGTTGGATCGGCAAACAACCAAAGGCGGGTATTCAGCTGTTCGGATTGCTGAAAATAGGTTTCCAGCGCCTCGGCCAAATTGTTGCCTTCCAAGCTTACAATGCCTTGGTAAGGTTCGGTGTTTTCCGGCTCAATCGTTAGCACCAAGCGGCCTTGGCCGAACATGTCCGGCAGCGAGCCTTCGGCCACTTCGCCATTACTGCGGATAAGGCCGCGGATAAAACGTTGATGGGTGGATTGCGCCACTAAGGTTCTTAACGCGCCATTGCCTTGCGCCTGGAGAATCATCGAGCCTTTGTATTTGATGCTGGCCGACAGCATCACTACCGCCGCTAAAGCTTGACCCAATTGTAATAAAGCGTGTTGATCGTGTATCTGATTTTGTTTGGCTGCTTGCCAACTCTGGGTGAGCTTTACCCATTCACCGCGTACGCCCAACTCGGTAAATAAAAAACGCCGCAATACGTCTTGCTCTATCATACCGCTCCGTGTTATATGTGGGATAAACGAATATCATAGTACTATTTGCCAGTTTCAATTGACACAAAAATTATCGCGGCCATGGTTTTTTCCACCAAAAAAGTACAAATGCCCGAACCCGGTCAGGCTTTGCCGGGCCGGGACACAGCTTTAACCGTCACCAATCGGCATTTCATTACCGGCAACCCGATATTACCGCCGTTTCCGGAGCATCTTACCCAAGCCGTATTCGCCTTGGGCTGCTTTTGGGGCGCGGAACGTAAATTCTGGCAACTGCCCAATATTTTCAGCACGGCCGTAGGCTACAGCGGCGGTTTTACGCCCAACGCCACCTACGACGAATTATGCACCGGCATGACCGGCCATGCCGAAGTGGTAAAAGTCATTTATGATCCTTCTCTTACTGACTACATGGAGTTGCTTAAAGTTTTCTGGCAGTCTCACAACCCGACTCAGGGTATGCGTCAAGGCAACGACATCGGGACTCAATACCGTTCCGCCATATATACCTTTTCCGATACCCAAAGAGACGCGGCAATTGCTTCGAAAGCGCATTACCAGGCCAAATTAAATCAAGCCGGGTTTAAGGAAATAACCACCGAGATTCTTCCCGCAATGCCGTTTTATTACGCGGAGGATTATCATCAGCAATACCTCGCCAAAGAACCCAATGGTTACTGCGGATTGGGCGGAACCGGGGTGCCTTATTGATTTTCTGTTATAACAAGCCATTTTTTAAAAACAGGTTACTTTTAACAATAGCTTTTCCGGAATCATATCCCTGTTTTTAAAGCGTATTTTGCACAAATATTATAAACTGGTTAGCGTTTTATATTCACCTTCAATACCTTATTAAACAGGTTTTGGTTTTTAAAAGGCAAAAAAAAGGCGGTTTTAATTATTAAACCGCCTTAGAGTACTTAGGAAGATATAACGCAACTTTAAGTCTATAATCTCAAAAAGCCTTAAAAGTTACGTTAAATAATAGCAATACCTTTTACAAATAAAAATGTGACATATTGTCGCAGTTTTTATCGCGTTTATACTGCCGCTAGTGTTGATATAATTACCGCCTTTTTATCTCAGCAGTAGATTACTCCATAGCACCCTATGTTAACCCACGTATCTCCACAATCCGAGATTTCCGCCCGGCAAAACCTGCGCTGGTTGTTTATTTTGCGCAATCTGATGCTTTTGGCTGAATTTCTGCTGATTTTTATTTCCGTTTACGGTTTAGGCATTCACTTGCCGCGCGAACAACTCTGGCTGGTATTGATCTCGGTGGCCGCCGTTAATGTTTATACCTGGATGCGTCTGCAAACCGACGATCAAGTCAGCGAGCTGGAAATTTTTTCCCAAATCGCCATTGATGTGGTTGCCATCGCATCCATGCTGTATTTAACCGGTGGCGCATCCAACCCGATTACCTGGGTATTTTTGCTGCCGCTGATTATTACCGCCATCATGTTGCCGC
Organism: Methylobacter sp.; assembly: GCA_002928495.1. Classification (GTDB taxonomy): domain Bacteria; phylum Pseudomonadota; class Gammaproteobacteria; order Methylococcales; family Methylomonadaceae; genus WM-3-3. Next base: position 10,727 of record PERF01000055.1, on the reverse strand, counting down.
AATCCTATGCCTGGTACATGGTTATTTTGACGGCTTCAGCGTATACCGTTTTGATAACGTATAACATTCCCCTGCCTTCCATCGAACCGCATATGCCGGATCCCGAACAGATGGTTAATTTGAGCAGCGAGGACAGCCATATTCTGATGCAGCAAGCGCATGAAATGCGTGACCGACATTATTACAATCTACACATGTTCGGCATGTGGTTAGGCTTTGTATTTAGCGCCGGGCTGGTGGCCTTTTTTGTGGTGGAGCTGTCGAAAACCCTGCGCTTTCAGGAACGCTCCCTGGCTGAAGCGCGGGAAAACGCCCTACGCGATGAACGGGTGATTTCACTAGGCACCTTGGCGGCCAGTGCCGCGCACGATATGGGCACGCCGCTGGGTACCATCGCCATTATGGCCCATGAGTTAAAATCCGAATATCCCGAGCACCGTTTTCCGGACTTGCACGAAAAAATGGCCATCATGCAAGAGCAAATCCAGCGCTGTAAACAAGCGCTCTCGGTGATGTCGGCTTCCGCAGGTGAAATGCGCGCCGAATCGGGCCGCGCCATGCCGTTTGCCGACTACCTGGATAATTTGATCAACCAATGGCGTACTCATAAGCCCGGCGTTAAACTGAACTTTTTTATCAACCCCGCCGTTGTCGAAGAAGCCAGCATCATTGCCGAACGCACCTTAACCCATGCCATAATCAATATTCTGAACAACGCCGCCGAAGCTTCGCCCAAGGATCTTGGCATTGAGCTTCATGCAGCTTGGGATCTGGAACACGCCACATTGAAAATCCGCGATTTCGGCACCGGCCTACCGCCTGAAATCATCATGCTGGGCGGTAAACTGCCGGTTGCCAGCAGCAAACTGGGGCTGGGCGTTGGTTTATTCCTGGCCTATTCCGCTATCAGCCGGTTAGGCGGTAAAATCGATTTTTATAATCTGGACACTCAAGGTGCTTGCGTGGAAATCGTGCTCCCGCTGCTGCGCCCCCACAATGACGAGGTGATTGATGACCCTTTCGGATTCGGATAAGCCGCGCCTGCTTCTGGTCGACGATGACGAAACTTTTTGTAAAGTATTAAAAACCGCCCTGGAGAAACGTAATTTTGAAGTTTTGGTTGCTAACAATGTAAAAACGGGCTGCCTGTTGGCAGAGCACAACACCCCTGAATATGCGGTCATCGATTTACGCATTGGCCACGAATCGGGCCTGGAATTGGTTAAAACCCTGCTCAATCTGGATAACAATACACAAATTGTTATTTTGACCGGTTTTGCCAGTATTGCGACGGCGGTTGAGTCCATTAAACTGGGGGCTGTGCATTATTTGACCAAACCAGCCAATGCCGACGAAATTGTCGGCGCTTTACACAAAAATGAGGGCGATACTTCGGTCGCTATCAGCGATAGCCCTTTGTCGGTCAAACGCTTGGAATGGGAGCACCTGCAAAAGGTGTTAATGCAACATGAGGGCAATATTTCCGCGGCCGCGCGCGCATTAAACATGCATCGGCGCACCTTGCAACGCAAGCTGGAGAAAAAGCCGGTCAGGGAGTAAGGCTTTGTTTAGACAATCAGATTTTTAACGCTTGCTTGGCTGCATTCCAAAACGCGTCCAATTCCGCCAGCGAACAATCGGTCAGCTGTCGCCCGGACGCTTCAACCTGCTGTTCAATATAATTAAAACGACGGGTGAATTTTTTATTACTCTCGCGCAAAGCGGCTTCCGGATTAACTTTTAAATGCCGGGCCAAATTCACCGCCACCAGCAGCAAATCACCGACTTCCTCTTCAATATGCGCTTGATCGCCGGACTCCCAAGCTTCCTTGACTTCGTCCAATTCTTCAACGACTTTATCGAAAACCGGCAATACATCCGGCCAATCGAAGCCGTGGTTCGCGGCCAAATCCTGCATCTTTTGGCATTGCACCAGCGCCGGCAGATTATTAGGTACGCCCGCCAATACGCTTTGCATTCCAGGTGGTTTGCCTTTGGCTAGGCGTTCCTCGGCTTTAGCCTGCTCCCATGCTTGTTTGCGCTCTTCATCGCTGTTGAACACTACCCCGGCAAACACATGCGGATGCCGGCGCACCAATTTATCGGCAATACTTTCAGCCACCTGCTCAAAATCAAACAAATTTTGCTCTTTGGCAAGTTGCGCATGAAAAACCACTTGTAACAATAAGTCACCCAATTCCAGGCGCAAATCGTCCCAGTCCGAACGCTCGATGGCATCGGCCACTTCATAAGCTTCTTCCAGCGTGTAGGGAATCAAACTTTTAAAGTCTTGCTGTAAATCCCAGCTGCAACCTTGTTCCGGATGCCGTAACAAGGCCATGATTTCCAGCAGTTTTTGGGTATTACCGAGCATGTCGACCGACTCCGATCAAAAAATTGAGCCGAAATTTTCCTGGTAGCGGTCTTTAAAATCCGCCATATCGAACCTGTGGTTTTGGGTGCCGTGGTGTTCTATTTTGATGGCGCCAAGCAAAGACGCAATCCTACCGGTAGTTTCCCAATCCAGTTCGTTCATGATGCCGTATAGCAAGCCAGCTCTGAAAGCGTCGCCGCAACCGGTTGGATCGAGCAAACCGTTAGTTTTGGCAGCGGGGATTTCCAAACATTTGCCTTCCGTGTAAATCTTTGGAACCTCGCGCGCCCAAAGTGACCACCAAGGCTTGAACTTTGCCCGCCATTTGCTCTAAGTTTAAGCCGGTGCGTTCCTGCATCAACTCGGATTCGTAATCGTTTAACGTCGCCCAGGTCGCCAACTCCAGAAATTCCAGCAATTCCTCGCCATCAAACATCGGCATGCCTTGACCCGGATCGAAAATAAACGGAATGCCCAGTTCGGCAAATTGGCTGGCATGTAACTGCATGCCTTCTTTACCGTCGGGTGCGACGATGCCTATGTGGATATCATGCCCGGCCGGCACCGAATTCAAATGTGAAAAACTCATGGCGCCGGGGTGAAAAGCGGTAATCTGATTGTCATCTTCGTCAGTGGTGATATAGGCCTGCCCGGTATAACTGTAATCCAGCACATTGACAAACTCACTGGATAATCGGTGTTGGCTTAACCACTGCGCATACGGTTCGAAATCGTGGCCTACCGTGGCCATTATCAAGGCCTCTTCACCCAAAAGATTCAAATTATAGGCAATATTGCCCGCACAACCGCCAAATTCGCGGCGCATAACCGGCACCAGAAACGATACATTAAGAATGTGTACCTTTTCCGGCAGAATATGGTTTTTGAATTTGTCGTGAAAAACCATGATGGTGTCATAGGCCATGGACCCGCAGATCAATGCTCGCATTTATATCCCTCGTTCTTTATTTATTTGATTAGTATTAAAGCCCAGGTTACGGCGGCCCATGCCAAGGACATTGTCACTGCGGCAGAACCGATATCCTTGGCTCTGCCCGAGAGTTCATGATGTTCGAAGCCGACCCGGTCGACCACGGCTTCGACGGCGGAATTCAGCAATTCAACCAGCATCACCAAAACAATACTACCGATCAGCAGCACTTTTTCTATGGCGGATTGGCCCAGCCACATTGCCAACGGCGTTGTCACGATAAACAGGAAAACTTCTTGTCTAAAGGCTTCTTCGTGTGTCCATACGGCCCTGAAACCTGCTATGGAAAAGAAAAAAGCATTGATTATGCGCTTTATGCCTTTTGCGTTTTGGTTTGCCATGGGTCGGTTTTTAGCTAAAAGCTGCCATAATACACTGACTCCCCAAGCTACCGTATTTCAGTTTTGTTACAAAAGAAATGGTTAATCTTCAATCGTTTGTGCGTATGCATCCGCACTCATCAGATTTTCCAGCTCGGCCGGGCTGTCCATTTTGATGCAAAATAGCCAAGCCCGGTAAGCATCGTCATTGACTTGCTCAGGGGAATCTACCAAAGCCACGTTAACCGCCACCACTTCACCGGTCACGGGGCTGTACAAATCGGATGCGGTTTTCACCGATTCGACTACGGCACATTGCTGCCGGGCGTTAAGATGCAAACCCAGTTCCGGCAGTTGAACGTAAACCAGATCGCCGAGTTCTTGCTGCGCAAAATCGGTAATCCCGATTCGGGCCAGATTATCCTCTTCCAGCTGAACCCATTCATGGGTTTTAGCGTATTTAAGATGGGCAGGCAGATTACTCATGTCTTAAGTCTCCATGATTTTACTAGATCAAGGATAACGTGGTATTTTTTAAACACAACAAAAATCTTACCAGCCATTACCCAAGGGTTCACTGTTTGTTAAAAATTTTCAACCGTCTGCCTCAGCTTGCCGGGGCCATTGTGGCAATTGCGCTGATTTGCTCTCCCAAAACCCTGGTTTTTGCCGAATCCGGCGCAAATGACGACCGCCCGGACGTGTCCACTTCGGCAAACGAGCATAACCGGCAGGTTTTCGACGAGGCCACCCGTGAGCGCTTGGGTATTAAAACAAGTATTGCCGAAGCCGCTCATTTTCAAAGCGAAATTGTTGCTTACGGCCAAGTTGTTAATATTCAGCCATTACTCAGCTTGTACAACCAACTGATGGCTACTCACGTTGAAGCAACGATTGCCGCCGCCAAGTTCAAATTGGCCGAACAAGCCATGCAGCGCCAACAGGAATTGTTCCGCCATGAAATTGCCTCCAAACGCAGCCTGGAGTCTCAGCAAAGCACTTGGCAAACCGATAAAAATCAATGGCTTTCCGCGCAATTACAACATCAAGCGGCGTACCGGCAAGCGCGATTGAACTGGGGGGATGTGTTAACCGGTTGGCTAAACCAGGACAAGTCAGCTGCTGTCGAACAATTATTAACCGGCCAACTGAAGCTGCTGCAAATCAATCTGCCGCCCAACCACCATTTAGCCGGCTCCATCCGCCAAATTCAAACCGATCCGGCCGGTATCCGCGAGCATTCCAGTTCCGCTGTTTTTATCTCCGCCGCGCCTTTGGCGGCCACCGGATCACAAGGGGAAAGTTATTTTTTTCAGAGCCGGGACGAACGCCTGCTGCCCGGAATGCGCGTGACCGCCTGGATATGTAGCGGCACCGGGGAAACCGGCGTGATGATACCCGCCGCAGCCCTGGTGTGGCATTTGGATCAGGCCTGGATTTATGTGGAAAGCAGCCGCGGCCGCTTTGAACATCGTATAATCAGCCAATTTACTCCCGCCCCCCAGGGCTATTTTGTGGCCGGCAATGCTATCGTACCCGGCGAATCCGTGGTGGTAGAAGGCGCCCAAGCGTTACTTTCGGCCGAAAATCGAGCCCCGCAACAGGATGATGACGATTGACCGAAGTCCGGCTCCATAACCGCTACACACATCCAATTCTTATTCTATGCTGTCCGGACTGATCCGCTTATCCATACGTTATCACGGCATCGTAATGACGCTTGCCGCTTTGCTGCTGGCTTACGGCGGCTTCCGTATCGCCACGGCGGGCTTGGATATGTTTCCGGAATTCGCTCCAAAAAAAGTGATTATCCAAACCGAAGCGCCGGGTTTATCGCCCGGACAAGTTGAGGTTTTAATCAGCCGCCCCATCGAATTGGCAATAGCCGGCCTGGCCAATCTTCAGCTCACGCGTTCCGAATCCATTCAGGGATTATCGGTGGTGACCGCCACGTTTGATGAAGCCAGCGATCTTTTCCGTAACCGCCAACTGGTCAGCGAACGTCTGGCCAATCTGCCCGGCCGGTTGCCGGCCACCGCCGGGCCTCCGGTGGTGCTACCGTTATCGTCGTCATCGGCTACCGTATTAACCCTAGGCCTCAACGCTAACGATGGGGATTTACTTAACCTCAGAACCGTTGCCGATTGGACTATTGTACCCAGGCTGCTGGCAATACCCGGCGTGGCCGACGTCAATGTCTTCGGCGGCAGCATCAAACAACTGCAAATTCAAGTCAACCCTCTGCAATTGCAGCGTTTTAATACCGGCCTCAATGAGGTGATCCAGGCCGTCAGCGAGGCGATCCGGCAACGCGGCAGCGGTTTCGTGGAAACCGACAACCAACGCATGACCTTACAACTCACCGGTTTACCGGTCTCACCCGTGGAATTTGAGCAGCTCGTCATCAAACGCGAACACGGCCAGAACATTACCCTGGCACAATTGGCCTCCGTCGGCTACGGCCCGGAACCGCCTTTTAGCGCCGCGCAAATCCAGGGCGAAGCCGGCATTATCTTGATGGTTATCGGCCAATACGGCGCTAATACCTTGTCGGTATCCCGCCGCATCGAGCAAGCGCTGGAGGCGCTGCAACCGTTATTCAAACAGCAAGGCATTAGCCTGCACCCACATTTATTCCGCCCGGCCGATTATATCGAAACCTCGGTCAACAAGCTGTCCGGGCACTTGTTGCTTGGCGGGTTGTTTGTGCTGATAACCTTATACGCTTTTCTGTTCAACCTGCGCACCGCGATCATCGCCGCGCTGGCATACCACTGTCGCTGGTCGGTGCGATAGTGGTACTGCTGGAATACGGCGTCAACCTTAATGTCATGGTTTTAGGCGGGCTCGCCATTGCTTTGGGCGAGGTGGTGGACGATGCCATTATCGATACTGAAAACATTTTCCGGCGCTTGCGCCAAAACCATCAATCCGCCACCCCTTTGCCCGCTGATCAGGTGATTCATTCAGCATCTCTGGAAGTGAGAGGCTCGGTAGTCTATGCCAGCTTCATTGTAGCCCTGGTGTTTGTGCCCTTGCTGACCCTGGACGGCATCGCCGGCCGTTTGTTCGCGCCGTTAGGCCAAGCGTATATTCTGGCTATTTTGATGTCGTTGTTAACGGCTTTGATATTAACGCCGGCACTGAGTTATCTGTTATTAACCGGGGGTAAAGGGAGCTTGTCCGACCCGCCGTTAATGCGCTTTATCAAACCGCTTTACCATAACCTGTTGAGCTGGGTAATCAAGCACTTTCGCGTGGTTGCCTTATGCTGTTTCGCCATTTGCCTAGCTAGCCTGGCGGCAATCCCGGGTTTTAGCAATAAATTTTTACCTGAGCTCCGGGAAGGCCATTTCATGGTGCATACCGCCAGTCTGCCCGGCACATCGTTACAGGAATCTCTAAGAATCGGGCGCCGGCTGACGGCGGAATTTCTTAAGATACCCGGCGTGCAATCGGTGTCGCAATGGGCCGGCCGGGCCGAACGCGGCGCCGACACCTACGGCAGCCATTACAGCGAATACGAGATCGGTCTGACCAAGCTTAACGGACAACAACAGCAAGCGGTGTCGGAACAATTACGCGGGACTCTTGCCGGGTTTCCGGGCCTGAATTACGAGGCCAACACCTTTCTAACCGAGCGCATTGACGAAACCATCAGCGGCTATACCGCGCCGGTGGTCGTGAATATTTTCGGTGACGATCTGGCTACGTTGGACCGGCAAGCGCAAGCCATTGCCGGTATCATGCAAGGCATTGATGGCGCGGCGGATATCCAAGTACGCGCCCAACCCAGCACGCCGAAACTAGACATAACACTGGATGTAAATCAGCTTAATTTTTTCGGGGTTAATCCCGGCCATGTCAGCCAAGTGATACAAGCGGCTTATGAAACTTATAGCGCCGGTAAAATCATCCAAAATGGCAAAACCTTGAATGTTGGGGTGACACTGCCGGAGCCGTTCCGGCATCAGGCCGAGGCGCTGGGGCAGTTGCCCTTGCAGAGCCAGGACGGCCATCTGGTGTGGCTTGAGCAAGTCGCCCAAATCAGCCACGGCGACAGCCGGTACAATATTCTTCACCAGAACGGGCTGCGTTTGCAGACTGTAACCTGCAAAGTCGTTAACCGCGACATGGGCGGTTTCATCAGCGAACTCAAAACCAGATTACATAATGACATAAACTTTACCGGCGGCAGCTACCCTGAATTTACCGGGGCCGCAATCGAGCAAGCCCAGGCCAAGCAAAACCTGGTCTTACACGCACTGATAGCAGGTGTCGGGGTGATTATTCTGATTTATCTGGCCATAGGCAACTTGCGCCAAACTTTGCTGACGTTAGCCAACCTGCCTTTTGCCCTTACCGGTGGGGTGATTGCCGTGGCGGTAACCGGCTCACCATTATCCGTAGGCTCGATAGTCGGCTTTATCACTTTATTCGGCATCACGGTACGCAACAGCATCATGCTGCTGTCGCATTATCGCCAGCTGACTGAAATTGAAGGCCGTCCGTGGGGCTTTGAAACCGCTTTGTTGGGCGCGCAAGAGCGGCTGCCCTCAATTCTGATGACCGCATTGGTTACCGCGTTGGCCATGCTGCCCATCGCCATCAATAGCGATAATCCCGGCCGCGAGATCATGGGCCCGATGGCCGCGATAATTATCGGTGGGCTGGTGTCTTCCACCCTGCTAAATCTATTGCTCTTACCAGGGCTGCTACTGCATTTTAGCAAAGCCCCGCAAGCATTGTGAGCCAAGTCCGGACGGCTAAATCAAACGGCGTTTACAATTTTAACCGCTAGGTCTTAAACTAAGCCCATGTCTTGTGTTAGAGAACAAGGCTTGTCTTCCCTAAATGCCTTAAGTAATGATTGACTTAAGAAAGCAACCAACCCTGCCGGAAAGCTATCTGAGAGCGGAAAAACTGCATCAGGCGTTTTCCGTCGCCTATGCATCCATGGCTGCCAGTTTTTTGCTGGCTTCAGTGCTGGCCTACATTCAATATGATGTGATCAGCCATGCCCTAGTGCTCTCCTGGTGGGCTAGTATTTTTGCGGTAACCTTAATCCGCGTCAACTTGGTGCGAAATTATCTGCAATTGGCTAAACAACAGACGCCGTCAAATGACGTCTGGCTGTTTGGATTCCGCTTGGGCGTGGTTGCGATTAGTATTTTGTGGGGCTCAACCGGATTTTTGATGTTTCCTGAGCAAAACCTGCCGCATCAATTATTTCTTATTTTCATTATTGCCGGGCTTTCGTCGGCGGCACTGGTCTCCTATGCCGCCGATGTACACAGCGCCCAGATTTTTTGCTCATCGCTATTACTACCGCTGGCCTTGCAGCTGCAGATGCAAGGCAACAGCTTATATGCCGCCATGAGCGTAGCCAGCGTGCTTTACCTGAGCTATATCATGATTTGGCTGCGCCACAGTAATAAAATCATTACCGAAAACATCGTTCTGCGCTGGCTGGCGCATGCGCGCGAAGAAGCTATCCGTGTCAGCGAGGAACGCTACCGCCTGCTGCTCAATCATTCTCCGGTCGGTATTTTTCATTTCGACAAGGAATTATCGATAACCTATTGTAACGAACACGTCGCCGAAATCTTGCATAAACCGACCGAAGACATCACCGGCACCAAGCTGCCAAGCTGGGCCGATGCGGCCATTATCCCCACCTTAATATCAACGCTAACCGGCCGGACGGCCAGTTACGAGGGACCGTATTCGAACTCGCCGGACTCCGTAAACCGCTGGATTGACATGTCGTGCGCGCCATCCTTGAACGTCCAAGGCGAAATAATCGGCGGTATTGCGGTTATACGCGACAGCAGCGAACGCAAGCAGGTGGAGGAAATGCTGCGCATCGGCGCAGTGGCTTTTGAATCGCAAACCGGCATCATGGTCACGGATGCCGATTCAAAAATTTTGCGGGTCAACCAAGCCTTCACCAAAATGACCGGTTACAGCGCCGAGGAAATTGTCGGCAAAACCCCGGCCATATTGGGTTCAGGGCGGCATGGGGAAGCGTTTTTCCACACCATGTGGGATGACTTGCGTTCGGCCGGTTTTTGGCAAGGCGAAATCTGGAATCAACATAAGAACGGTCTGGTCAGCGCGGAATGGCTGACCATTTCCGCAGTAACCGCCCCCGGTGGGAAAATTACCCATTATGTTGGCGCTTATTCCGATATTACCCAAAACAAGGACGCTATCGCGGAAATCCATAGGCTGGCATATTACGACCCGCTCACCGGCCTGCCTAACCGCCGTTTGTTGCAAGACCGTCTAAGCCAAGCACTGGCGGCGTCCGCCCGTTCCGGAATCCAGGCTGCAATCATGTTTCTGGATTTGGATAATTTCAAAACCTTGAATGATACCCGGGGCCATGAGGCCGGCGATCGCTTGCTGGTTGAAGTCGCCAAACGCCTGCGTAACATCGTGCGCGAAACCGATATGATCGGCCGCCTGGGCGGAGATGAGTTTGTGGTGCTTTTGGAAAACTTAGGGCCAACCGCTGAACAAGCCGCACAAACCGCACAACAAATCGGTGATAAAATTTTGTCTACGCTGTCCCTGCCCTACCGCCTGGATGATCATGAATTTATGTGCTCCACCAGTATCGGCATCCGCTTGTTCCGCGAGCGGGAAACCGTGGAAGAGCTGCTAAAACATGCCGATTTGGCCATGTATCAAGCAAAAAGCGCAGGCCGCAACACCTTGTGTTTTTTTGACCCGGCCATGCAAACCTTGGTAACTGAACGTGCCGCACTGGAAAAAGATTTACGCCGGGCGTTACAGAATAATGAGTTTGAATTGTTTTACCAACCGCAGGTGGACAGCAACAGAGTAATCGGCGCTGAGGCCTTACTACGCTGGAAGCACCCGCAGCGGGGATGGATATTGCCGTTACAATTTATCCGCTGGCTGAAAAAACCAAGCTCATTCTGCCGATAGGCCTATGGGTGCTTGACCAAGCCTGCTTACAGCTGTGTTACTGGAAGGCAAATCCGCTGACAGAGGATCTTCAGCTAGCCATCAA
>PERF01000054.1 GCA_002928495.1 Methylobacter sp. | reverse complement strand
GCTTCTTCGCATAAGTGGCAGCCCTCTGTTCCTAAAAGTACTAACCGCATTCAGTCAGTGCTTAGTCAAGCGGTCCAAGTAACCCATCAACAGCGCCGATACCACTAGCGTCAAATGGATTAGCATATACCATAACAACTTATGCTCATCCGTGGCCGGAATATTCATAAACACTTTCAGCAGATGGATAGATGATATCGCCACGATCGAAGACGCCACTTTCATTTTTAGCGACGAATAATCGTGCGTGCCCAACCAATCAAGCTTCTCGGCATTTTCGCCCAAGTTAAGCTGGGAAACAAAATTTTCGTAACCGCTGAACATAACGATAACCAGCAAGCTGGCAACCAGAGAAAGATCAATCAAGGTCAATAACCTTAAAACCAAATCCGATTCACTGATCTCAAAAACCTGCGGCAGAAAATGGAAAAGCTCTTGGAAAAATTTTACCGATAAAGCAACCATGGCAAGACTCATGCCCAAGTACATCGGCGCCAATACCCAACGGCTACCGTACATCACCCGTTCCAACACCTGTTCAATACTCGGCTTTTCATCTGACATCAGGGCACCTTAAAATTAATGATTAAGATGAGCCGCCAGCCATCGCTGTGCTATTTCTTCCGGCATATTTTTACGCTTGGCATAATCTTGAAGCTGATCCCGGCTAATTTTACCGACATTAAAATACTGCGATTCCGGATGCGCAAAATACCAGCCGCTTACCGAAGCTGCCGGATACATGGCATAACTTTCAGTCAGCTCTATGCCGATTGACTCTTGCACTTTCAACAAAGCAAATAATTTTTCCTTCTCGGTATGATCAGGACAGGCCGGATAACCGGGGGCTGGCCGAATGCCTTGATAGGCTTCATTAATCAGCTGGTCACTATCATAGCTTTCATCCTTGGCATAACCCCAATAGTCTTTTCTGACCATTTGGTGCATACATTCAGCCAAGGCTTCCGCCAATCTATCGGCTAGCGCTTTAAGCATGATGGCGCTATAGTCGTCGTGCTCCTTGGTAAATTGTTCCAACTTACTCTCAATACCTATGCCCGCGGTGACGGCAAATGCGCCTAAATAATCCGCGATACCGCTTTCAACCGGTGCGATAAAATCCGCCAGACAATAATTGGGCCTACCCGGCGCCTTCACGTTTTGTTGCCTTAAGTGATGTAAAACAGCCAGTTCGCTGGCACGGGACTCATCGTTATAAACGGTGATGTCGTCGCCATTGCTGTTAGCGGCAAAAAAGCCGATAACCACTTTGGCGGTCAACCAGCGCTCTTCCACTAACTGTTTGAGCATGTGCTGAGCATCGTTAAATAATTTTTGGGCTTCTTCGCCGATTATCGCGTCGTCAAGAATTTTCGGATAGCTGCCGGACATTTCCCAGGTCTGAAAAAACGGCGTCCAATCAATATATTCCACCAGTTGCTCCAGCGGAAAATTATCCAGCACTTTAATTCCCAGAAAACCAGGTTTTACCGGAACGTGTTCAAGCCAGTGAAATTTGTTTTGCCGCGCGTCTTCCAACGAATGCTGCGGGGTTTTAGCTTCCCTTCCCTTGTGCCGTTCGCGGACATCGGCGTATTCCAGGCGGATTTTCTGCGTAAAATCGGCTTTAAAATCCTTGCTTAACAACTGACTGGCAACCCCAACACTTCTGGACGCGTCGGCGACATAGATAGTGGGACCATGATAATGCGGCTCGATTTTTACCGCGGTATGCGCTCTGGACGTGGTGGCGCCACCGATCATCAACGGAATGTCGAAACCTTGGCGCTCCATTTCCTTGGCAAGATGCACCATTTCATCCAAAGACGGTGTAATCAAACCGCTTAAACCGATAATATCGACATTTTCCAATCGCGCGGTTTGTAGAATTTTTTCCGCCGGCACCATCACCCCTAAATCGATGACTTGGTAATTGTTACATTGCAAAACCACGCCGACGATATTCTTGCCAATATCGTGAACATCGCCTTTAACCGTGGCCATTAAGATTTTGCCATTGGTTTTCACTGCTTCACCGGCTTTTTCAGCCTCCATAAACGGCATCAGGTAGGCAACGGCTTTTTTCATAACCCGCGCCGACTTAACCACTTGCGGCAAAAACATTTTGCCGGCACCGAACAAGTCGCCTACCACATTCATACCGTCCATCAATGCGCCTTCGATAACATGCAGCGGTTTTGCCGCTTCCAGACGGGCTTGCTCGGTATCTTCATCGATGAAATCGGTAATGCCTTTAACCAAAGCATATTCCAGGCGCTGACTGACCGGCCAACCGCGCCATTCGGCTGCTTCGGCTTTAGCAGCCTCTGCGTTGCCGCCACGGAATTTTTCCGCCAACTCCAATAATTTTTCTGTCGCCCCCGCGTGCCGGTTAAGAACTACATCTTCGACGGCATCACGCAACTGCGGATTTATCTCTTCGTAAATCGCCAGCTGTCCGGCGTTTACGATACCCATGTCCATGCCGGCTTTAATGGCATGGTATAAAAATACCGCATGGATAGCCTCGCGCACCGTATCATTCCCGCGAAACGAGAACGAAACGTTGGAGACACCCCCTGAAACCAGTGCAAACGGTAGTGTTTGCTTAATCTCGCGGGTTGCTTCTATAAAGTCCTGACCGTAATTGTTATGTTCATCTATGCCGGTAGCGATTGCGAATATATTGGGGTCAAAAATAATATCCTCGGGCGGAAAACCGATTTGCTCGGTTAATATCCGGTAAGCACGTTGGCAAATTTCCACTTTGCGGGCTTTCGTATCGGCTTGACCGGTTTCATCAAAGGCCATGACGATAGCGGCCGCACCATAACGCCGAATTAGCTTGGCATGTTCAATAAACGCAGCTTCGCCTTCTTTTAACGAAATTGAATTAACCACGCCCTTGCCCTGTATGCATTTAAGCCCGGCCTCTAAAATATCCCATTTGGATGAATCCAGCATCACCGGAACCTTTGCAATATCGGGCTCGGCAGCAATCAGATTCAAAAACCTGACCATGGCTTCTTTTGATTCCAACATGCCTTCATCCATGTTGATATCGATGATTTGTGCACCGTTTTCAACTTGCTGCTTGGCAACTTCCAGCGCGGTTTCAAAGTCTCCCTCAACAATCAGGCGCTTAAATAAGGCTGAACCGGTCACGTTGGTGCGCTCGCCAACATTAACAAAAAGGCTGTCGGCGCTGATATACATAGGCTCCAAGCCAGCCAGCCGGCACTTTTTTTCTAGCGTGGGGATTACTCTGGCTTGATATGGCGCCACCGCCTCAACTATAGCCTTGATATGTGCTGGTGTAGTACCGCAGCAGCCACCGATTACGTTGAGATAACCGCTACGCGCCCAGTCGGCAATTTCTTTGGCCATGGTTTCCGGTGATTCGTCGTATTCGCCGAATTCATTCGGCAGTCCGGCATTGGGGTGGGCAGAAACAAAGGTATCGGCAATCGACGACAATTCATCTATATGCTGGCGCAGCTCTTTTGCACCTAACGCACAGTTAAACCCAAACGTGATTGGTTCTACGTGACGTAATGAATTCCAAAACGCTGCAACCGTTTGCCCGGACAAGGTGCGCCCGGATGCATCGGTTATCGTACCGGAAATCATTACCGGTAATTTATAACCTTTCTGCTCAAAATAGCTTTCCACGGCAAATATTGCCGCCTTTGCGTTTAGCGTATCGAAAATGGTTTCAATCAAAATGATATCCGAACCACCCGCTACCAAACCGCCCACCGCTTCAAGGTATGCTTCCACTAAATTATCAAATGTGATATTCCTATAGCCCGGATCATTGACATCCGGCGACATTGAAGCGGTTCTGTTAGTCGGTCCAAGTACACCTGCTACAAATCGTGGTTTTTCTGGTGTTTTTTGGGAATAGACTTGGGCGGCTTCTCTAGCGATACGCGCGGATTCATAGTTTATTTCATAAGCGAATGCTTCCATGCCGTAATCTGCCATTGCCACCCTGGTCGCATTAAAGGTGTTGGTTTCAACAATGTCGGATCCGGCTTCAAAATAAGCCTGATGAATCGATTTGATGATATCAGGCTGTGTTAAGGACAATAAATCATTATTGCCTTTTAAATCGAGCTTCCAATCGGAGAAACGTTGACCGCGATAATCTTTTTCTTCTAATTTATAACTTTGAATCATTGTGCCCATTGCACCATCCAAGAATAAGATATTCCGGCTCATCAAAGTTTTAAGTTGTTCAAGTTTGTTCATTAACCTAGCCAATAAATTTGCGAATTGTTAAAGCAAAGACTGTTGAAATATAATCGCTCTTAAAAAAGCAGTTTTTAGAATTTTTATCTCACAGAAGGACAAGCGTTGTGACTTTACAAACTTTAGTTCAAGCAATCAAAAGTGTTTTGGCGGCATTTGCCGGCATCCAAAGCAATGATCAACGCAAAAAGGATTTTGAGCAAGGCTCTTGGGGAACTTACATTGTTGTCGGTCTTGTTTTGACTATTGTCTTGGTCTTTGTTCTAATTTTGCTAGTATCGGCCATTTTGTAACAGAAACCACGTTTTACGAAACAAGCGTCATTAAAAAAGCCCGAACAAAATGGTCCGGGCTCTTTTCTCCTCAGGAGCAAAAAACTATTCCTTTTCTGCTGGCTTAAAGCTTTGTTTGATACTTTCGAACACTTCTTTGAAACCGCCAAACAGTACGTCTAAGGAAAACCCCGCTTTCAGAACAAACTTTGCCCGGATTATCGCTACAACCAAAAATGCAACGAGAGGTGGCATCAATTCAAAAAAAACTGAAAGCAAAACACCTAAAACGCCTTGAAAGCCACCTTCATTTTTCCTATCGCCAATACTAGTTAGGTCACGTTCGTAACCGGCCGTGCTCTCACTCTCTCTAATCAATTCCAATATGTAAACATTTACTTGAACCAATAACGTCTGCGTTACAAAAAATGCAACCACACAAACTCCAACCCACATTAGTACGTTGCTAACTTTTGCTTTCAAAGCAGATTGGTATACCCACAAAGCTGCAAAAATCATTATTATTCCGCCAATCATTTTACAATCCTCACTCTGTTATTTTTTTGTAAGAAAGAAATAAAGATAAGTGCACTTTAAAATCATTTCATTGCCTTGCTTTTCAACAACCGAACATGATTCATATTTATCACGTCCCGGCGTAGACTGCCGTTTAATAACGCCATCAACCACCGAATATTTCAGGGCAGTTTTGAATTCGCCAGTTCTACCCACTGAATCTGTAGCCGTTGTCTGCAAAACGCCATCGTTTTGAAAATCCCACTCAACAGTTAATTGTTTCTTTTCGCCATCTAGTTTTGCTGCTTCAGCATACAGCTTCCATTTTCCCAGTATTTCCGAACCATCTTTTAATGCAACATCAGCCATTGACTGTCCCTGCACAAAAAGTTGTAACCCTAAAAAAATCAATGGCATTGTTCTTCTTTTAATCGCCACAGCTAATCCTCCTCTAATATCTCTACGAGTCTTGAATTTTAGCAGCTTATGCTACCAACCACCCAATTTTAATTCAGCTATTTACATTCCCTAACTAAACCGAGCCAAAATATAGCATGATTAGCCTTGACTTTAACATCCGCTAAAGTATCATATTGTTTCCGCTGGCTAAACTAATTAGCATTTTTTAATACAAAAACACAGGTAGGAAATTCATGGGAGCGATTTTAGACTTAACTGAATCTTTGAAATCACCGGCAGGTATGATTGGCGCAATCGTAATCATTGCCGTTGGCTATTTTTTTGTTAAATGGGTTTTTACAGACAAACCTGATGACGAAAAATAAGCTCTAGTTTGATTATTGCTTTGGGCCGCTGAGATTTCTTTAAAGCGGCCTATATTTTTTTTTATACTATTAAATCTATACTGTCTTTATAATTTATACATTTTCCTAACCTAAGGGTTGATAATGTATAAATTCTTCCATAATAAGATACAGCAACTTTACACAGTTCAAGTATCCTCAACTGGTATTGGTATATTCCGGATTCTTTACGGAATAATCACCTTTCAAGAAATAATATTTCTATTTTATTTTAGACATTTAATATTCGATCCGATTCCTTATATCGATGTTGAATATCCGATGATCCCATTTTTTCTGTGTATTTGGGGAGTTTTTTCAATTTTCCTTATATTTGGCTACAGATATCAACTATCAGCTTTTGCATGCTATTTTGCCTGGATAGTATTTGTTAATTTCACTCCCATGCAGCGTGATTTTGACGGTGGCTTTGATTCATTCATGATAGGAGCCGGTTTTTTCCTTTTATTCATGCCCGGCAAGTATTCTTTATCCATCGATAATTTACGAGATAAATTAACCAATCCTTTCATCCATTACAGTTCTTATAAACCCCATACCGTTTCAATCCTATCTTATTACTTTCCTATTATCATCTGCTTGGGATTTCTCTATTTTGATTCGGCCATACATAAGTTATTTGCTCCACATTGGCGAAACGGCCTTGGCTCATGGCTGCCCGCCACGCATCCATACTATATATCTGCGATTGATATGTCGCCGCTCTTAAATCAGGAAATTTTTCAAAAAATAATTGGTTACACTATTTTTTTATTTCAATTTACTTTTTTATTTTTCTTCAATCACCATAAATTATGGTTTTTTTATCTGCTGGTTGGCGTATGTCTTCACTTGGGAATCACTTTAACTCTTAATATTTACCCATTTGGACTAGCAATGCTGAGCTTTTATGCCTTACTAGTCCCTTTTCAATGGTGGAGTATACTGCTAGTACCTTACAGTTTAAGACAAAAACTTTAGTGGTTCTCTTTGATAATCAGTGCCCACTTTGCTGTCGCACTGTTTTATTTCTTAGTCACTTCGATATTTTTAAATCTATCGATTTTTTGCCCGTTAATTTGCACGCAAGAACATTTCCGGAATTTAACAGTATTTCCGATCAATTGCTTCTAACAGATTTATATTCAATCGATTTAAAAACACGCAGAACCTATTCAGGCTTAAATACTTACATCAAGATTTTGTTTGATATGCGATATACAGCATTTATTGCGCTTATTTTGAAGATTCCAGGTATCTATCATTACGCTAAAAACAAATATCGAAAAATTGCTGACTCTCGCGTTAGGATGCACTGTTCAGACACATGCGCGCCCTCGCAAAATCTTACCGAGGTCAATTTATATAATTCATTTTTTAATCTTCATGAAAGTGCTCAAACTAGAGTAACGATTCAGCGCTTAACTAAAGTTTTCATTTTTTTCTTTTTCTTACAGCTTAATAGCACATTGCATTATGGGTTTTTCTACCGCGTAAATCTATCGAATCATTTAAACCCTTTTTTTCAACCATTAATAGAAGCTAGCAATTCAATATTATTGTTATCGCAAACATTTCTGGGCATAACCCCACATGCATTGTATCTTCATGATCACCTTAAAGGCTATGACCGAATTTTTGCGTTAACTTATTCTGACCAACAAGGCATTATACACTGGCTTCCGTTTATCGATAATTCCGGACGCTTGCTTGCACCGCACTGGGGAAGAGTTCATTCAATGTGGGCTAATATTGCTGTTACACCTCACATCAATCGTATTAGGCTTGAGAAATTTATTATGAAAATTACAGCCTTTTGGGCAGCAAAGTTAAATCTAGAATTAGGCTCTACAACTTTTTTTCTTTTAGAAAAACCCATTCAAGCCCCTGATGTATGGGTAAACGATCTTCGCAGTAAAAATATAGCTCAGCCTTGGCATCAAATCGGCACAATTCAATGGCGTAACGGTAGGATTTCCTATGAAATTCCAACGTTATAATCTTCTATGATTTGCTTCATTTTTTTTCTCTTTCACTAAATCTTTATATTGCAAGAAGTAGCCTCGTCATGATATAAATTACATGTGCTTACTAAAGCGCGTATAAATAAAATAACTCACCTTTGGAGGATATTATGAAAAAATTCTTATCAATGATTGCTGTTGCTTTATTAGTGACTGGCTTAGCAGGTTGCTTGGATGATCCAGACGGCTCAAAACAAAAAGTAGAAAGTTCAATTTCTTTATAATTTAGTAAAGTATTTGTTCTTATAAAAAGCCCAGTTTATCTGGGCTTTTTTTATGCTTTTTCATCATTATAGAATTTTAATTCTCTTTTCCCTCATTCAAATTAGGTATTCTAAATAGTACCTACTGCATGGCCCTCATTAGCAAACTGCTACCTCACCTCATCTTACGAAAAGCTATTCCTTTCCTTCTCCAGCTTAATCGCTTAACTAGTAAACCTTTATAACATTTTTTCGATTTCCTTTTTTAAGTCATCCCAGTTTCCTGGGTTTAGATTCATCTAAATCTCGCCACTTGAAAAATCTTATAATTCATTCAAAAAAAAACCCCTCGCTTCTTATTTGAAGCGAGGGGCTCATTTACTAACAATTAACTTCTTGTTATTAAACTTCTTCTAATCAGAACATTATTTAGATAAATGCTGGGATCAGAGGAGCGTCTACTTTAACCAATTGACGGTTACCAGCTTGGTCCCAGAAGAACAGTAAGCCAGCAAAACGGCTATCTGGGTCATAGATCAAGTCAGCAAGACGATATACTTCCCATGCAGCATCTGAAGCAGTAACATTAACTGTTCTTGTTTCGCCTGGAGCTAATGGGCTGTTATCGCTAACAGTCAAACCTTCTGGAGCTAACAAGTCATCAGGATAGCCAGTTTCATCTTCATGAACTTTTGGATCCAAGAAGCGAACACCTGCAGTGTTAAACTCACCTAAACGTACTGGTGAATCACCATTGTTAGTGATAGTCAAAGTCATTTGCATCGCACGGCCAGGTACGCGGTAAGATGCATCTTCAACTTTTACGCTAACTGTAGCTGCTGGGATTTGAATTGGCTTCATACCACGCAACAAACCAGCTTGTAATGGAGTTGTAACAGGATATTTCGCATCTGTACTGCTCATTGACGCAGCAACGATAATGATTGTACCTGCCAAGAACGCCATACCAACTTTCTTATCTGTTGGTGTGATCAATGAATCAGCTTTGCCTGATTCAACAGCGATTGAGCGTGGAACGAACATAGGCTTACGTGCCCAGTAGATCAACCATGCCAAACCTAAAGCGTACCAAAAGCTATGCCAGAAAATGATGTTACTCAAATTCCAGTTTTCCAAGTCCAAAGTTTCGCCAGTCAGAGTAGTGATTGGATTAACAAATGAACCCATTGAACCGGTAATAGTTACCCATTTACCTGGACCAATGATTGGACCACCGCCTTCAACGTTCATCATTGTATGAACGTGCCAGTCACCTGGACGACGAGCTTTCAACAAAACTTTAAATTCGTAAGTTTCACCAAGTTCCAAAGAAACAGAACGCGGAACTAATTGACCACCAATCCAAGAACCTGCACGGATAAATACAGGACCAGGAATACCGATGTTCAAGAAAGCGCTTTCTGGTTTATCAACAGTTTCCGGCCATCCTTCGAATACGTAGAATTTGCCTGAAATTGTCATTGTTTCGTTAACAGGAACTTCTTCTTTTGACCAGTTCAAGTCAAACCAGTGAATAGTACGCATACGCATAAAAGCGGCTTGCGATTTTTCACCGTGTGCTGAAGCAGCTGGTGTGTACAGCACAGTTGCTGCCATAGCAAGCAACAATGCGACAAAGGATAACTTACCCACTTTGTCTTTAATTATTTTCATATATCCTCCTCTAAAATAGAGAATCTAGTTTCCAAAGAGTACCAGAGATTCAAACTTAATCTCTTAGTTATTATGTTTCTTTCTACACAATTCGAAAAAGAATTAAGCTTCTTTAACGAATTCAGTGCTGGCAAACCATCTGCCGAAGAAATGCCACAAGAAGTAGATTAAGATAGAAACGAATCCAGAGAAAAACGCTGATACAGGAGCAACGTCTTTACCGAAAGTTCTTAAAGTACCTTTTTCTACCATACGGATATACTCAGGAGTACCAGTTCTTACATAGTGGTAACCTTGTAAGTCAGCCAAAGTCATCATCATGCCGTTATATTCTACTGGCAAATGTAATGGTGCAATGATTGGCCAGTTACCTGGGTAGAACAACAAACCATAAGCCAAACCGCCAACAACTGCTGTTAAGGTCATGCTGCCTGACAACATTAAGATACAATCAAGAACAATTGCACCTGGCATTAAGTTTGATGGAAATACGAAGTTTACTGGGAAATATGTCCAGCCCCAGAAATTTAAGTATCTGTTGATCCACTCACCAAACAACAAGCCCAATACGGCTACAACCGCACCAAATGGCAAGCGATAACGCCACCACAAGCAAGCTTGAACTGCTGCAGGGAAAGTAATTGATACGATTGGTGCCACTGTAACCCACAGACGTCTGTCTTTCCAGTCCGTCCAGAAATCCCAGTCACCGCCGGTTAACATGTAATGGATGTGATAACCACCCAATACTACGAAGAACAATGTGAACAAAATCATCCAGTCAAAAGTGCGTGAAACTTTGACAGCTTCAGCACGTGACCGTACAGCTGATTGAGATGCGCTCATTAGCTTACCTCCTAAAGGGTTTAAATTTATTTTTATTTCTATCCAACCTTTTTCTGCTTTCTCCGGCCTCAAAAACCGACCGGAGAAACAGGAGGCAGATAGTTATTACTTACAAAAAATCGGCTTTATTTAGTAGTTAATATTAAGCCAGATCTTTTTTCAGAAGTTTAGAGATTGCTCCAACTTCTGTATTTACAACACCCAATATACCTAAAGCAGCCCATCCGAAGAATACGAAACCGTAGTGTAATGGAGCAACAAACAATTCTTCCATAAACCAGAAAGTGTGACCCCACTCATTCAAACCTACGTTAGGCAGAATCATGAATGGACCAACTACTGATACCAAGTATTGTAAAGACAAACCTTGTTGGTAAGTTGGAAGTCTGGTTTTGGCATACAAGAAAGCAGCGCCACCAGTGATGATGTAAATTGGATAGCTCAAATAAAATTCAATGATATGGCTTGGAGTGAAGTCAGTATCACGAACGATTGTTTGATGCCAAGTACCGTCTTGTTCAGTAAAGTAGCTAGCACCATAATAGATTGCCCAGCCGTACATTACCAACCAAACCCAATGATGGAAGTGTCTTCTCAACTCTTCTCTTGGGGTGATTGACATGACTTTACGGTCACGAGTTTTCCAGAGGTAACCCCACAAAATAGATGCGGTTGATACTTCCAGAACCATTTCGATGTACAAAAAGTTCATCCAGTATGTTTCGAACTCAGGTGCAAATGAGTCCAAACCTGCAGACCATCCGTATACACCTTCGTACCAACGAACCCAGCCGTAAAATACGATGTATAACAATGAACCCAGGATTAGGTTTCTTTTATTTAACAGCGGTGCTTCCGCGGCATCAGCTTTCACTGATTCAGTTGTAGCTGCCATTTCTACCTCCTAAAAATTATAAAATTCTCTGCTTTTAACAGAGAGCCTTAAAATACATCCATTTGTTTACACTCTATAACCGAGCTAATTCTCGATTTAAAGTCCACCAAGTCTATTTAGTGAGTCCTCAGTCTATCACTTCAGTTTGTCTTGTCAAGAACATATAAAATCTTCTTTGCAGTTGTTTACATTTTTTGTTTGGTTTTTTTTACTTTGCATTTGCCAGCTTCTTGTTAGAATCAACGGTTAGCGATCACATAAAGTAAAAACGGAGTTTAACAATGAAAAAATACCCTATTCTGGTTTTGGTTCTCGGCTTGTTGGGTTTGATACTGTTTCAAAAAGAATTGGTCATGCCATTAGTAAATCAAGTCGTTAAATCCGACCTGTTTTTGGTCGACACACCCGATAAAGGGGATATCGCACCGATATCAAATGATATGAGTAACCTTGCCTTTAAACACTGTAATAGCGAAATTAAGACACGTGTGGGAAATGATGCGCAATTGGCATTTGCCGAAAAGCCACTTAATGCTTGGGACACGGGAAATTATCAATTCGTCATCAACGGAACGGTTGAAATCACCAGCAACGCAACCGGCACGGTGCTGAAAAAATATGTTTGTAAAATCTCTTATAAAAAAGGCACCGACAATGAGGGTGTTTCAGACATGGCTAACTGGTCAATTGATGGCCTTGGCGGTTTGTAGTACTAGTTAGCATAATTTATAACTATTGCGATACCGACCAGAGTCAATACCGATGATGCTATTAATTCTGTAGTTAGCGTTTCATTCAAGAAAACTGATCCCGCCAGTGCCGCCAAGATTGGAACACTAAGCTGAGTTGATGCGGCCACTGATGATTTCAGCCTTGGCAAGACCCCGTACCATATTGAATAACCCAAACCGGATGCCAGTGCGCCTGAAGCGACCGCTAAATACAGACCTTCTGAAGTCAGCTTTTGTGCCGGCGGAGCAAAAACCAGCAATACTGCGGAAACGGGAATTGCCCTGAGAAAATTGCCTGTAGTAGCCATCAAAGGCTTAACCGACTTTCTTCCAATTAAAGAATACACCCCCCAACCAACCCCGGCTAAAAGCATTAAAGCCGTACCCATAAAACCGGGAGTACCGAAACCGGGCAATAATAACGAAACCAACCCGGCTAACGCCATAAAAAGCCCAATGAACTGAATGCCTTTAACATATTCACCTTGCGAGATACCGTAGCCTATCATTGTTATTTGAACCGCGCCAAACAGCAACAATGCCCCGGTTGCCGCCGTTAAATCGTGATAAGCAAATGAGAATCCAGCCATGTATATAAATAGAGCTACCGCAGCCGGCCAGCTTCCCGAAGCGATTGCTTGCAGCGACCGGCCTCTTATACCGGCAATCAACACTAGCATTAAACATCCGGAAAAAATACGGATAAAGGTAAAACTAGCCGCATCAATTGCTGTCTCTTTAAGTGCGAGGCGGCATAGCAATGAATTGGCCGCAAAAGCAATCATAGCCAAGGCCGTCAAAGCAAAAGTCATGACTTGAAGTAATTTTTGTTTTTTTTCATAACAATTTTCGCTAAATTGCTGTTTTGTACGCATCTATGCGCAAATCTAACCAGGGCATGGACAGAAACACGGCATACCATTGCTAATAAAACAAATTTTTTCCGGGAAATCTAATTATTATGGCTTACACTCTCAGCAAAAATGCATCGATGATTCTTTTTAGCGCAATTTCCTGGCAGGTTTTTGCCTCGGGCTCTTATGATTTTGGCGGCTCAAACCAACAATACGAGCGCCTGAACCAAATCTACGATCTTGGTAAATCAGCTCTCAACCGAAAAATCATTTGCAGTAGCTGCCCTTTACATCAAGAAGAATTCGAATCGGAAAATGCGGCCAGTCTTGTTACCCAACTCAGCCAGACTAGCGATACAGTTCCAAATCTTTCTGAGGATGAACGTCAAGCCGTAATCTATTATCTGGTTAATCGTTACCACCTTTCAGAATGAAGCAAAACCCTTTTACACGCTTTTAACTGCCGCGCTCCTTAAAAATTTATCATCACGGCATCTCAATACTTTCAAAAACCGGATTTCGTCCATGTACCTCGGACTACACATAACTGCCATTATACCCGCACTAAACGAAGAACAAGCCATCGGGCTGGTGGTTTCTGACCTGAAAAATCTTATGGATAAATCAGGCTTGCCGGTTATCGACCGAATTATCGTCGGCGATAACGGTTCAACCGATAATACCGCACAAATTGCCAAACAAGCAGGCGCGGACGTGGTTTATGAACCGCAAAAAGGTTACGGTTCGGCTTGTTTGGCGGCGCTGGGCCAAATTCAGGAAACCGATATAGTGCTTTTCGTTGATGGCGACTGTTCAATTGTTGTATCGCAAACTTTTGATCTCTTGACTGCCATCGTTGAAGGCGGCGACATGGTGATTGGTTCACGGGTCTTAGGATATATCGAACCCGGCGCAATGTCCTGGCCGCAAAAGATGGGCAACTGTTTCGTGGCATTTGCCATCGCTAAGCTTTGGCGCTCGACACTAACCGACTTAGGGCCTTTCCGGGTTATACGCTATCCGGCTTTGACAAACTTAGAAATGCAGGATAAATCTTATGGTTGGACTGTGGAAATGCAAGCTAAAGCGCTGCAGAAAGGTCTTTTGGTTAAGGAAGTGCCGGTCGATTGCCGGGTTCGCATCGGCAAATCCAAAGTCAGCGGTACCCTTCGAGGCGTGATTGGAGCTGCGTTTGGCATGTTGGGGATGATCATCCGGCTAAAATTTAATGAACTAAAAAAAACCGGCTTATCTAAGCCATAGCCAGTTCATTAATACACAGATTGGTTTACAATATTAACTACGTTATATACCTGAAAATCTAACCGCTTGGTAACCCTATGGCATTCTTTCAAACCCTATCCGCACCATTCAACGCTTACATGCAATGGCTGCACTTACGTTGGCCGGCTGGCACGCCGGAGGCATTGCCGGTAGTCGGCCAGGACGGCGCCACTTCAATACCCGGCCTCCGTATTGCCGGCGATTTACTTGGCGTGCCGCTGCTCAAATTCGCTGCAGACTCGGGGGCGCGCGCTGTTCAGGCTTTTATTGCCGAGCATGCGTTTAATGATTCGCAAAATTCCGAGATTTTGGACTTAGCCATTATCGGCGGCGGCGTGGCCGGGCTTTCAGCGGCTTTAGAAGCCCAAAAAGCCGGCCTGAAATTTGTGGTCTACGAGGCCAGCGAACCGTTTTCCACCATCGTCAACTTCACCAACGGCAAGCCGATCTTTACTTACCCCAAGGCAATGCAACCCGCCGGGGATGTAGAACTCACCGCAACAAATAAAGAAGAGCTTTTAGCGGAACTGCGCGCGCAAGCGGATAAAGCGCAGGTTCTGTTTGAAAACAAACGCATAGACCATGTGCAACGTAAAAGTGGCGAGTTAGAAATCTGCTTTACCGATAAAACCCCCGCCGTGAAAGCCAAGCGCGTGTTGATTTGCACCGGCCGTAGCGGGGATTACCACAAGCTTAATGTGCCGGGCGAAGAACTGGAGAAAGTCCACAACCGGTTGTTTGATCCTAAAGATTACACCAGTAAAAAAGTGTTGGTGGTGGGTGGCGGCGATTCCGCTTTGGAAACAGCCATCAGCCTCAAACAAGCCGGTAGCGTTGTGCAGCTGAGTTATCGGGGCGCCGAGTTTACCCGGCCAAAACCTGAAAACATCCAAACCGCGCAGAGAGTATTAGGCGACGATATTTTGTTTGAAAGCACGGTCAGCCGTATCGAACCGGATAAAGTAGTTTTGAAAACTCAACAAGGCGAGCAGGATTTGCCGAATGAAGCGGTTTTCGTCTGCTTGGGCCGCGAAGCACCGGTGGATTTTTTCCAACGCTCGGGCTTGGAAGTTCATGGTTTGTGGACAGCTAAAAAAATCGCCGGTTTTGCATTAGCATTTTTGACGATTTTATTTATTTACCGCTGGAAAAAATCCAACTCGGAAGTTTCCAATTGGTTTTACCAGCAACACTGGTTTCCCTATAACCTGGACTTTTCCGCTTGGCATGAAACCGGTAGTGCGGTTACCAAGCTTCTCTTCGAACACTTAGCCAGTCCGGGGTTTTACTATGAATTGGCTTATTGCCTAGTCGTTCTGGTATTCGGCATTAAACGCATCTTGCGCTATAAAACCCCTTATATCCGCTGGCAAACCATCTCGCTGATGAGCTTTCAGATCATCCCGTTGTTTTTGCTGCCTAATTTTATTCTGCCTTTGCTCGGTCAGGCGGGGGCCTTCGACTCGGAAGCCGGCGCCTGGCTGGCCGATCAGTTGTTTCCGCTGATTCCCGGCACCGAGATCCGGGAATACTGGCGTAGCGTAGGTTTTATCCTGGCTTGGCCTTTATTTGTATGGAATGTATTTACCCCGACGCCCAACGCGCTTTGGCTGGCGATAGCCATGTTCCAGACCTTTGTATTGATCCCGTGGCTGGTAATCCGCTACGGCAAAGGCGCTTATTGCGGCTGGATTTGCTCGTGCGGCGCACTGGCCGAGACTTTGGGCGACGCCCACCGAGCAAAAATGCCGCATGGTAAATTCTGGAATAAGCTCAACATGTCCGGGCAAGTCATCTTGGCCTTTGCGATTGCCCTGCTGATTTTGCGCATCACGGCCTGGGTTCTGCATGGCACCACCCTTGGCGAAACCATCGAAAGCATGTTTAACCTGGGCTTCACCGGACTTTCACTGCTGGGCATACCACTAAATTACGCCACCGTGGTGGATTATTTCCTGGCCGGCATCATCGGTTTAGGCTTATATTTTCACTTCAGCGGCCGCACCTGGTGCCGGTTTTTTTGCCCGCTAGCCGCTTTGATGCACATTTACGCCCGCTTCAGCCGATTTAGAATTTTCACCGAAAAGGAGAAATGCATCTCCTGCAATGCCTGCACGGCGATTTGCCACCAAGGTATCGACATCATGAACTTCGCCAACAAAGGCGCGGCCATGGAAGACCCGGAATGTGTACGCTGCTCGGCTTGCGTTTACACCTGTCCAACCGGGGTTTTAAGCTTTGGCAGACTGGGCGCGGACGGTACCATCATCCCCGATAGCCTGCCTGCCTCACCGGTATTAATGCGGGAAACCGCAAAATAAAAAGCCTTAACCAAAAGGCACCTATTTAGCAGAGAGAATA
>PERF01000053.1 GCA_002928495.1 Methylobacter sp. | reverse complement strand
TAAGTAAAGCCAGTGTCAATGAGGTCGAATACGTAAGGATGTGTTTGCTTTTTATTGTTTTCATCTTCTACCCAAGTTGAGATGTCGTTGGTTTAATCATTTAAGGTGTTTTTGGTCTAGTAATTGCCCCTTTTCCACGCAATCCAATGGGCAGATGACAAAGGACTAGCCTCTGTCTTCCGCTACGCAGGCCTTGTTGTGCGCCAACAAATTAAGTAGCGACGGATGCGTGAACGGCTTCGGCAAAGACCATAGCTATCCTATCGATTTCATCCGCGGTCACGATCAAGGAGGGTAAAAAGCGCACCACGCTGCCTTGGCGTCCCCCCAACTCCACAATCAGCCCTCGCTTTAAACATTCCGTCTGGATACGGCAAGCCACCGCCCGGTTGGGCGGGTAAACGCCGAGTGCATCCGGCAGCTCAGCCGGATTGACTACTTCGACACCGATCATCAATCCGCGCCCTCTGACATCGCCGATTTGCGGTTTATCTTTTTGAATATTTCGAAGAATCGCCATTAACCGTTCGCCCATGGCACGGGCATGGAGGTACAGTCGATGCTCTTTTACATAGTCAAGGGTCGCGGTTCCAGCGGCCATGGCGAGCTGATTGCCGCGAAAGGTGCCGGCATGAGCGCCTGGTTGCCAATGATCCAAGTCGTTGTGGTACACCACTGCGCTTAGCGGCAATCCACCGCCTATTGCTTTCGAGAGCACCAGCACATCCGGCAGAATTTCGGCGTGCTCGAAGGCATACATGCGTCCCGTTCGCCCGATACCCGTCTGAACTTCATCAATAATCAACGGAATCGCCCGCTCTTGGGTCATCCGGCGGATCTCCCGCAACCATTCGTCCGGCGCCGGAATAACGCCGCCTTCGCCTTGGACTGCCTCCAAAATCATGGCAGCCGGCGGCGCAATGCCGCTGTTGCTGTCATCCAACAGCCGTTCGATATAGGCTAAAGATGAGCGCCAGCCGACTTCGCCGCCCAAGCCGAAAGGGCATCGGTAAACATAAGGAAAAGGCAGAAAATGCACATCCGGCATCAACCCGGATACCCGTAGTTTAGGCCCGATTTCGCCGGTTAACCCCAAGGCGCCGTGGGTCATGCCATGATAAGCGCCGTGAAAAGCCAAAATCGAGCGCCGCCCGGTAGCCGTCTTCACCAGTTTCACCGCCGCTTCAATCGCATCGGCGCCGGATGGGCCGCAAAACTGAATGCGGGCGTGATCGGCGAATGCCTTAGGCAAACTGGAAAATAACGCTTCGACAAACCGGTCTTTAACCGGCGTCGTCAAATCCAGGGTTTGGAAGGGTACGCCATCCGTCAAAGTCCGTTGAATCGCCCCCACGACTACCGGATGATGATGACCTAAGGCCAGTGCCCCGGCGCCCGCCAGACAATCCATATAACGACGGCCATCCATATCTTCAACATAAATACCCTGCGCTTTGCGGATAGCGATAGGAAGACGGCGAGGATAGCTCCGGGCGTTAGATTCAAACCCTGCCTGCCGGTCCAGGTAATAGCGATTGCTTTGGGCTTGCGCTATAGCCACTTCATCATTGACAACGGGTGGCAATAGTGGCCTCTCTTCCAATTCGTAATCAATTTCAGGTTGAAGCACTTCTTGTGTCATAGCGATATCTCCACATAAATTTTTCACATTGCCCTTTTGAATTTCCAGGCTCCGTTTACAACATAGTCAACGAATTTTAAGGTTGCCGCTTACCAACGTTAGATTGGCTCTATTCGGAACAGAAACCAGGAGCCAACGGCAGCCGTTTTTTAACCTGTGAATCTGTACTTTTTATTGTTTCCAGAGTGTCACTTGTACTTTCATTCAGTATCCCGTCCTCAATTTTCAAACACCGGTCAGCCAGATGGAAATAAGCGTCATCGTGCGAGATCACCACGACTGTCTTGCGCCTGGCTTTAAGCGCAGGCAACAATTCCGTATAAAAAATTTTCTTGAACACCGGATCCTGGTCGGCCGCCCATTCATCGAACAGATAAAAGGGTCGATCTTCCAAATAAGCGACCAATAGTGCCAAACGCTTGCGCTGACCTTGCGATAAATCCAGGGTCGAAAACGCGCCGTTTTCAATCTGAACTTTGTGATCCAGCTGCAAACGCACCAAATATGCCCGTGCTTCCTCATCCAGCTCTTTGCCATGAAGACCGAGAAGGCTATCGAATAAATAGAAATCAGAAAACACGGTAGAAAATTGTTGGCGGTAATTTTCCCGATTGGCATTGGTAACAATCTGCCCACCCAATTGAATGTGCCCTTTCTCCGGCACATATAAACCAACTAACAACAATGCCAGTGTGGTCTTACCGCTGCCGTTGCCTCCCGTCAAAAAAACCACCTCGCCTGGCTGTAACACCAAATTAAGAGGCCCCAAAGTAAAAGGCCGGTCTTCGCCTTCCCGGTGGTAACGGTGGGACACGCCCCGCAACTCCAATTCAGCCGGATGCGGAAACGGTGAAGGGCCATTAGGTTTCAGCGGTTCAGCTTCGCGGGAATCCCATCCCAAACTCTCAATCTTCTTTAAGGCAATAGTGCCTCGGGCCAAAACGGGTAGCCCATCCATCAACGCCGATAACGGTGAAATCATATAAAGGATAGTCAGGCAATAGCCGCGCACAATCTCAGGCCTGATCTCGAGCCAAGCCGGCAAGCCGCTGATTTCCAACTCCATCACCTCGATTAAACGGGTGCTTGCTTCCCGTATGTCCGGCAATAAAAACAGTACGATGCCAATCAGCAGATAAAACAAGACGTTACCCCAACTGCCCGCGAGAATATAAAAGCCAGTACCTTTGAGAAAATGCTTACGATAATCTTTTGCCGTCACTTTTAAATGTTTGGACAAAAAAGCGTCTCGTCTCAGTTCATGAAGCTTAAGCTCCTTCATGCCTTGGGTTAGGCTACGGAAGTGTTTGTATAAAATATCATCCGCTTCCCGCGCCATTTTCAGCCCATGCAGCGCCCGGTTTTCAATAAGGCGAAAACCGCAAACACCGAGCACCATCGCCAACAAAACCAGAACCAAAAGCGGCGTAGACAACCAACCCAAGTACAGCAAGCAACTTGCAATAATCGCCGTGTCGACACAAAGCATTGGTAACCAATGCAAAGCTTCCGCCAAAGTGGTGATATCTTGAGTCAGACAAGCCAATATTCGTGCCGGCCCAATAGCCTGTAAGCGAGAGAATGAGGTTTGTAATATTTGTTGGCTTAGCTTCAGGCGCAAATCGAAAATAACATCTTGAGCGATACGTATTAACAAAAAAGCAGTAGCCATGCGGGCCAGTAACAACAACATACACAATCCGGCAAAAATCCAGCCCAATGCAGTCAAGGCATGGTCTTGGTTGGCTAATGCCATATTGATGACGGCGATCAATCCGGCACTGGACAAGCCGGCAAGCAAGCCAACCACTACCGATAAAACCGGGAGCCAAAATGAGTTACGGAGTAAAAAAAAGACCATTAGGCTCCCAAACTTGGCTGCACAAAAAATAGCCTCGCCATTGCTATGCCTTAAACCAGACCAGGCGTCCAACCAGCCGTGCCATGGCGGATTTCAGCTGCGTTCTCAACAACAGAAATAGAAACACGGCAATGTGTTTGAGTCCGAATATAAACAAGGAAAAGCTACTGATTTTTAAAGCGTTTTCTATGCCGCCGGCTAACTCGTTAATTTCGTCGTCAGAAATGTTAAGTGGCGGCAGTAGCCGGCAGAAATATTGCAGAACATGGCCTTGAGACAGGCATAAGCGTGAAACCAGCAATTCAGAAACGTCTTTGCCAAATAATGACAGCGGAAATTTTTGCATATCAAGCATCAAGTGCAAATGCAGTCCTTCGCCTCTAATCCCTTGTAAAAGAGGCGATTGTTCAGCTACGGCGCACAATTTGGACTTTAGCAGGCTTCCCGCGTAGCTGACCCGCTCCTCGCTGCGCAGCGCATTGGTCAGGCCATTCAAAGCAATATGTGCCCCTAATTGATTAAGAAACAGGGCTTCAAAGCGCGTAACCAAGGCTTCATTAACCAATTTGGCTCGGTAATAAACATCATCGTTGACCAGCGCTGCAGAAATCGGAAAGGTCAAATCACTTAAGCCTTTGGACAAGGTGACAATATCCGGCTCATAGCGGCTGCGTTTATACGACACAAACGGCCCGGTTCGGAACATACCGTTGAGTATTTCGTCGATACCGACAAGGTAGCCTTGCTCTTTTTTGTTTGCAAAAACGAGATCAATTAACCTAGACGGTACTTGATTCAAACTATTGCCTTGCATGACTTCGAACCAAACCAAAGCGATTGTTCCGGACTGCAATTCCTGCATCAACGCAGACTCAGCTTGCGCCGAAAAAATATCGAGATAAGCCACATCCCAATAGAGAGGGGCAAACGGCTCTCTATCGAATTTTTCTTCAGTCCCATTGATGGAAATTAAGCTTTTGCCTGCATAATTGCCTTTGAAAATAAGAATCCGGCTTTTTTCCGAATTGGCCAGCATCGCCAGCGTGATGGCAATATCAACCGCACAAGCGCCGCTAACCGCAGGCAAAACATGGCCTAATCCGGTCAAACTACTTAACATGCGGGCAAGATCTTGCCAATAATCGGTGGCCGGTTGATGAGCTTCCAGCACGGAACCTATGTCGTCCGGGTTGTAGCCGCGCAAATTGCTGCCTGCACCGCCAATGCAATCGATTAGACTGATTGTTTCTTGCGCAAACTGCTTAATCCTTATCCTTGAGCCTTTAGCACTGACAATGTCCAGGTCAAGCTTTGCGGCTTGACAGATCAATGGCGTAATCGGATTAATGTAAGTGCAAAACGCCGCCATTCGTGCCTGTGGATCATCGGCAATGGATTCAAGCCGGCAAGTCATTTCGGGTGTCACCGATAGATTTTCAAGAATTCTGTCGCGCACCAGCGATGTGGCCAAACTGTTGCCGCCATAAGTGGACGAATGGATGAAGCAGGTAGCAACGGTGGCCCACGGGCGATAAAGGTCATCAATAACCGAGAATGCGCCAAAAGGAACTTGATGGTAGGTTAACGCCTCCCCCCAAACCACAATATCGGGGGTATGAACCAAAGCCGCCAACGTTGACTCGGCCACACCTTCAGGTACATGAGCAACATTAATAATCAAGATTATTTGTTTTTGCTTGCAAAGAGTTTGTATTCTGTTTAGCGCAGCAACGGGAAAACCGTTATGTAAACAAACCACAACCGCCGCCTTATCCTGTGCATTGCCTTTATCCAAATGGCTCAATAAATCAGGCCATGCGCTGTAAAAAAAGACTCCGGGCACCAATGCCTTATCCGGCCCCAGGGACAAAGGGTCGAATAAGTCGGCATAAAAGCCTTCCTGATCGTAAATCAATACGTCCCGATCGCTTTTGGGGTAAGCAATAAGCGCATTGTGTCTTGAAATTTTGATTGCCCCGTGCAGTGCTTCAATACGGGAATTACAAAGAAATGATTTATAGATAGCTTTGGCATCATTGTTTCTAATTACATTAATGTATTCGCACAGCAAATACGCAACCTGTGCCGATTCCGCGAAAACAGGTTGGGATGCTAATAAAAAAGTAGCTTTACCGGCTTGATTTCGTTGCCGTATTGTGTCGAGCACTGTGCCGGTCGCAGGCGTATAGAGTGTGTGTCCCACTTGCAAGTGGTTTTGCTCAATGTCTTTGCGGTTAACATTTTTGATCAATTTCATGTCCTCAGAGATTAGGATTACCGAATGTAGTGCCAACAAAGAAAATCAGGGACTGCCTATTCTCCCCTGCCTCGCAACAAAGCGTTTTGCTCCATCAGAATTAGCTGATTAACTCAAGGGGTGGACACTGATATTTCTCGTAGCAAGGGAGACGGGGGCGCTGCTAAGAAACCTGAACGAGTCAAATAGTCGAGTGATTTACCAAACACAGTTTCATCCACTGCCGGCAAAATAATGCCGATTTGCGTCAATGCGGCTGTCGTTTTACTGTTTTGGTAAGGTATCGAACTATCATGGGTATGCTCTACAAAAGGCGCCACCATACCCTCTATTGTTTGTGCACTTGAATCCGGCAACTGGGTTGCCAGCGCGTAAAACTTCTCCAGCCATTCCGACGGGGAAACTTTGGTTGCCGGATATCCATAGCTATCCATCCAGGCGATAAGGTCGTCCATGGGTGTCACTTGAGGATTGCAAATGTGGTAAGTGCTTCCTGCTGAATCAGCGAGATGGGCTAATGCAACAATGGCGCTGCTAACAAAATCGATTGGCATCAACATGAAGCCGGCTTTATTCGAGGGAAACATCCCAAGCTCTAGGCACGCCTTAAGAAACCGGCAATGAAAATCGCCTTCATTCCAAGCACCTGTGCGACTATGCCCCGTTACCGCGCCCAACCTATACACAGTGACCGGTAAGCCGCGTCCGCGCGCAATCTGAAGCAGATGCTCGGCCACCAACTTGGTTTGCGAATAACCCATTGTTAAACGGGTTACCAATCCGGGCAGTTCATCTTCTGAAAAGCCGGCAGGTTCGGGTATGTTGCCATCATCGAAAATTGAGAGCGTCGATACATAATGCACCGGCTTGGCCTTACCCAGACAGGCCAGGCGAAGAATTTCCTGTGTGCCGCAGACATTGGCCGGTTTTAATGCCGAGTACGGCAATAACAAGTTGGTTGCCGAACCGTTGTGAAAGATCACATCAATTTCATTGCCTAAAGCCCGAAACTGCCGCTCCGACAGCCCAAACAACGGCTTTGCCAAATTGCCGGACACAGGCACAACCCGGTCTTTCGCCAAAGGGTTATTAATTCCATACCGGCTAAGGGTCGCTTCAATACGAGCGGCGGCCTCCTGGGTTGAACCCGAACGCACCAGGCAATAAATCGGCCCTTTGGTTTGGCTTAAAAGTTCGTCAAGCAGAAAAGCGCCGACAAACCCGGTAACGCCGGTTAAAAAAACAGCGCACGAATCGCTGCAAGTAGAACGAGGGTAAGGGATCGGCACTAGGGCCGCATCCAGGTGGGCTTCTGCACTTAAATCTAAGCTGGAGTAGCCTAGCCCATCCGAGGTCAAGAGGCCGTCCTGAAGAGCGAAACCCATGCTAGCCGTGGCAAAATCGTCGAGTAAATCCAGAACCCGGTCTGCCAGTAGCCCTATGGTTTCGGGCAAATAACAGTCGCAGCTATAACTCCATTCCATGTGCAATTCATCGGCGATGATGGAAGCATCAATAGCCAACTTGTGCGGCCTTTGCGCAGCCGGATCTCTCAGCTTGCCTACCGGTTCCTGCACGAGTGCAAAGCGAGGATTTATGTCAACGCCTTGGTCGATACGACCCAGATAATTAAATCCTACTTCAGGTTCCGGAATGTTTTGCAAGCGCTGAACAAGTTCGGAGTTCCCGCTCAGGTAGCGCACGACACCATAATCAAGGCCACGATTGGGGATGGCTGCCAGTTGCCGCTGTATCGATTGTACGCTTTCGAGGAAAGACTGATCGCTGGGCAACTCGAATAAAACCGGAAACAGACTGGTAAACCATCCCACCGTGCGTGCTATGTCGACATTGTCAAACAAGGCTTCACGGCCATGCCCCTCGATTTCCAGCAATACCGAACGGCTTTGTGCCCATTCAGCCAGCACTGTCACGACGGCGGCAATAAGCACCTCATTAATCCCGGCACCCCTTATCTGCGACACATTTTGCAGTATCTGCAAGGTTTTCGCCGGGCTCAGAGAAACCCTCAATACCTTGCTGGTTGCTTCAGAGTTATTACCCGCCGTCTGATCGATAGGTAATAACACCGCCCGCCTCCAATCGGTAGTCAGCCAATAGCCTGCATTGCGCTCGGCGCTTTCGGTCTGAGCATAGGCGGTGAGCCGTTCTGACCAAAATTTGAACGCCGAGCTTTTGCGTGGCAGCTGCATTTCCTGACCGTCAAGAGCTTGCTGGTAAAGCGTGTCTAAATCCTCCAAAAGCATTCGCCAACTCACCCCATCCATCACCAGATGATGGGCGATAACCAGCAAGCGGCTATTGGCATTCGGCCCATAATCGAAACAAATCACCCGCAGCAATGGCCCGTGGCTTAAATCGAGGCTGCCTTGCCAATGCTCGGCCTGATCCGCCAACGCGGCAGGCCTGGCGTCTTCGGATAGCGCCGAAAGATCCACTAAAACGATGTCCGGTGCGTTTTCGACAGACTCCGGCAGAATCTGATGCCAGCCGTTATCATGGCGCAGGAAACGGCTGCGTAAAATATCGTGATGCTCCTGCAGGCGCCGCAGTACCGCAGTCAATAATGCAGGATTAATAGACAACCCCACATCCAACAAAACGGCTTGGTTCCAATGGTTAGGATTCGGGTGGCTTTGTGCGAAAAACCAGCGCTGGATTGGCGTCAGCGGCACCTCGCCGGTAATGAGACCTTGTTCCGCCTGTATGTCCTGACTATGGCCAACCACTTGCGCCAACGCCGCGACCGTTTGACATTCGAGTATCTGTCTGGGCGTAAGACTTAAACCGGCCTGCTTGGATCGATTGACCAGCTGCATGCTCAAAATGGAATCGCCGCCGATGTCAAAAAAATTGTCTTGAATGCCTACTTTTTCCAAACCCAAAACCTGCGCCCAGATCGCGCATAAAGTTTCTTCCGTTGGTGTACGAGGTGCTGCATACTTGTCTTCAACGATCTCCCGGACAG
Organism: Methylobacter sp.; assembly: GCA_002928495.1. GTDB lineage: Bacteria > Pseudomonadota > Gammaproteobacteria > Methylococcales > Methylomonadaceae > WM-3-3. Next base: position 8,160 of record PERF01000053.1, on the reverse strand, counting down.
CCCCAAGCGCTAGCGCCTTACGATCCACTTTGCCGTTGGTAGTCACCGGTATCTGAGCCATAATCACAAAGGCAGATGGGATCATATAGCTAGGCAACTGATCGCGCAGAAAAGCACGTAAACCATCGCTGTCCACTAAACATTCGCCTTGTTTTGGCACCACAAAGGCAACCAGGCGCTTGCTGCCGGAAGGCGTTTCATCAGGATTTACCACCGCCATCTCGATGGATGGATGCTTCAGAAGCCTGGACTCGATTGCGCCTAATTCGACACGAAAGCCCCGTATTTTAAGTTGCTGGTCGGCTCTGCCAAGAAACTCAAGAGTACCGTCAGCACGGTAACGCGCACGATCCCCGGTTCGGTATAGTCGTGCACCGGCGACAGCGCCTAAAGGATTGGCGATAAAGCGTTCAGCCGTCCAAGCCGCTTGGTTCAAATAACCCATAGCGACGCCATCACCTCCGATATAAAGCTCTCCATGCACCCCAATCGGCACCGGATTCAAATAGGTATCCAAAAGATAAATCTGTACGCCCGGAATAGGATGACCAATGGGTATCGGGTCTTCGTCCTGTTCCGGCGGGATACGGTAGACTGTGCACCAGACACTGCCTTCGGTAGGTCCATATTCGTTAAAGAGCGCGGCAGCCGGTAAGCAATCGTAGTGCTGCCTGACCACGTTAGCCGAACACGCCTCGCCGGCGACAATGACGGTTCGCAAACTCTCAAGCTGTCGTGTATCGGCCTGCTTCAGCAAGACGCTGTGCAAGGACGGCAGACATAGCAAATGGCTTACCTGCTCTGTCCGTATCCATTCCACCAGAAACGCCGGATCGTTGTGGGTTGAGTCAGTAGGTAGGCAAAGTTTTCCACCTTGTCCCAAAGTCCAAAACAAGCCCGCCACAGAACTATCGAAAGCAAAGGAAGACAGCAATAAATAGCTTGTTACCGGGTTTTGATAATACGCAAACCGTGCCTGCGTCGAATGTAAAAGATTACGATGGCTAACAGCGACACCTTTTGGCTTTCCTGTGGATCCGGAGGTATAAATGACGTAAGCCGGCTGCTCCGGGCTGATTGCCGGCAATGGATTAACCGCCGGCTGTTCTGCAAACGCCGCCCAATCGTCAATAAACATCGCGGGAATAGCCTTCGCCGAGTCCGGTAAAACCGCTGCCAACGACTTAATTATCAAAATCAGTGCAGCATGGGAATCTTCCAACAGATATGCAATTTCGTTACGGGGATAACATGGGTCAACCGGCAAGTAGGCCCCTCCGGCTTTGAGGACAGCAACAATGGCGATGATCATTTCCGGCCTGCGCCCAATACACAGAGCCACCGTATCGCCGGACTTTAGCCCTTTTTCCAGCAAGTAGTGCGCTAACTGATTAGCCTTTGTATTCAGTTCGGCATAGGTTAAAGTCCGGCCGTTGCCCGATACGGCGACAGCCCAGGGAATGCGGCTTGCCTGCTCTTCAATCAGGTTATGGATAAAGCGGTGCGCCGGGCTATCCGCATGAACCCCGAACTTCGAGCCACTGACCAAAGCCAATGGTTGATTTTCCCAAGGCGTCAATAAACGCAATTCGCTGAGCCGCGTTTCCGGGGCGGCAACTATGTGTTCCAACAACACCCGAAAATGATTTGCCATACGGGCAATCGTGCTCTCGTCAAACAAATCCACATTGTATTCAAAGGCAGCACGCAAGCCATCCGACACCTCGGTCACATGCAAGGTCAAATCAAACTTGGACACAGTGTTTTCAATCGGGAAGGGCGTAATTTCCAGTCCGGTCACTTGTATCGAACCAAAAGGCACGTTGTGTAATACGAACATGACCTGGAACAAGGGGTTAAAACTTGGATCTCGAGTCAGATTTAGTTTCTTAACCAACAATTCGAAGGGATAGGCCTGATAGGGCTGAGTATCCAGCACCCCCGCCTGGGTACGATTTAGCAAGTCACTGAATTTCGGGTTACCGGACAAATCAGTATGCAAGGCCAACACATTGACGAAAAATCCGATCAAGGCTTCAATTTCCGCTGTGTTACGGTTGGCAACCGGGCTTCCAACATAGATATGGTCTGCGCCGGTGTAACGGTGCAGTAGCACGTTGAAAGCGGACAACAATAGTGCAAATAAAGTAACGTTGTGCTTGCGACAGAGATGCTGCAAATTTTCGGCAAGCTCTTTAGTCAGCAAAAAAGCATACTCACTGCCGTTATACGTTTGAACAGCGGGCCGGGCCCGATCTGTCGGCAATTCAAAATCAGCATCCGCCCCGGATAAATGGCTATGCCAAAACGTAAACATTTTCTCCAGCACATCTTCTTGTAGATGCTGGCGTTGCCAATGCGAAAAATCGGTGTACTGAATGGGCAGTTCAGGCAACGGTGATGGTAAGCCTTGGACATACGCTTCATACAGTGTGGCCAATTCCCGGTACAACACAGCCGCCGACCAACCGTCGGTAATAATATGTGGCATGGTTATCACCAAAACATGCTCTTGCCTGTCTTGGTGGGCCTCAGACAAACGCAGCAACCTGACCCGTAGCAAAGGCCATTTACTCAAATCAAACGGTAGCCTCGACTCCTGATTAATGAGGCTTACAAGCGCTGACTCGGCTAGCCCGGCCAAATCCTCCGCAACTATAGACAGGCTAAATGGCGGCTGCAACTGCTGTACCGGCTCCAAATCGACAATGACAAATTGGGTACGCAGAGCTTCATGCCGGCGGATGATCTCGTTCAGAGCGTTTTCCAAAACCCCGACATTGAGCTTCCCATTCAGCCTTACCGCGATGGAAAAATTATAAGCAGCACTGTCCGATTCCAATTGGTCGAGAAAAAACAACTGCAGTTGCGAAAAGGATAACGGCGCTTGCGCCTGTCCACGCTTGGGGATTGTTGGAGAGGCAAGCCAATGCTTTGACATTTTTCCCTGTAAGCGCTTTTGCAAGAGTAATTGCTTAGCCGCCGACAAGTCGGGCTTTGGTTCGGACAATTGACTTTCGTTTTTCATAATATTCTTTAAAAAAATTTAGACGTTTTATAAAGCTTCAGTCCGCTTCCAAATTGTTGTTTCGGGCAGCATGCTGGTGTATTGACGACTAAGCTAGTCCGCCTTGACTCACTCGCCATCAATTCCCTACATACCATCCCGCCCATTCCCGGATCATTTTCAGGCTGTTGCGTGGCAACTTTATGGCATGGGCGTTTTTGGGCGCGTTACCTAAAAAACCGATAATGCACCAACCTATCTTAGGCAGCGGCAGACTCCCGAACAGCGACAGTCAATTCACCGGACTTGGAAAACCGATAGGAAGAATCTGATGATGACAATGCGTCGAAAAAGCATTGTTCCCTCTGCTCGTCATGCAGCTCAATTACGAAACATTCAACTTTGTCAATCCAATTGCTATAGTTCTCAGCAAAAATTACCGATTCCGCCCCTTCAACATCGAGTTTCAGAATATCGATCTTGCGATGCCCGGATTCGCTCAGCAAACGCCCTATATCTATGGCATCTACCAGGTGGTTGCTGTCGTCGCCGACTGCCGCCGGCGCTACCTGCGTCCCCCATTCCTGCCTTAAACCTGAATTATCACGTTTGATGCACAAACTGGTGGAAGTTGACCAAACAGCCGCGTTAACAACCGTAGCCCGGTCGCCGTAAGCCGATAGATTGCGTTTGAGAAGCTGGAAATTACCCGCCTCCGGCTCTACTGCAATGACCTGCGCGCGGGGATATTTATTGAGAAAAAAAACCGAGGTATAGCCGACATTCGCACCACAATCCACAATGAGTTCAGGTGTTCCTATCCCATCGGTACAGTCATATTCCCTATCAACAAAAATCTGATTGTAGACATAAAGGTCGCTCGATAAGGCCCGACAAAAAATTGGGAACGCTAAGTCAGTTGCTGGCAGGCGATAACTGAACTGAGGATATTGACTCTTTGATAAATACATCTTCAGGCCGAAAAAACATTCTTTCCCCAAAGTCGCCAGCACCGGCCAAAGACCAATTTGTTTGCTGGCGGTACGAATATGCTGCAACGTAATCATAAGGTTTTAGCCCTTTCAAAAATGTCAGTAACCGATAAAACGAATCAAACGCGTATTTCCAAATCAAACTTTTGAGGGTTTAATCCAATGCCGGCATCAAATCCAAGTGGTGATGAATAGTTTCCACCAGCAATGGCGTGGCAAGGCCGCCCACCCAAGCCAAATGCTGATCACGGTAATGCGGTGACAGCGGATGGCCGGATTGGCCACCGGGCATGTGCAAAATAGCCTGGTTTTCCTGCCCCGGACTCACCACCAGGCGTTCCGTCGCGCCACCCAGACGTGCCACGCGGACACATTCGACGCAGCCGGGTAGCGAAACTATCGGCATATCCAGCCAAGGTGACAGCAAGGGCAAGGCGTCCGATAAGGGATGGGCAACGGGATCAGCATCGCCTTGACCCCAGCGTAAATCGTCTATAGCGCTAACACCTTGTTCTTTAAGAACGCGGTTTTTACTGTCCTCCAACACCTGCACGAGAAAGGCATCCCACGTTGCATAACGGTCAGCATCGGGCAGCAACTCGGGACGACGTGCCGAAACTAACTGTTGTAAGGGTTGGTCGGCAAGATGCCATTGGTATTTAAACGTCGGGTCGATGCGCTGGCACGACGATAGAAGCGGTGAAAATACTCTGTCCATCAACAATTGGCGAAACGCCACAATTACCGGTAAACCCAAGGCGGAGGTTTCTGCGCGTCCGTCCCAAGACTGTAAATACCTTAGCAGCGCTTGCTGTTCGGGGTTTAACCGGCCACCGAGCGAATTTAAGGCATCCACGGCAAGGTTATGATAGTAACGGTAGAATCCGGCTTGCGTGTCCAGTTGCAACGCCAGCAACTCCCCCTCATCGACACGGCCAAGTGCGGCTAGGCGTTCATTGATACGCTCGGCCCGAGAACCGGGCGCAGAATCGTAACCTAAGGCCCGATCCGCCCAATTCATCGGCTGGTTAGCATTGACCAATACTTGGGATGAAGGATTTAGTATTTTTGGCATGTCTTCGCCTGCAAGATAGCCATTCCAGCGACAATGCGCATCACTCGATAGGCAGGGGGACAGACCATCATTGCCGATACGACGGGGAATTCGACCGGTCACTGTCCAGCCGATATTGCCTTGGCTGTCGGCAAGCAACGCATTAAGCGTGGGCTCGCCCGCACTGTTGAACAAGGGAACGGCTTCGGCCACTGTCATTACACGATCCAGATTCAAGTAATTCAAATTGACCGCATCCGGATCGAGAGCCGTCCAGCGCACTACAACCGGCTTGCCGCTAAGAGGTTTTTCCAGCTCTGGCCCCCACCGGGTCAGGCGCACAGTTACGGCGACAGCGTCTTGACCACGCACTTTGATGATTTCTGTGCGCGTGGTAAAAGCTTCTGATCCCTCGGGGGTCAGATAAGCATCGCTTCGCTTCGGGTCGATATCTACCAGCAGCAAATCGGCCACATCAACTCCGCTACCTGTAAAACCCCATGCCACCTGACCATTACTGCCGCTGATCAGGGCAGGAACACCCGGCAGCGTGAGGCCAGCCCAGTGGACTTGACCATATTGCGCTTCCGCTCGAAACCATAGATTGGGAACCGATAAGTCCAGGTGCATGTCGTTAGCCAAAATAGCGTGGCCGCTGCGGGACTTGGACGGGCCTACGACCCAAGCATTGGAACCTCGGGGTGGAGGCGGATCGGACAGTAAACCCGCCCGTACTACCGAGTGCTGCAGCAATTCCGCCAACGCCTCAACCGGCAATGGGGCTTGCTGGTTACCACCAATCATCCGGTCAATCGATACATCGGTTTTGGGCAGTAAAAAGGTGCTGACCTGAGGCGGCAAAGTGGCCCGCATTACAGTTGCCGTCCGTTCCCTGGTTTCCGTCTCGGTGTTCCAACTCATTGCCACTGCCATGTTCAAGACAACCAGTAAACAATCTTCCGGACGCCAAGGCTCCGGCCTGTAGTTAAGTGCCAAAAACTCGAACGGCAAGGCTTTAAACGCACTTATCGCGGCATTGACTCCGGCGCTGTAGGCTTTCAGAACGGCTTGTTGATCTTCGGGTAAACGGGCAAAAATTTTCGCGGACAATGGATCAAAACCCATGATTCGGTTCCATCGGTCGGTTTCCACCAAGTCCGGCCCAAAAACTTCGGCCAGACGCCCCGCGGTACTGCGTCGCAGCAAATCCATCTGGAACAACCGGTCGCGCGCGGTGACAAATCCCAGAACCTGATACGCATCCGTGCGGGTTGACGCCTGGATTCGCGGGACGCCCCGACTGTCGAATTCGACCTGGGCCGGAGCTGAGAGACCTGCCAGGAGATACTGACCATCCACTACCGGCAACGAGGCGCGCAAGAGGCAAAACCCGGCCAACACCACCAGCACCAAAACGCCACCAACCGACACAAAGGCAATCAACATAAGCTTTCCGCCAGCCATCAGGTATTCCCGTTTTTGAGCCAGGTTTCTATCAGGCGCACGCCGGGTTTTTCCGCCTCCAGCCTATGGAGTTCAGCCTGCATAAGTTGTACCTGACTGCGAATATAAAAACTCCGGTCCACCGTCTCGACCCGTTCCCGTAGCGATTGAACCGTCACTTTCCGTAGGTCTCCCTTCACACCCAAACCGTGATAGACAATCCGCGCCGTATTGCCGGGATGATCGCCGCCAAACGGAAAACTCACCATGGGCACCCCAAAATGAACGCATTCCCGTATCGTGTTTGTGCCGCCATGAGTCACCATCATGCGTGCGCGCCGCAGCAGCTCAAGCTGTGGAACAGATGCTTTCACCAAAGCGTTGTCGGGCACCTCGCCCAAATCTTGTTCCGCCACCAAGCGTCCGGTTGCTACCACCCACTGCCATTCTGGCTTGCTACGCGCAAGATCCAGCAAAGTTCGGAAAAAGCGTCTATAGAAGGCTTCATCGAACCACAGATAAGTACCGAACGCACAGAGAATAAGAGGACGCGAATCATCAAGCCATTGCCAAGGAAAGTCCGGCTGTTTGCGATTCAGGCAGATTGACGCTTCGATGTGATGACGCCCGGGAATCTCCACCGCCCCCGGAAACTCCATAGCAGCCGGGAAAGGTATCAATTCCGGCAGGCGCAGCAGATTGTGTCTTTTGACCGAGCTGTCATAAAGCTCGTGGTGGTAGCCGTAGCGTCCAGCAAGCTGTCGGGTAAAACGATATATTCCCAACAGTGTATCCGGCAGTAACTTGAGACGGTAATACTGCCACGCCATTAAATTACGCAGGTAAAACCCCACTCCGGGTTCCGGGGTCAAGCCCGTATCTATATCAGGCACCGCCCGGCCTTCACACGGCCACAACGCATCATAGAAATAAGCGCTTTTGATGCCCAGTGAATAAGCCATCAATGCCGGCCACTCGATAGGCGGATTGCCGGAAGCAAATACCATGAAATCAGGTTGCCAAGTACGCAATAGGCCGATGAATTCTGCATCCCCTCCCTTCAAGATATGCTCAAAAAAACGACCGAAATGGGCGCGTGCGGCCTGAAATTTCCGCCACGCATCCTGAAGCCCTTTGACGCCTAAGTCGTCAGAAAAATAGCCTTGTGCAAAATGGGATTCGAATACCGGGATAAAATCAAAACCGTTAGCTTGAATATAGGCTTCGGAATCCTTTAGGCCGAAATAGACGACGTCATGTCCTCGGTTACGAAGATCGGTCGCCAAATTCAGCGAGGCATTCATCCCGCCGGTGTTAGGTAAAACAAAAAATCCGATTTTTGCCATCTTTAACTACCTAACCAATGAGCCAAGACTGCGCTGTTTGAAACGATAGGCTCGACGTTTTTGGCACCACCGGATAACTCCGGTAACAAACAACAGGGGACAAGCAAGACCGGTCAAACATACCAGTATACGTCCGGGTAACCCGGCTGCCTGACCCGAATGCAAAGGCCACTGCCAGTGCGTGAAGATTTCACCGGGGCCGGCTTCGGCGGGATCATCAAGGTCAATCACTTTGCCTGTGTAGCGATCCAGAACAATACACACCCGTTGTAGCAGGCTGCCTGGTCGGTCAACATCATCCAGACAAACCGTATAAGT
>PERF01000052.1 GCA_002928495.1 Methylobacter sp. | reverse complement strand
AATCCAAGCTAACAGGCGCTTAAATTTAGTCTCGGTAAGAAAGGCCAAAGAAAATAATTGCACGAAATTTTCCGCCTCGATAAGGTCCAGACCAATATTGGCCGGTATCAATTCTTTACGTGTTCCGAATAGACGGTCCCAGATTGATAAAGCAATCCCATAGTTACTGTCATGCTCCTTACGCAAAGTCGAGTGATGGACCCGATGTAGCGATGGGGTAATAATCCATTGGGAAATCTCCTGCTCCTTGGGAACTTGAAGGTTGGAGTGGTGAAAAAAGATAAAAAACAGCTCGATGATTTCAATGGTTAATACCAGATAAGCATCCACGCCTATGACCACAACAAATAAGCACTTGTATACAATCTCAAGCAGTAAGTCAAAAACATGAAAGCGAAAACCAGTGGTGACGTTAAAACTCTTATCGGAATGATGAATCTTATGAAACCGCCACAGCCACTCGTACTTGTGGCTTAGATAATGCCATACGTAAATCGACAGATCGAACAAAGCAAATGCCAGCAACCATTTAACCGGCCCATCCGACATTCCGCTCAATATACCGTGACCGGCAAACTGTTGCGCAATAAAAAATAACGATGACGCCCGGATGACCGTTAAGATCACGTTGTTAATCAAGAATGCCGATATATTGGTAAAAAAAGATTGTTTATGAACTGATTTAGCGAATACCCGGTAGGGTTTGCGTTTTTCAAAATAAACCAGGGTCACAAACGCCAAAATCAACAATATAAACAGAAAACCGTTAAAAAATGCGCCTTCAGCAGAACTTGTACCCAACATAATTGCCTCCTAGCTTATCGCTTGGCCGGACAGCGTGATAAGTTTTTTATTAAGCTGCTCAATTTCGTTGGCAGATTCGATTTGATGAGTAACATCGTATTGCATGCCTAATAAATAAATTACCCGTTGTTTGCGGTCGGTCAACGGTATTATTTTTAGACGGTTGTAAAACAACGAGCCGTCTTTGCGGAAATTTCGTAAAGTCACCTCAATCGGTTGATGGTTTTTAATTGCCTCAATAATCTCAAACCGCGCCGGTTGATCACGGTCTTCACCTTGCAAAAAACGGCAATTACGGCCGATGATTTCCGCTTGCTGTAGCCCGTTAATCGTTCAAAGGCTTTGTTGGCATAGACAATAGGGGCATCTTCCATGTCGGGATCCGCCAAGGTCACACCATTGACACATTCATCTAAAATGGCTGACAACACTTGAGGTATTAAACCATTATCTTTATCTACTATAAAATTCATGTTGTGTTTTCCCCACTACCTGTCTGCTTCGCAAATTAATCAACCCTGTTATTGAACGCGCTCTTGTACTTCCATCACTAGATTTTTTATGTTTTTTACCGTGTTTTCCGCACCTTCTTCGATAGCATAGCGAATTAATTTTTCAAATGGGCGCATAAACATTTCCACCTCCATCAACTCAAAGCGGAAAGTTAATTTTGTGCTACCGTATGATTCACCTTCAGTCATTACGTAGGCTTGCAAAAAAGGCGCGTCTATGCCCTCCACAATCAACCGGTAAACCGGCTGGTACTCTTTGACCGCCAGAACTGAAGCTACTTTGCCCTGCTCATCGCTACGAATTTGCTTGGCTTTTGCGCCAACACGCACATCCGGGCCATCCAGAAGTTCAAAATAGCTGACTTCCAGAGCCCATTTTGGGTAATTCTGAAAAAAATGTTCGCCTACAAACAGAAAAACGTGTTGAATTGGCAAGTTGATAACTTCGGTTGCCTCTCCTGCCAACGGTTTGGAAAACTCAAAAGGCAGTTTAAAATCCACATACACCCCCACGCTGGAAAAGCAAAAACCAGCAAAATTAATTTGCTTTTGATAAGCTTGCCTGATTGGTTAAGTTTGTCAAGGTTTTGTCAATGTTAATTTTATTTTGACTCATTTTGAGAAGTTGCAAACTGCAACCGTGCGAATACCAGACCATGGTCGGAAAGCATATCGCCGTTATTGAAAAGGCGCTGGTCAATAAGCCATTGGCTGACCATAAGCTGGCACGGGCCTCCAGCTAAAATATGATCGATACGTTGGGCGGGTTGAAACAACGGATCATCCGGTTTTTGCTCAGCCAATTGGTAAGTATTTTTTAGTAACGGCGTTTCCCCTTCAAACCCCGCCAAACGCTGGTAACGCTCAGTATCGGCGCGGGTATTAAAATCCCCGGTTACAACCACAGGCAGAGTTTTAGCTAAATTGGCTATGCGCTCCCTAAATAGGGTAGCACTAGGATCTTTGTTGACCCCGGCGTTATCGAAATGGGTATTGGCATAGATAAAAGTAAAACCCGTCAGCCTCTCCCGCAATAATACCCAATTGATGTAACGTATTACCGAAAGCGGTTTAAACCCTAATGACAAAGGCAATTCAGGCTTTTTGCCCAGCCAAACCTGACCCGCTTCCAGTTGCTCAAAACGCTTGGTTTTATATAACAAAGCAGCATCATCATACTGGAAATCTTTGTTGTGATAAGCCACCAAACTATATTGGTCTAGCGGCACAGTCTCGGCAACGTCGTGGTCTTCGCCCATTTCTTGAAGCCCAATCAAATCGGGCTGATAATTGGCAATGCGCTGGCTGATGTCGGCTTTGCGCATCGACCAGGGCAATTCCCCCGCCCCGGTTTTGCCATGCAAAAATTTGGCTGCAAAATCTTCAATTAAAGACGAGCCATACATCACGTTAAAACTAACTACATTGATTGGCGTACTATTACAGACTTGTTTGGCTCCGGTCTTGATAGCTCCCGGTTGTGCATTGGCAAAGCCGCCCCCGGTATATGCCAGCCAATACTGCCAGCCTTGAAAATAGAAAATTCCGGCAATTAAGACAATACTGCCCAAAAACAAGCTGGCCAACCGTTTTAATATAAAAAACATACGATTGTTGATTAAGATTTTTTTTAAGTTCGCCACTCTTTAATTGGGCAAAAAGCCGGATTCAAGTCTGTTAAAGGCAATGCGAATGGATAACAATAGGTAGCATTGTTCATGAACTGCATGACAGCATGGAGCACCCCGGACGCTGCCTGGCCCAATCCGGCCGTTTTTCCGCAAAACGCTCATTACCGGGTTGTTCATCATAAGGCTTGCGCAATACCTCAAGCAACTCGTAAATCATTGAATTATCACCTTGCTGAGCTTTATCGATAGCCAATTGAGCCAAATAATTTCTCAATACGTATTTAGGGTTTACCGCATTCATTATGGCTGCGCGTTCGGTGTTCGACATCCCTTCGCGTTGTACCCGCTTAATATAGCTTCTAATCCAATCGGCCATTTGCGACTTATAATCCGGAGTCAGTTGCTCCGGCACATAATAACTTAGCATGAGCGGCGCCAGCAAAATTTCTTCCGGAACTGTGTCCGGTTGCGCAACTTCTGCATTTACCAGCGCCAAATTCCGGTAAAACAAAGTCATATCGGTTTCCACCTGCTGCAGTAACGCCAGCAATTGCGCATGCAATTCACCATCCGTATTTGAATCATACTGCTTTAGTCCCAATTTGCCGGCAACCACGGCCTGCAAACCGGTCTCGAAGACAGTTTTGTAGGTGTCCAGCGCGTGTTGCAAGGCATCGACATTTTCGACCAATGGATAAATCGCACTGGCTAGCTGACCCAAATTCCAAAAGGCTATTTGCGGCTGGCTGCCAAAGCGGTACCGACGGTGAACAGCGTCGGTAGTGTTGGGGGTCCAATTCGGGTCGTAATTTTCCAGCCAGCCATAAGGACCATAATCAATGGTCAGGCCTAATATGGACATATTATCGGTATTCATCACACCATGAACAAAGCCAACGCGCTGCCAATGTAGAATCATCTCCGCCGTTCGTCGGCAAACTTCTTGCAGCCATGCCAAGTAAACATCTACCGAGGGCGTGCCTAACTCCGGAAAATCACGGCGAATCGTAAAGTCCACCAGTTGTTTTAAAATATTTGTTTCTCCTCGCGCGGCAAAAATTTCAAAATTGCCGAAACGCACGAAACTTGGCGCTACCCGGCAAACAATGGCACCGGGCTCAACTTGAGGATTTCCGTCGTAAAACATATCCCGCACTACACTGGCGCCTGTCGAGATCAGACTCAGTGCACGTGTCGTCGGCACGCCCAGGTGATGCATTGCTTCGCTACATAAAAACTCGCGCACTGACGAACGCAATACTGCAAGACCATCGGCACTTCGAGAATAAGGCGTGGGACCGGCGCCTTTCAGTTGCAGAGTCCAATGGCGGTTGGCTTTATTGACCAGTTCGCCGAGGTTAATCGCTCTACCGTCACCCAACTGGCCCGCCCACTGGCCAAACTGATGACCACCGTAACACATCGTGTACGGCTGCATGCCGCTTAACAGCCGGTTACCGCCAAACACTTGTACAAAATCCTCGGTTTCACAGGATGTCGGCGCTATACCCAATTCCTCAGCCATTACCGTTGAATAAGCAATTAATTTGGCCTTAGGAACAGGTGTCGGTAAAGTTTGGGAATAACAGGCACCAAGTACTTGCCGCTGACTATTGCCGGTTTCGGAATCTGCGGGCAATTCTTTAACGAACCGGTTTTCAAAAACCAATTCCTCTAAAGCACTTATTTGGCTTTGTGCATTCATATGACTCCCCGGAAAATTTTGTGCCATTTTAGCATGCCGAAATTACTGAATCCCCATTTTTATGAATTGACAAAAAAGCGGATTTCAGTTAGAAAATTGACTGTTTTTTCTGCTCTCTTTAATCACAGACAGATACTAACCTTTTGATTTATAAAAACTAAAAATAATTGTCTAAAAACTACCCAATTTAACAATCTTGTAACAATCATGCTTGCCTGAGGCCCAATTCCTCACGATATACACAGAGTTATCCACAGCTTTTGTTTACAACTTTTCCCATAGCTAACAAAATCAATGGAACTAATTTTTCATAACATGTACCAATACGGATACTGAGAGATTATGTTAATTTCAGTAACTCCAAATTTTCAGCAAATACCGCACCACATCAGTACAAACGGTTAACCTGCTGTTAAATTTGCATTTACTATCACTTAGCCGTTTCAATTGATTGCTTAATCTTTACCTTATGATCTGGTAAGCTTAAAGTAGTAATAAAAAATGTAATGTTTAAGACATCATGGATGAAAGATATTTCAATTTAGTTCGCAAACATGATCGGTTTTTTCTTACATAATGTCAGCTCCCAGCTTTAGACTTTCTATGCCAACGCAGATTCTGTTTCCACTGTTAGCAACTTTGTTATTTTTAAATGCAGCCCAGGCCCAGGAACATGAAAAATCCGTCAATGCACCGGCGCCGGTAAGCCTAACCAAGGAAGAACGGGCATGGCTAAACAAGCATAAAAAAATCAAAATTGCTTACGATGGAGAACTGCCACCTTACAGCTTCGCCGATAAAAGCGGCAATATCAAAGGCGTTGCCGTTGAGATTGTCAGTTTGTTAGCGCAACGCTTAGGCATTCAATTCGAGACCTACCCGCATGTAGCCTGGAGTAAGGTTTACAAAGATGCCGTCACCACGGACAAAGTCGATGTGGTCGCCACCATGGTTAACCGGCCGGAACGGCTGATCTGGTTTAATTTCACCAAGCCGTATATCAACAAAACCTTGGTTGTCGTTGTCCGTTCCGACAACAAGGAAATAAGCGCGCGTAGCGATATTAATGGAAAAAAAGTTGCCTTGTTTAAAGATTACAAATATATCAACCGGGTATTAAAAGAGTTTCCTAAAATAAAACCGGTTTTTGTGAACTCGCTGACCGATGGCCTGCAAGCAGTAAGTAAAGGAAAATCCGAAGCTGCGGTCATATTTTCCGGAGCCGGATATTTTCTCAAGAATGATCCCAAATACGCCGATCTAAAAATTGCAGCATTTTACGACTATAACATTTTCAACGAGAGCATGGCTGTCCGGAAAGATTGGCCGCTCTTAGCCACTATTTTACAAAAAGGACTGGACTCGATCAGCGAGGAAGAAAAGCAAAATATATTCGATAAATGGGTACCGCCCCTACCCGAAGCCGACATAAAAACCGCCGCGGCAAAAACCGATCAGCCGATTTATCACGCTCAGGATGAAGAGATTGAGCCGGTTACTGAAAAACCGGCCATACCGCAACACTTGCTTATAAAAGCCGCTGCCGCGGTTACCAGCGCTTTGATTTTATTGGGCTTATGGACTTATGCCTTACGCCGGCCCGGCAACCGGAAAAACAATCGCTATCACAATTTGGACACCGACAACTCGTGATCAACTAAGCAATAGCCGGCCTCATTTTAGTTGCCGGCTTTTGCCGTCACATATTATCCAATATTGCCTTTTTAACGGCATCCAACGTTGCTTCTATGGTAACCGGATGGGTCGCAATACACTGTTTGATGGCTATATCCGGATCTTTCAAGCCGTTTCCTGTCAACGTGCAGACAATCAAGCTTCCTTCGGGAATTTTACCGGAGCTGATATCGCGCAAGGCGCCTGCTAATGATGCCGCTGAGGCCGGTTCGCAGAAAACCCCTTCGTGTTCGGATAACATCTTTTGCGCGGCAAGAATTTGCTCATCAGTGCATTTATCGAACCAGCCGCCGGATTCTTTTTGCGCGATCCATGCCAAATCCCAAGACTGCGGATGGCCAATGCGTATTGCTGTAGCCACTGTTTCCGGATTATCAACCATGGCGCCATCGATAAAAGGCGCCGCCCCCGCTGCCTGATAACCGCACATGACCGGCCTGTTGCCGACTACCGGCGCAAAACCGTGACTTTCGCTGGAATATTCTTTATACCCCTTCCAATAAGCCGATATGTTGCCGGCGTTACCTACCGGCAGACAATGGTAATCCGGGGCACGGCCCAGTTCATCGACAATTTCAAATGCGGCGGTTTTTTGGCCTTCAAGACGGAAGGGGTTTATTGAATTGACTATGGTTACCGGCGCATGGTCGGCAATTTCTTTAACCAAGGCCATGCCGGCGTCGAAATTACCGTTGATCTGTATAATTTGCGCGCCATACATTAACGTTTGAGCGAGTTTGCCCAAGGCAATCTTGCCTTCGGGAATTAATACAAAAGCTTTTATCCCCGCACGCACGGCATAAGCCGCGGCAGCGGCGGAAGTGTTGCCGGTGGATGCGCAAATAATGGCCTGGCTGCCGGCTTCCACCGCCTTGGTCACCGCCATGGTCATACCACGGTCCTTAAACGAACCGGTGGGATTCAAACCTTCATACTTGACATAAATCTCAACGTGTTTTCCGGTTAAACGGGGAATATTATTGAGTTGAATCAAAGGCGTATTGCCTTCGCCCAAACTGATTAATCGGGTAGTTTCGCTAACCGGCAGGCGGTTGCGGTATTTTTCGATGAGTCCTGTGTAACGTTGGTTGGTTGACATGGTGTTATCCTAAAGTTTCCAAGCGGATGCGGTTCACTTTACCGGTTACCGTGGCAAGTGCTTCGATCTCGATGATCGCCGCATCCATTTCATGTTCCCATGTTTGTTGAGTCAACATGATGATGGGTAAGAATTGTTTATTATCCAAAGGCTCTTTCTGAATAATGGCTTCGATGCTAATGTTATGGCTGGCCAGAATCCGGGTCACATCGGCCAGCACGCCGGGCTTGTCTTCCGCATTGAGGCGAAGATAATACGCGGTTTTAAATTCCCGGGCCGGCAAAACCGGAATATCGGCGATGGCATCGGCTTGAAACGCCAAATGCGGCACCCGGTTTTCAGGGTCGCCGGTTAATGCTCTGACCACATCCACTACATCGGCAACGACCGCAGAAGCGGTGGGTTCGGCACCGGCACCGGCACCGTAGTATAACGTCGGACCAACGGCATCGCCTTTAACCACGACGGCATTCATCACGCCATTGACGTTGGCAATCAGCCGGCGTACCGGAATCAAGGTGGGATGCACTCTTAGCTCAATGCCTTCCAGGGTTTTACGGGCAATGCCCAAATGCTTGATGCGGTAACCCAGTTGTTCGGCAAATTCGACATCTTCACGAGTGATTTTGGTAATGCCTTCGGTAAAAACCTTGTCGAATTGTAGCGGAATACCGAACGCGATGGAGGCTAGAATGGTTAACTTATGGCCGGCATCGATACCTTCGACATCGAATGTAGGGTCGGCTTCGGCATAACCCAAAGCTTGGGCCTCGGCCAAAACATCGGCAAAATCGCGGCCTTTATCCCGCATTTCGGTGAGAATAAAGTTTCCGGTGCCGTTGATAATGCCGGCCAGCCATTCAATCCGGTTGCCGCTCAAGCCTTCGCGGATCGCTTTAATTATCGGGATACCACCGGCCACCGCCGCTTCGAATGCAACTATCAAGCCTTTTTCGCTGGCTTTGTTGAAAATTTCGTTACCATGCAAGGCTATTAAGGCTTTGTTGGCAGTCACCACGTGTTTGCCTTGCTCCAGTGCTTTGAACACCAGCTCCTTCACTAAGCCGGTACCCCCGATGAGTTCCAACACAATCTCGATGTCCGGATCGTTGATAATATCAAGCGGATCGGTGGTCAAGGTAATGCCCGACGTATCGCAGATGCGGCTTCGGCTTAAATCCCTGGCCGAAGCTCTGGTAATGATTATATCTCGGCCGGCCCTGCGGGCGATTTCAGCTGCGTTGCGGGTTAAGACATTTACGGTACCGCCACCGACTGTTCCTAATCCTAAAATTCCCACTTTTACCGGTTTCACTTCTGACTCCTGTTGAAAGTTTTTTATGTATCATCTGCGGTATTATATAACTTTGTCCTTTTTCATCATATTACGAATACCCCTAACCGCCTGCCGGGTTCGATGCTCGTTCTCGATCAGCCCGAAGCGCACATGGTCGTCGCCGTGCTGGCCGAAGCCTATGCCCGGCGAAACCGCCACTTTGGCATCGGCCAGCAGTTTTTTGGAAAACTCCAACGATCCCATCTCCCGATAGGCTTCCGGGATTGACGCCCAAACGAACATCGTTGCTTTCGGTCTGGCTACCGGCCAGCCGGCCGCGGTCAGGCCGTCGCATAAAACATCGCGGCGTTTGCGGTACATTTCGGAAATCTCGTGCACGCAGTCCTGCGGCCCCTCCAAAGCGGTAATGGCGGCAATTTGAATGGGTGTAAAAGTACCGTAGTCCAAATACGATTTGATTCTTGCCAATGCCGAGACCAATTGCTTGTTGCCGCACATAAAACCCACGCGCCAACCGGGCATGTTGTAACTTTTCGATAGCGAAAAAAACTCAACCGCAACCTCTTTAGCACCCGGCACTTGCAGGATTGAAGGCGCTTTGTAGCCATCGAATACGATATCGGCATAGGCTATATCCTGCACTACCCAAATTTTGTGTTCTTGAGCTACGGCGACAATCTTCTCGAAAAACTCCAGTTCCACACATTGGCTGGTCGGATTACCGGGGAAATTGATAATCAGCATCTTGGGCTTAGGCCAGGAATCAATGATGGCTTTGTGCAGTTCTTCAAAAAAATCCACCCCGGGCACTAACGGCACATGGCGAAGATCGGCGCCGGCGATAACTACGCCGTATGGATGAATCGGATATGCCGGATTGGGCACCAAGACCACGTCGCCGGGCCCAAGCGTCGCCAGCGCCAAATGCGCCAAACCCTCTTTTGAGCCAATAGTAACTATGGCTTCGGTGTCGGGATCCAAATCCACATCGAACCGGGTCTTGTACCAGTTGCAAATGGCTTTGCGCAGACGCGGTATTCCCTTGGAAACCGAATAACGGTGGGTATCACCGCGTTGCGAGGATTCTATGAGTTTATTGACAATATGCTGCGGCGTTGGCTGGTCGGGATTGCCCATGCCGAAATCGATAATATCTTCCCCGGCCGCCCTGGCTTTAGCTTTAAGGTCATTGACGATATTAAAAACATAGGGGGGTAAACGGCTGATGCGTTGAAATTCTTCCATTAACAACTCTTGAGTAAATAGTTTGATACCGGTAAAGCGCTAAACGTTACTGGTCTTGTTTACTGCTGTCAACTAACCCGCCGGCGTAGCGCTTGCGGATAAAACCGCGTCGACCCGGCGTAAATCCTCTGCCGTATCAACGCCGGCCTCGGGTGTTTTGTCGACAATTTTGACTTTGATAACCTCACCGTGCCATAAAACCCTGAGCTGTTCCAAAGCCTCAACCTGCTCCAGCGGCGATGGCGCCCAGGCACAATACCGGTTTAAAAACGCCACGGTGTAAGCGTACAGCCCGATATGGCGCAAATACGCTATTTTGCCGGAAGGCTGGCCGCCTTCTGGGCGATTGAAACCGTTTCTATCCCAGGGAACCGGGGCTCGGCTGAAATATAAGGCATCGTTATTGTTATTGATCACGACTTTAACGGCGTTGGGGTTAAAAATCTCCGCCGGCTCTTCAATAACCGCCGCCAGTGTGGCCATGCCGGCCGCCGATTGGCCAACCAGCAGGGCGGCCGCTTCGGAAATATAGTGTGCTGGAATTAACGGCTCATCCCCTTGTAGATTGACGACAATCACATCATCCCCCCACAACAACAACCTTGCCGCCTCGGTTATCCGTTCCGTGCCGCTTTGATGGGCCGGGTCGGTCATCACCGCTGTTATGCCCAGCTCGGCCACGGCATCGGCAATGCGTTGATCGTCGGTTGCCACCACCACCTCATCCGCGCCCGCTTGCAAAGCGCGTTCGCAAACATGCGCTATCATCGGTTTTCCGGCAATAGTCAATAACGGTTTACCCGGCAGCCGGGTAGACGCGTATCTGGCCGGCACCACCACTTTAAAGCCGCCCGTCATCGGGGCAAAGCATCCATTTCATCCAGCGAAAGCCTGCGGGCTTCGTCTTCCAGCATCACCGGTATTTCGTCCCGCACCGGATAAGCCAGCCGGTCAGCCCGGCAAACCAGCTCCTGGCGGGGTTGATCGTAATACAAAGGGCTTTTACACAAAGGGCAAGCCAAAATATCCAATAATTTTTTATCCATTAGTTTTTTCTCTCAGTAATTCAAGAAAGCGGTTGTCGAATTCCGGCTCCAGCTCGGCCTGCACAGGCACTTGCCACAAATTAGCCTGATCAAACCCGCCGCACTTTACCGCATCTTTTTCGGTCATTAACACCGGCAAATTATTTTTAAATTGTAAATCCGCTGCGGCAAACCGGTAATGGTCGGGAAAACTATGGCAGGTTGGCGTTAATCCTGCGTTTTCAAGCAGCTTGAAAAACCGTTCCGGATTGCCGATACCTGCTACCGCATGACATGGCTGCCCTATAAACTCCGCCAACGGCTTGCTTTGGCCGGTTTGCAAGTTTACGGCAACATTACCGGTAAACTGCATGCTGAAATGGCCGGCTTGGTTTTTTTCACCATTGACCACGACAAAATCGACGCTCTCCAATCGCGACGACGGCTCCCGCAAAGGCCCCGCTGGCAGGCAGTAGCCGTTGCCGAACCAGCGTTCGCCGTCGACTACAACAATCTCAATATCTCGCGCCAAGGCATAATGTTGCAGGCCGTCGTCGGAAATAATCAAGTCGCAAGCGTTTTGATCGAGTAGCAGTTGCGCCGACTCGACCCGCTTAGGCCCAACCGCCACCGGGCAGCCACTGTGCTTTGCCAGTAGCAGCGGTTCATCGCCGACCACATCCGGATTGCTGGTTTCTGTAACAGACAGCGGCCATGTTTGCGCTTTTCCGCCATAGCCCCTGGCAATGATGCCGGGCCGGTAGCCGGATGCTTTCAAGCGTTTGGCTAAATAAATCACCAACGGGGTTTTGCCGGTACCTCCCACGGTCAGATTACCCACCATGACAACAGGAACCTTAAGCTTAACGGTTTTTTTAACGCCGATACGGTAACAAAACCGGCGAAACCGCACTATGTCGCTGAACACAAAACCCAGCGGCATTAACCAAGCGCCGATAAACGGGTCTTTGTACCAAATATCCTGCAGCCGACGTGAGAAGGTTTTTTTCATTACTTGGCTTCCGGTTTCTGCGCTGAAAAAGTGATATGGCTGAATCCTGCCTGCCCGGCCACATCCAAGGCCGTGATCACGAACTGATGCGGCGTTTTGCTGTCGGCCGAAATGATAAACGGCACGCTGGTCGAAACCGCGGCCAGCTTAAGTAATTCCTCTTTCAGCGCGTCCGGTTTTTGATTGACCAGCTCGCGTGGCAAGCCGTCATCGCCTTGCAGATAATAAATGCCGTCCGCATCGATGACCAGATTGACTGCTTTGGGCGGTTGTTCGGACTCAGTCCCGCCGGCTTCCGGCAGTTTGACTTTAATTTCGGTAAAGCGATTAAACGTTGTGGAAACCATGAAAAACAGCAACAAAACAAACAACACATCAATCATCGAGATCAAGGTAATATCGACTTTATCGCGTTTTTTGCGCTGAAATCTCATAAATCGGCCTCACGGTTGCCTTCCAGAATTTCAATCAACTTCAAGGCTTCGGCTTCCATTTTCACAACATAGTCATCGACCCGGCGTTCAAAATAGCGGTGAAACACCAAACTGGGAATGGCAACCGCCAAACCCGCTGCGGTAGTGATCAAAGCCACCGAAATACCGCCGGCCAGCACGGTGGGATCGCTGGCGCCATGTTGCATAAGCGCCGAAAAAATATCGATCATGCCGAAAACCGTGCCTAACAAGCCCAGTAAAGGGCTGACCGCCGCTACGGTGCCCAGCGTATTTAAAAAATGCTCTAGCTCGTGGGCGACTTGCCGCCCCGACTCTTCGATACATTCTTTCATCACCTCGCGGCCATGCTGCCGGTTGGCAAGCCCCGCAGCCAGCACAAAACCTAATGCAGAACTGGTTTTTAAACGCCGGATGGTGGGTTCGTCCAGCTTGTTTTCACGGGCATACCGCCAAATCTGGGCGACCAAGTCATTCGGCAAAATCTTAATTTTACGCAACGACCAAAACCGTTCGGCAATAATTGCCAAAGCCAACACCGAACAAAGCATAATCGGCAGCATCATCCAGCCACCGCTTTTTATAATCTCAAACACACAGAGTCCTGAAAATATTAAACAATTGAAATGAGGTTATCTTACCTTACGGCCAAGATTTTGGGCAGATAACCCCGGCGTCCCGAAGTAAGCCAGCGCAAAAGCCAGCACACAAACCGATGCGGCTATTGAGTAGACCTGCAAAGCGCCTAAAAACTCCCAGCCATAACCGCTTAATAAGCTGCCCAACATACCGCCTATGCCGAAACTAACACTGCTGTAAAGCGCTTGCCCTTTGTTTTGATGGCGCTGACCGAAATACGCCTGAATCAAATAGATAGCGGCCACATGCGCGGTGCCGAAGGTTGCCGCGTGCAACACCTGAGCCAGCATTAGCCAACCTAAGGAATCGGCGCACCAGGCAATCAGCAACCAGCGGCAGGTTGCCGCCAACAGGCTGAACAACACCAGCTGGCGCAACGATACCCGTTTCAGCAGCTTGCCCATCAACATGAAAATCACAATCTCGGCACAAACCCCCAAAGCCCATAACCCGCCGGTAATCGCCGCCGAATAGCCGAGTTGCTTTAAATACAGCGAATAAAAGATGTAATACGGTCCATGCGACAATTGCAGCAGCATATAGACCAGTAAAAACACCAATACCTCCGGTTTTTTGATGATTTGCCATAGCCCCTGAGGCACTTGATCCATATGCCCGGACAACTTGGCATTGGGGGTAATCACCGCTACCAGCCATACCAGTGCCAGCAATACCAACACCAAGCTTGGCAACCAGTCCACCGGGTAAAAGTCCAGCCAGGCGCCTATGCCCGATACCGCGAAAATGAACCCTATCGACCCCCAAAGCCGAATCCGGCTATAGCGGTGGGAGTCGTTTTGCAAATGAAATAAAGTAACCGCTTCATATTGCGGCAAGGTGGCATTCCAAAAAAAACTAAAACCCACGGTCAGCCAAACTACCGAGGTAAAATCGGTTTTCAATAAAAACCCGCAGAAAATCGCCGTCGCCAAAAACGATAGCAATTGGATTATTTTAAGCCCCTGGCCGGTATGGTCGGCTATCCAGCCCCAAAGATTGGGCGCCACAATTCGGGTAGCGGCAAGCAGCGCGGACAATTCCCCTATCTGTGCCGAATTCAGGCCGATTTTTTCCAGGTAGAGATTCCAGTAAGGAATTATCGCGCCTAAGCCGGCAAAATAAAAAAAATAAAATCCAGATAGGCGCCAATACGGCACCGGCTTGGCCGTCATTTAGCGAATGATCGGGAGACCGGCGTCGACACCGGCATTTTGCGCGCGCTGCCGCAGGAAATGGTCCATGATCACAATCGCCATCATGGCTTCCGCAATCGGCGTGGCTCTGATTCCCACGCAAGGATCGTGGCGGCCTTCGGTGATGACTTCAACCGGCTGTCCTTGCAAATTGATACTGCGTCCCGGCAAACGCAAACTCGATGTCGGCTTTAAAGCGATACGGGCTACCACGTCCTGGCCGCTGGAGATGCCGCCCAAAATGCCGCCGGCGTGGTTGCTTAAAAAGCCTTCGGGCGTCATTTCATCGCGGAACGCCGTGCCTTTCGTGTTGACACAGGCAAAGCCGCCGCCGATTTCCACGCCTTTCACCGCGTTAATGCTCATCAAGGCATGCGCCAAATCGGCATCCAGGCGGTCGAAAACCGGTTCGCCCAAACCCGGAGGCACTTGGGTTGCTACTACTTCAATCAAAGCGCCGATAGAATCGCCCTCTTTGCGCAAGGCATCCATATATGCCGCCATGGCGTCTATTTTATCGGCATCGGGACAGAAAAAAGGGTTATCGTTAACAATTTCCCAATCGACTTTATCGATTTTGATAGGGCCTAACTGAGCTAGGTAACCCTTAATTTCAATACCGGCGGCGGCTTTAAGGTATTTTTTGGCAATCGCACCGGCCGCCACCCGCATGGCGGTTTCGCGCGCCGACGAGCGACCGCCGCCCCGGTAATCGCGGTAACCGTATTTATGCTGGTAAGTGTAATCGGCATGGCCGGGCCGAAAACTCTCGGCAATCTTGCTGTAATCCTTGGAGCGCTGGTCGGTGTTTTCAATCAGCAAACCGATAGGCGTGCCGGTGGTCTTGCCTTCGAATACGCCTGATAGAATCCTGACTTCATCGGCTTCGCGCCGTTGCGTGGTATGCCGGGACGTGCCGGGTTTGCGGCGATCCAAATCCACTTGTATATCGGCCTCGGTCAACGCCATGCCGGGCGGGCAACCGTCGACGATACCGCCCAACGCGGGGCCGTGGCTCTCGCCGAAGGTGGTAACGGTAAATAATTTGCCGATTGAATTTCCTGACATAGCTTAATCCAGCGCCGATAAAAACAGTTCGTGGTAGGCGTTAACCTGCTCGGCGGTCAACAAAAACACACCGTCGCCGCCGCGTTCAAAATCCAGCCAGTAAAACGGCACGCCGGGAAACCGGTCTTGCAGCGTTTGCGCGCTGCTACCGACTTCCACGACTAAAACGCCGGAATCCGACAGATACGCCTGGGCCTCGGCCAGAATCCTCAGCACCAGATCCAATCCATTTTCCCCGGCTTTAAACCCTATTTCGGGCTCGGCGTGAAATTCCGCCGGCAATGCCTGCCATTCCTGCAAAGCGACATAAGGCGGGTTACTGACGATTAAATCATAGCGTTCGTCCGGCAAAGCATTGAATAAATCGCTTTGGTATAACGAGACGCTGTCTTCCAGCCGGTGTTTTTCGATATTGATTTGGGCTACCGCCAGCGCCGCTTCGGAAATATCCACCGCATCCACATAAGCCTCGGGGAAGGCATAAGCGCAGGCGATGGCAATACAACCGCTTCCGGTACACAAATCCAGCACCCGGTTGACCTGTTCCGGCTCCAACCAGGGTGCAAACCCGTGTTCGATCAGTTCTGCAATCGGCGAGCGCGGAACCAGTACGCGCTCATCAACATAAAACGCAAGTCCGGCAAAAATCGCTTCCTGGGTGATATACGCCGCCGGCCTGCGTTGTTCTATTCTTTGATCGAATACAGCCGCCACGGCCTGCCGCTCGGCGAGAGTCAAAACTGCTTCAAAATAGCGTTCAGACAGGTTATAAGGTAAATGCAAAGTATGCAAAACCAGTGCTGCCGACTCATCCAGGGCATTGCTTGTGCCGTGGCCGAAATACAGCCCGGCGGCATTGAACCGGCTGGCGCCCCAGCGGATATAGTCGCGCAAAGTGGTTAAGGTGATTAAAGGATCGGTTGATTGTATATCGGTCATCTACTGTCAAGAAACGCCAAGCTCAACTAAACTTGGGATTTTAAACTAAAGCGCATTGAATTGTCTGGAATTGCACACATTTCATGAACGAAACCGAGTCTAAAGACCGTAGCGCCGCCATCAGTCTGGCCAAAAACAAACTGCTTCTGGATTGTTACCGCAATCTGGAAGCGGATAATTTGATGCTGCCGACTATTCCGGATGTTTCCTTTAGAATCCGCCGCGCGATTAACGACGACAAAGCCAACAACAGCAAAATCGCCCGCGTGGTGCAGATTGATCCGTCGATTACCGCGCGTTTGATTAAAATCTCCAACAGTCCGCTCTACCGGGGTCGCAAGCAAATCGAAAGCTGCCCGGAAGCACTCACCCGGCTGGGCTTGAAAGTCGCGCAAAATATTATTACCGCTTTCTCCATCAAATCGGTATTTAGCGCCAAATCGCCGCTGATCCGGCGGAAAATGCTGGAGCTTTGGTCGCATAGCAGTTATGTCGGCGCCATCAGCGCGGTGTTCGCGCATAAAATTCCCGGCTTTGATCCCGACCGCGCCATGCTGGCCGGGTTGATTCACGACATCGGCATCGTGCCCATCTTAACCCATGCCGACAGCCATTCCGACATCATCTCTCAGCCTAGCGATTTAGCGGAAGCGGTAAAAAAACTGCGCGCGCACATCGGTGTGCAGATTATTAAAAAATGGGATTTTCCGGCCGATTTTGAAGACGTCATCATCCATGCCGAAAATTGGTACCGGGACAGCGGCGAGCCGCCCAACTACAGCGATATCGTGATGATTTCACAGCTGCACAGTTTTATCGGCAAAGTCGATGTCAAGAAAATGCCCAAACTGGATGACTTACCCCGATACAAAATGCTGTCCCGCTTTTTGGATGCCAAGGATAGTATCAATATTCTGGATAATGCCAAGGATGAAATCGAAGCCATCAGGCAGATGCTGGCCTGAGCCATGGCGAGTATCCCGCGGTTGTTATTAACCCCTGTGCAGCCGGTCAGCCGGTTGTCCAATCTACTGAAAGTCGGCCAGCAATTAAACAGCCAAGTTATCGTTGCCACGGTACAAGCCGAAAAAACCGCAATCACCTTAAAGCTTAACGGCCAACTGGTTAG
>PERF01000051.1 GCA_002928495.1 Methylobacter sp. | reverse complement strand
GTGCTGAAACCGTTTAAAGGCGGTGCTTGCCCGGTGGTTATCAGTTATCAATCGGATCAAGCCAAAGCCATGATCCGGTTAGGCGATGAATGGCGGGTGCAGGCAACGGATGAGCTGGTGTTAAGATTACAGCGTTTGGTCGGTAAAACCAGGGTGGAAGTTAAATACAAATAGCCTACGCTTTTTAGTCAAATCATTTGGGCTAACGCAAAAGCGCCGCCGTAAACGATAATCAGGAAAAGAAAAGCTAATGCGGAGGCGGCAGGCACGCTAACTGCCAAGGTTTTTTTGATGATGTAAACAATGATGGCGATATTCCAAAAACCCAACACGCCCAGCACATAATAACTTTCGGTGTGATCGGTTATGGTAAGCCAAAACAGTACCGGTACGGTTAAAACGGAGATAAAGTTTTCGCTGAAAAAAAAGGCGGTTACTGTTTGCACAAAATTGTACAACGACTTATTGGCTGCCAGCATGACGGCAACAAAGAGGAAAGTCAGTGCCATTTCCAGCAGTAATTCAAAAAACGCTTCGATGGGGTTGTCGACGATATTGGTTTGTATTAAATACTCGACAACAAAATAAAATATCAGGTTTTGCTTGAGAAAATCAATTGATCTCGGCAGTTCCAAGGGATTGGATTTGAGCCTACACAATGCCACATACAACTTAATAGTGTCCATGACTTTGTCGGTTAATTTGTTTACTGCCTAGTGTTATGTTAATTCCTGGCCTGAAGGAGCAAGGGGTAGTCCGCCTGGGTTAATTTGATCGTGGTAAGTACCGAAACTATCATTTAACGATTGCACGAGTTCCTTTACTTTTTCCGATAGCTGTAGCAATTTGGCTTTGGTTTTTTTATTCCAGCCCTTAGGTTCCTTGACGGGCATCAAGATTCTTGAAAAAGTTAACCCATTTTCAAAACATTCCGCCAAATTTTCCATGAGGTGGAGTTCTTTTTGCCGGTGGTTAAGCTTGTAAATCACCAATTTGGCTTGCACCTTACTGATAGCCAAGTGCAACGGAGCCATTACTGCAATTAAAATCAATAAAATAGCCGGGCCGATAATCGGGTCTATCAAAAGCTCTAAGATTCCGGTTTGAATTTCAGCAAAAATAGCCAAGGTGGCGATAAAACTTAAAATCAGTAGCGAAGAAAAGTTGGAGCGGTCTTTCCAAATGCTGATACCGTTTCTAACTTCGGGAATAATGACTTCATCGACTTCGCGGATGTTATGGTCCAGGGCATCGAGAATCCGGTAGGTGCGGTCGAAGGCAACATTGGCCAAGCGTTGATCAATCAGCGCCGCGACCGCCTGGCTGGAACTGCTAACGGCTTTGCCGGGTACCACGATAAATTGGCCGGTGTTAAGGCCGAGTAGAGACAACCGGGTTTGCCAAGTGGCGATTAAATCGTGTTGTGATGAAGGATAAAAACTCGCGGCCGGCTCGCTAATCAAATAGACGAACTTGTTGGTATCTTGTTGCGATCTGATGGTTGCGATCAATTCTTCCAGGGCAGGCGAGGCGGATTCAAACAAATCGCTAAACACCAGCACTAAATCCGACGTTTCCAGGCTATGCTTAGTCAGTAACATGAGTGAAGCGTTGAATGGCTCAACGCCGAAATTCGGCAAGTCGATAAATAGCTTGCCTTTGCCCCGTGCGCTGGGGATGGTTTTCAATTCCAGGTATGAATTTAAGCGGTCGCCTTCACCTTTTTGGACTTGCTCCAGTTTACGGCTGATTTGATAAAACGGATAGCGGTGATCAACGTCTAGGGCCGTACCGGGCAACATGGTTTGAGTAGCCTGGTTGTTGTGCATTAGCACGGTAAATTTATGAGAGGAGGTCTGGATTCCGGTGAGCGGGCTTTCGTTGCCGAGGTAACTATTGAGAAAACTTTGTTTGGCAGCAGTATTGCCGCCTACCAAGCTGACAATAGGCCACCAGGAGTTTTTACTGGCAGTGGTTTCTTCTGTGTCCAGCAACCCCAGATCGAATTTGATTTGATCCAGCTCATGAAAAACTTTAGCCGCTTTCAATAATACTGGATTATCATTGGCAAACTGTTTCTCAAGATTGAGTAAGTATTTACTAACGGATTTTTCAGTCATTGATTGGAATCCCTGGCTCAGATAAATTGTTATTATTATAGCGGGTGCAGTATACACCCAGAAGCATACCATAAACAAAAACAGTAATTTTTATAGGCGGATTCACCGCCGGATTAAAGTAAAGGCAATGTCGCACAAGAACCCTAGTAGTTTGATTTGGCCTTTGATTGTATTGGTTCTCTCCGGCTGCGGCCTGCAATCTTTATCGGGTGAAAATGATGAATCCGGAGATATAGCGGCTTATGTTGAATCGGTTTTTAAATTACAAAATCGGATTACCAGCGAAGTGATGGCGTTAACCAGCACCGGCGATGTCGATGACCCGCAATTATTGCTCGCGGAAAAAGCCATGCAAGGCGCTTGTCTGCCATTAAATCAATTTGCCGCCAGAGAGAGTGACGGCCTCAGTACCGGTTTGTTTTTACGCCGCCGCGTGCAGATGTCGGCCACCGCTTGCGAGCATTCCGCGCGTCAGCTTGAGGCCCTGCTTAATCGCTAAACAGTAAATTTGCCGGAAGATTTAGGACGCGTTAGGTGGAATCAGAATGGTTTTTTTAGGCGTCGTGCTATTGTCAGCTTCCGGGTAATCACTGGTGTAATGCAGTCCTCGGCTTTCTTTGCGCTGTCTGGCGCAAAGTACAATCAACTCGGCAACCGTTACCAGATTCCTAAGTTCGAGCAAGTCACTGGTGATACGAAAATTGCTGTAATATTCGGCTATTTCACTTTTTAATAATTCAATCCGGTGCATGGCCCGGCTTAGCCGCTTATCGGTTCTGACAATGCCGACGTAATCCCACATGAAGTGCCGTAGCTCATTCCAATTATGCGACACCACAACTTCCTCATCCGAATCGTCTACCTGAGATTCGTCCCAGGGTTTGAGCTTAGGGGGGGACGGTATGCCATGAATTTTTTGGATGATGTCTTCCCCGGCCCGGCCGGCAAACACCAGGCACTCCAGTAATGAATTACTGGCCATACGGTTAGCGCCGTGCAGGCCGGTGCAAGCAACCTCGCCGACGGCATAAAGATTAGCGATGTCGGTGCGCGCATAACTGTCTGTCAACACGCCGCCGCAGGTATAATGCGCAGCCGGCACCACCGGTATCGGCTGTTTGGTGATATCGATGCCGAATTTAAGGCAGCGTTTGTAAATGGTAGGAAAATGTTCCTGGATGAATGCTGCCGTCATGTGGCGGATATCCAGATAAACACATTCCAGGCCGCGTTTTTTCATCTCATAATCAATGGCTCTGGCGACAATATCACGCGGTGCAAGTTCGCCGCGGGCATCATAATGCTGCATAAACGCTGATCCGTCCGGCAAGGTTAAACGGCCGCCTTCACCGCGTACCGCTTCGCTGATTAAGAATGAGCCGGCATCAGGATGGTATAAACAGGTTGGGTGGAATTGCATAAATTCCATATTGCCGATTCTACAGCCCGCGCGCCAAGCTAACGCAATACCGTCACCGGTGGAGCTTTGCGGATTAGTACTGAACAGATAAACCTTATTGGCGCCGCCGGTGGCAAGTACCACTACCCTAGCGGCCATGGCTGCGATCTTTTGTTGACGGGTGTTCAACACATAGGCGCCGACGACCTGTTTACCCTGGTTTTCCGGGTTAACTTGCGTAATCAACTCCACCACGTTGTGGTGTTCGAATAATTCAATATTGGGATATGACTTGGCTTGATCAATCAGGCATAATGAAACCGCTTTGCCGGTTGCATCCGCGGTATGGACAACACGACGGTGCGAATGGCCGCCCTCTTGATTCAAGTGTAATTTTTGTCCGCCTTCGGGCGAGGATTCTTCAGTAAAAGCCACGCCTTGCTGTCTTAGCCAATTTATTGAACTTTTTCCCTGGGTGACGACTAACTTCACTATGTCCGGATCACACAGACCGGCGCCGGCAATCAAGGTGTCTTCCACGTGTGACTCGATGGAGTCATTGGCATCCAGTACTGCCGAGATACCGCCTTGGGCGTAATAAGTGCTGCCGGAGGTTAGGGCAAGTTTTGATAAAACAGCGATTCGGATCGGTGCTGGGCTAATTTTATTGCCAAGCTTAAACCGGAACCGCCACTGCCGATAATGAGTACATCGTGAAAAACATCGGGCATATTTTTAAATCTTGGCTATCTTAATAGTAAATAAAGTCATAATGTTATGCTGGAATTGTCAGTAAATTTGGCACAATACCGTCTGATTAGCGATAATAAAGCTTTTTAAGGCGATAGCAATTTTTTTATCGCTATAGAACTATTGGGTCTTAATTCTGTCATTATCAGCGAAGAGGACTAGTGAACAACCAAACAAGGACTAGCGAACTACTCGATGACGAGTTGGTATTACGGGTGCAGCAAGGTGATAAGAAAGCTTATGATCTGCTAGTGCTTAAATACCAGCATAAAATCATTCAGCTGGTTAACCGGTATGTTAAAGATCCCAGTGAAGCCCAAGATGTGGCGCAGGAAACTTTTATTAAAGCTTACCGCGCATTAGGCAGTTTCCGAGGTGAAAGTGCTTTTTTTACTTGGCTTTATCGCATTGCCATCAACACGGCAAAAAACTATTTGGTGTCGCGGTCCAGACGTAATGTCGATTCGCAGATTGATGTTTTCGATGCCGAACAGGTAGAACAGGCACCCCAGCTGCGGGGGATGGAAACGCCGGAAAATTTATTATTGAACGAAGAGATCGCTCAAGTGATCCAACAAGCTATAGAGCAACTTCCTGAGGAAATGCGGATAGCGATAACGCTACGCGAATTTGAAGGCTTAAGTTATGAAGAAATTGCTCAAGCCATGGATTGTCCGGTTGGAACTGTGCGTTCACGTATTTTTAGAGCACGTGAAGCGATAGATAGTAAATTAACTCCATTACTCAATTGACGGTGATTTTTAATGCAAGAAGATTTAAACCAAAAAATTTCCCAGTTTTTGGATAATGAACTGAATTTTGAAGAAGCGCTGGTTCTGCTTGAGGAAATCAATCGAAAGCCGGAACTTAAGGCGCAGTTGTTGCGTTACGAGGCGATCGGAAATACATTCCGTAATGAAGCATTTATACCGGCAAGCCCGGACTTTACCAGCCGGATCAGTCAACAAATCATGCAAGAACCGGTTTACCTTCTACCCAAGCAGCAACGCGTTATCAAGCCTAAACGCATTGATAAATCGGCTTACAAAATGTTTGCACTGGCGGCATCCATTGCTTTTGTGACGGTTTTATCCCTGCGTCAGGATAAGTTGCCCGAGACAGCTCCCGTCTTCCAAACCGCCGGTCTTCAGGTTGCCGAAAAAGAGCCGGTAAAGTCTCCGCCACAACCTCCTAAAGCGAATGTAAATCAACGTTTTAACGATTACTTGCAAGCGCATAATAACAGTGTGTATACCAACGGCGAGGCTCAATTTCAGCCCTACGCGAGAGTGGCCGCATTTGGAAGGGAATGACCGTGGTTTTACACATTGCTTTTGCAGGGTTATTGTTATTGGCGGTGGCCGCCAGTCAAGCTGAGGAAGTTCACGACACAGAGTCTCACGCCAAAGAAGTTTTAATGAAAACCGTTCATGCCATGGCCAAACTGAACTACCAAGGCACAGTGGCTTTTTTGCGTAACGGAAAATTGGAGACCATGAAATATTTTCATGTTTTCGATAAAGGTGTTGAACAAGAACGCCTCTTGTCGTTGAACTCACCGTTAAGAGAAATTGTAAGAGACGAAGATAAAGTCAGTTGTTTATTCAAGGTCACCAAACAGATGGTTGTTGACTATCGACCGTCACCCAGATCATTTTTGTTGGATTTGCCTAAAAATCTAACGGAGATAGGTTCGTTTTACGGTTTTGAGGTAGTAGGCGAAGAGGATGTTGCCATGCTACCGGCTTATGTCATCCGTATTAGTCCCAAAGACGATTATCGCTACGCACGTAAAATTTGGGTTGAACAAAAACAATTTTTGCCGCTTAAAGTTGAAGTCTACGATACTAACGGCGCCACGCTAGAACAAGTTGTCTTTACCGATATTGAAGTCAAAGACAAACTGCCAATGGTCGATATAGCCAAAGAACAAGCCAATCAAGCTCCGGTCTCAACCATCAACCCCATTCAAGCCGCACAGGTTACAACCAGTTCGGAATTAAGCCTGAATACTTTATCGGTTATGGGATTTAGCGAGGTTTTTTTAGCTCGTCGCGCTTTACACAATTCCGGGCAAATGGCGGATCATCTTTTATTAAGTGATGGATTTGCCTCGGTATCCGTTTACATGGAGACAAAACGCCGCCACGGCCTCGGACCAAAGCTCTACAGACTCTATGCAAACCGTGGGCGCGGTTAATTTTTACAGCCGGAATTTAGACGAAAACTTATTGACGGTTTTAGGCGATGTTCCCGCCAAGACCGTTAAAGCGATAGCTCAAGCCGTTAAAATCAAACATGCCAATTAAATATCCCCAATAGCGCATGCAAATATTAGGGATATTTTGTCTTATTTGTTAAATTACTTGTATTTTGAAATTTGCCTAAAGGGAGTTTTTATGCTCAATAAATTTTTTTGGCCAATATTTCTGATGGTGTTGATGTGTCAAAACGTCCATGCCCAGTTGCCTGACTTTACAGCTTTAGTCAAAGATCAGGGTTCTGCTGTGGTAAACATAAGCACCACCCAAAAAGCGCCCGATGCGGAAAATCCTACAGCTGAGCAACAACTTCCGCCCGATTTGCCGCCGGAAATGGAGGAGTTGTTCAAGCATTTCTTTAATGGTCAAGGCGACGGCTTTGTACCTAGGGAAACCAAATCGCTGGGTTCGGGTTTCATTATCTCGAAAGATGGTTATATCCTGACCAATCATCATGTCGTTAAAAATGCCGATGAAATTGTTGTTAAGTTCAGTGACCGCAGAGAATTACTGGCTAAATTAGTCGGTTCCGATGCGCGTACGGATGTTGCCTTGTTGAAAGTTGAAGCCGATGACTTGCCGACTTTGAATATGGGGTCGCCTGAGAAGCTGCAAGTAGGTGAGTGGGTACTTGCAATCGGTTCTCCTTTCGGTTTTGAGCAATCCGTTACGGCCGGTATTGTCAGTGCTAAAGGTCGAAGCCTACCCGGCGGCAACTATGTGCCGTTTATCCAAACCGACGTGGCGATAAATCCCGGCAATTCCGGTGGACCCTTGTTCAACATGGACGGCAAAGTGGTTGGTATCAATTCCCAGATATACAGCCGTACCGGCGGATTCATGGGGTTGTCGTTCGCCATACCCATTGATGTAGTAATGAACGTCGTGGAACAAATTAAAACCAGCGGGAAGGTCTCCCGTGGCTGGTTAGGCGTACAAATTCAGGATGTAACCCGCGAATTGGCGGAATCATTCGGCATGAAAAGACCGCACGGTGCTTTGGTGTCCAAAGTTATTCCCGGCGGCCCATCCGAGAAAGCCGGCTTGCAGATCGGCGATATTATTACCGAATTTAACGGACAGATCATCGAAACCTCTAGCGAGCTGCCGCCTTTGGTTGGCGTATCGCCGGTAAATCAAAAGTCAACGGTAAGAATAATTCGTCAGGGAGATGAAAAAACTGTTCCGGTAACCATCGGTTTGTTGCCCGATGAAGATGAAAAAATAGCTGAAATTAAACCCGAACCCAAGCCTAGCAACCGTTTGGGTATCACGGTTTTGGATTTGACTGCCGAGCAAAGACAAAAATTGGAAATGCCCAAAAATGGTGTATTGGTGCAATCGGTCGGCAAAGGACCGGGCGCTGATGCCGGAGTGATTCGTGGAGATGTCATTTTAAGAATCCAGAATAATGTCGTCAGCGACGCAGCTGATTTTGATAAAATAGTAAAAAATCTTCCTGCGGGCAAATCAGTCGCTGTACTTATTCAGCGCCAAGGTAGTCCTATTTTCTTGGCACTTAAATTAGACAAATAACCAGTGGATTTAAAACATATAAGAAATTTTTCCATTATTGCGCACATAGATCATGGCAAATCAACGTTAGCTGATCGTTTCATTCAAATTTGCGGAGGGCTTAGTAACCGGGAAATGTCCGAACAAGTTCTCGATTCCATGGATATCGAGAAAGAACGCGGCATTACTATTAAGGCGCAAAGCGTGACATTGGAATACAAAGCCAGGGATGGCGAAGTTTACCAGTTGAATTTTATCGATACGCCCGGCCATGTCGATTTTTCTTACGAAGTATCCCGATCGCTTGCCGCCTGCGAAGGCGCCTTACTGGTAGTCGATGCCGCGCAAGGCGTGGAAGCGCAAAGTGTGGCCAATTGCTACACAGCCATCGAGCAGGGTCTGGAAGTTCTGCCCGTGCTGAACAAAATCGATTTGCCTTCGGCCGAACCCGAACGCGTAGTCGCTGAAATCGAGGATGTAATCGGGCTTCCTGCCGATGAAGCTGTTAAAATCAGCGCTAAAACCGGTTTCGGAGTTGAAGATGTCTTAGAACAGCTGGTTGCCAAAATTCCGCCTCCGGAAGGAAACACGGAAGGCCCTTTACAGGCGTTGATAATCGATTCATGGTTTGATAGCTATCTGGGTGTAGTTTCTTTGGTACGTATAGTCCACGGTAGCATCCGCCGCAAGCAAAAGATTGTTATTATGTCCACCGGCAAAGCCTTCTTGGTGGAAAAAGTCGGCGTGTTTACGCCTAAACGCTTGGAAAAAGATTTGCTTAATACCGGTGAAGTAGGCTTTGTGGTAGCGGGTATCAAGGATATTTTCGGCGCTCCGGTAGGCGATACCATCACTTCCGCCGATAAGCCTGCCGGTGCGCAGTTGACCGGTTTTCAAAAAGTCCAGCCTCGGGTATTTGCAGGATTATATCCTGTCAGCTCGGATGATTATGAGGGGTTGCGTGAGGCTTTGAACAAGCTTAATTTGAACGATGCGGCTTTGCAGTTTGAGCCGGAAACTTCACAAGCATTGGGCTTTGGATTCCGCTGCGGATTTTTGGGAATGTTGCACATGGAAATCGTGCAGGAGCGGCTAGAGCGCGAATACGATGTAGATTTGATAACCACAGCGCCAACCGTCGTCTATGAAGTCATCACCCAAAGCGATGAAGTCGTTATGGTTGATAATCCCGCCAAATTGCCTGATGTCAATAACATCCGCGAAATTCGCGAGCCTATTATCCGTGCCAACATCCTGGTGCCGCAAGACTATTTGGGTAACGTGATTAATCTATGTATCGAAAAACGCGGCGTCCAAAAAGATATGCAATACGCCGGTCGCCAAGTCTCGCTGCATTATGAAATGCCGATGAGCGAAGTGGTGCTGGATTTTTTTGACCGGTTAAAATCGGTCAGCCGCGGTTTTGCTTCTTTTGATTATGAGTTTTTACGCTTTCAGCTGGCACCATTGGTCAAGCTGGATGTCCTCATCAATGGCGATAAAGTCGATGCCTTATCAATCATTGTGCACCGGGATATGAGTCAAAACCGGGGGCGTGATTTGGTTGAAAAAATGCAGGAGCTAATACCCAAACAAATGTACGAAGTCGCCATCCAAGCCGCCATTGGCGCCAAAATTATTGCCCGCTCTACGGTTAAGGCCATGCGTAAAAACGTAACGGCAAAATGCTATGGCGGTGATATTACCCGTAAGAAAAAATTATTGGAAAAACAAAAAGCCGGTAAAAAACGTATGAAGCAGGTAGGTAATATTGAAATTCCTCAAGAGGCGTTTTTGGCGGTTTTACAAATGAAAAAAGAATAATTCACTTTTTAGCTTTAACTACAAATACAAATTTTATGGATTTTGATTTTTCTTTTATTTTGTTCATCGGCACTTTAGTCACAGGTGCTATTTGGGGAGGATATGTTTTATATAACAGGATGACCGGACAAGACAGCACTGAAAAGAAAGAGCCGATAGTTGTAGAGTACGCGCATTCTTTTTTTCCGATCATTTTAATTGTTTTGTTGCTACGTTCCTTTCTGGCGGAACCGTTTCGTATTCCTTCAGGCTCTATGATGCCGACATTGCTGGTTGGCGACTTTATTTTGGTGAATAAATTCATTTACGGTATCCGGTTGCCGGTAATAAACAAAAAAATAATTCCGATGGATGAGCCTAAACGCGGCGATATTGTAGTTTTTCGTTTTCCTAAAGATCCAAGTACCGATTACATAAAGCGAGTCATAGGCCTCCCTGGCGATAAAGTGGCTTATTTCAATAAAAAATTAACGGTCAATAATGTACCGGCCGAGCAAGTGGCTCTTGGCGTCTATCAAGGCTTGGGGCAAGGCAAGGAGATGACCGGTGCTGAACAGCTGAATGAAGATTTAAACGGGGTTGAACATAGAATTTTGATCCGCAATGGCACGTCTTCGGTCGAAGGGGTTTTTGTTGTACCGGAAAACAGTTATTTTGTGATGGGTGATAACCGCGATAACAGTAATGATAGCCGTTATTGGGGCGTGGTTCCGGAAGAAAATTTACTGGGTAAAGCTTTTTTGATTTGGATGAGTTGGGATTGGCAAAATAAAGGATTGGGATTCGATCGTATTGGTACTATTTTGCAATAGGCTAAACTTAAGTTTTATTCAAATCTGTTTTGGAGAAAACCATGATTAAGCTGCCAAAGAATCAACAAGGTCTTACTTTTATCTCGTTAATGTTGGTTTTGGGATTAATAGTATTTTTTGTTCTATTAACGTTAAAAATTGCGCCTATTTATCTGGATCACAGTAAGGTGACCAATGCACTGAAAGGCGTTCAGCAAGAGCCCGGAATACAAAACAAAAGCGAATATGAAATACGTCAAATGCTGGAAAAGCGGTTTGATTTAAACTATGTAAATGATATCACCAAGGACGATATTAAAGTCATAAAACGTCCAAATTACGTAAAAGTCCAGATACAGTATGAAACCGTGGTTAAATTAGTTGGCAATCTAAGCGCGCTGGCTGAATTTGACGATGCATTCGAGGCTGGTCAGGAGTGATAAAAAAGCCCGATGAACTAGCCAGAAAACTGGGGTTAAAATTTAATAATCCTGCCTTGTTGGCGATGGCGTTAACGCATCGAAGCGCGGGCGCCAGCAATAATGAGCGCTTGGAGTTTTTGGGCGATGCCATTCTGGGTTTTGTGATCACGCATAAACTTTATGAACAATTTCCTGATGCCAGCGAAGGCGTGCTGAGCCGTTTGCGCGCCAATTTAGTCAATCAAATATCTTTAGCCGGCTTGGCTCGTGAACACCAATTAGGTGACTATCTGGTATTGGGTACCGGTGAGCTAAAAAGCGGAGGCTTTAGAAGAGACTCAATCTTGTCGGACGCTTTGGAAGCAATTATTGGGGCGTTGTTTAAGGATCAGGGGATTGATGCCTGCGGGCGCTGGATTTTAGGCTTGTTTGAAGCAAAGTTAAATGAGCTGTCTTTGGCGACTTGGCAAAAAGATCCTAAGACCCAGCTCCAGGAAATTATGCAGGCAAGAAGGCAGGAATTGCCTGAATACACCTTGGTTGCCATGTCAGGATTACCTCACCAACAAACATTCAAAGTGAAATGCTCCATTTCTTTACTTCAAGAAGAATGCATAGGCGAGGGTGTGTCGCGGAAAAAAGCCGAACAAGCGGCAGCCGAGCTAATGCTTGCCTTATTATTGAGCAAGGAAATTAAAAAATGAATTGCGGCTATGTGGCTTTTATCGGCCGTCCTAATGTCGGTAAATCGACATTAATGAACCATTTACTCAGGCAAAAAATCAGCATAACCTCCCGTAAACCACAAACTACTAGGCATCGAATTGTTGGGATCAACACAACAGCCGCCGGTCAGGCAATTTATGTGGATACCCCCGGTATGCATGCCGATGAAGAAGGCAAAGCCCTCAACCGCTACCTCAACCGCACCGCCGACAGCACATTGCTGGGTGTTGATGTTGTGGTTTGGTTGATCGATGGCTTAAGTTTTCATGACTATGACGAAGTTATTTTTAAGAAACTGGAGCAGGCCAATTTACCGGTTATTCTGGCAGTTAATAAAATCGATAAATTAAAAGAAAAAGCAGTTTTACTGGCGTTTTTTGATAAAGCGCAACACCGGTATCCATTCAAACACATGGTGCCAATATCGGCTTTAAAAAACACTAATTTAATAGAACTTGAAAAGCTGATTTTTGAACTGTTGCCGGAGTCTGAATTAATCTATCCTGAAGATCAGGTAACCGATAGGCCGGAGCGGTTTTTATGCGCTGAAATCGTACGCGAAAAACTGACCCGGCGCTTGGGTGAGGAATTACCGTATTCTCTTACTGTGGAAATCGAACGCTTCGAAGAGCTTCCCGAGATTGCCAAAATATATGCGATTATCTGGGTGGAACGCGCTTCGCAAAAAAATATTGTTATTGGTAAGCAAGGCGACATGCTTAAAAAAATCGGCACCGATGCACGGGTTGACATGGAAAAATTGATCGGCAAAAAAGTTTTTCTGCAGCTCTGGGTAAAAGTTAAAAAGGGCTGGTCGGACAACGAGCGCGCGTTGCAGAATTTAGGCTTTAATGAATGAAACAATTTATCTCCAGCCGGGATTTATTCTCAAATATAGGAACTACCGAGAAACCAGTATAATCCTTGAGGTTTTTACCCGGGATTACGGTAAAATCAACTTGCTGGCAAAAGGCGTAAGAAAGCCCAAGTCAAAAACGGCAGGGTTACTTCAGCCGTTTTTACCATTATTAATTTCAT
Organism: Methylobacter sp.; assembly: GCA_002928495.1. Classification (GTDB taxonomy): domain Bacteria; phylum Pseudomonadota; class Gammaproteobacteria; order Methylococcales; family Methylomonadaceae; genus WM-3-3. The sequence goes on along the minus strand of PERF01000051.1, from coordinate 4,635 downwards.
TTACCGGAAAAACTGAGCTAAAAGCGCTTATTCATGTTGAATTTCTCAACATGAAAATTTCGCATTTAGCTGGGGTAGCGCTTTATTGCGGATTTTACGTGAATGAATTGACCGGGCATTTTTTGCATGTCTATGATCCCAATCCGGACGTTTTTAATGATTACTTTAAATGTCTTCAAGCTTTATCGGAAGCTGGCCAGCAAGAAATCGCTTTACGACAATATGAGTTAAATCTACTGGAAAATTTAGGTTATGGCGTACAGTTAGGGTTTGATCCATCTTTGCAAAAGCCGGTTGAAGCAAATAAGCACTATGAATTTTATGTTGAGCAGGGACCTATCGAAACCACGAATGGTCAATTTTCCGGTCAGATTTTACTCGCTATTGACAATCGTGAGTTTGCAGAGATTAAAGTCAGGTCAGCCGCCAAAATCATCATGCGCCGCGTAATCGATTTTTATTTACAAGGCAAACCTTTAAAAAGCAGAAGCGTAATTAATAAAATCATCAAGTTATAATGCAAAAACCGATTCTTTTAGGTGTAAATATTGATCATGTGGCAACGATCAGGCAGGCTAGAGGTACACTTTATCCTGAACCGATACAAGCGGCTTTGATTGCAGAACAAGCCGGTGCCGACGGTATTACGGCCCATTTGCGCGAAGACCGTAGACATATTCAGGACCGGGATATTTTTTTGCTAAAAGCTATGCTGCAAACACGGCTAAACCTGGAAATGGCCGCTACCCCGGAAATGGTGGATTTAGCGTGCCAAGTCAAGCCTTTTGCCTGTTGTCTGGTGCCGGAAAAGCGCGATGAAATCACTACCGAAGGTGGTTTGGATGTTTTAGAAAATCTGTCAAATCTTAAGCTACAGTGCAGCCGATTGGCGGCAGCCGGTATTGAAGTATCTTTATTTATCGATCCCGACTTAACGCAAATTGATGCCGCTGTGAATGCGGGAGCCCCGGTAATAGAGTTACATACCGGGCGCTATGCCGATGCAACAACTACCGGTAAAAAACAGGAAGAATTGGATCGAATCCGGCAGGCTGCTCAATATGCCAATAGCAAAGGTTTACAAGTCAATGCCGGACATGGGTTAAATTTTCACAATGTAAATGCAATTTGCCAAATACTCGAAATCGTTGAATTAAACATTGGGCATGCCATTATCGCCCAAGCTATTTTTACCGGTTTGGCCGGCACAATTAAAGATCTCAAGCTGGTTATGCGGGAAGCCAGACTTAAAGCCTTAATTAGTAAATAAATGCACTTAGCTTTTTATCAGTTGACGGCTTTAGGTGATCGGGCCATCAACCAAGACTATATGGCATCCAGCATTCTGGATAATTATGCGATATTTGTCGTTGCGGACGGTTTGGGGGGGCATCATGCCGGGGAAAAAGCATCGCGCTTTTTTTGCCATAGTCTATTGAAATTGGCTGACCGATATGTAGATCAGTTGGTTCACAATCCTACGCAAGTAATGTCGACATGGATTGACCATGCAATTGATACTATGAAAGCACTGTTCGCAGGTGATCCGAATGCTGAATCTGCGCATACTACATGTGCCATACTTTACCTGGATACTCAAATAACAATCGCTGCCCATTGCGGCGATTCGAGAATATACCGTTTGAACTCAGATAAGTTATTGTGGCGAACTTTAGACCATTCAATACCACAGCAGCTTTTTAACGAGGGCAAAATCAGCGATGCAGAGTTGGCCAGTCATCCTGACCAAAATCAATTGACTCGCAGTATCAATGTGCAAAAGCTACATAAAGCCGAAGTGCAAACGCTGCAACCAATTAAGCAAGGAGAGACCTTTATTTTGTGTAGTGACGGCTTTTGGGGGAATCTAAAAACTGAAGAGTTAAGTTTTTTGGCGCAACCTGATAGCGGCAAGTTGGAATTAAACAAGGTGGCCCGGTTGCTAGCTCTAAGGGCGCAAGGCTACAGCGATAATTTGACGGTGCAGTGGATAAGAAGAATCTAAGCCGGATTGGCGAGGGGCTGACTAAAAATTAGCGCCAGGCAGATTTTTTTGGTTTCGTTGCAAAAATCCGCTTGGCGCTAAGCTTCAGGGATTTTTAGCGTTAGTGGGTTGCTAATTTGTGCTTTTGCATGCGATACAATAATGTATCGCGGGTAATGCCCAGCAATTTGGCAGATTTACTGCGATTGCCATTGGTTCTGGATAAAGCTTGCATAATGAGGTCGGCTTCTAAATTATCCAATTGCAGCCCGCTTTCCGGTAAGGTAAAGCTGCTTGATTGGGTAAAGTTGCAGCTGCTGAATTCCCTTGGCAGATTTTCCGGCTCAATTGTTTTACCTGCCAACAGAATGCTTAGACGTTCGCAAAGATTACGTAATTCGCGTACATTGCCAGGCCATTTGTAATTTCTTAATGATTTTACTGTTTGTTTACTGAATTTAGGCGAGGTAATACCGTAAGTTTCAGCAAACATTGTTAAGAAATGTTCCGCTAAAAGCTCAACATCTTCTACCCGTTGAGACAGTGCCGGTAGTTCAAGTGGAATCACGTTCAACCGAAAATACAAGTCTTGCCTAAAATCCCCGGATTCTATTTGTGCATTGATATCGGTATTAGTGGCTGAGATTATTCTGACATCGACATGATAAGGTTTGTTATCGCCGACCGCTAAACACTCGCCGGATTCCAAAAAACGTAGCAATTTGGCCTGAATACATAATGGTAACGAATTGATTTCGTCTAAAAATAACGTACCGCCGTCTGCCGATTGAAATAATCCCGGTTTATCGTGTGTAGCGCCGGTAAAAGAGCCTTTTTTATGACCGAATAATTCAGACTCAACTAGGCTTTCCGGTAATGCAGCACAATTTAAGGTAATAAATGGCTTATTGGCGCGTGGACTAGCCTTTTGAATAGATGTTGCCAGAACTTCTTTGCCAGTGCCGGTTTCACCTTTAATCAAAATAGTTACATCGGTAGACGCAACAATTTTAGCGCTACGAATAAGCGATTCCAAAGCAGGTGACCGACCTATAATAGAACCAAAATGATCCATAAAACCCTCTAAAAACTAGATATGCTGCATGCGCATGGGATTAAGCCAAGGTAATGCAGCCAATAATGCAATGACAATCATTAATAAACCAACTGCTTGCTTAAACTGTTGTATTTTTGAAAGTTTTGCCAACATTCCGGTCATTATACCCATACCGACCACGGCGGGTAAAGTACCTAACCCGAAAGAAAGCATGGTTAATGCGGCTTTGCTGACATTCCCTGTGGTTGCTGCTAGTGTTAAAGCGGCATACACCAATCCGCAAGGCAGCCAGCCCCAAACCATGCCGAATAGTAATGCCTGGGTTTTGCTTTTTACGGGGATTAATCTTCGCCCATAAGGCTCGATATGTATCCATGCGGCCGCGCCTAATTTTTCAATATAGGCAAACCGAGGAAACCAACCGGCAATATATAAGCCTGCGCACATCATGATCATGGCTGAGAGCAGCTGCAACAGACGGTGACCATGACCATGACCAAGCGGTGAACTAAGCATTGCCTCAATCGCGCCAGCTAACGCGCCGACTATCGTGTAACTAAGAATTCTGCCTAAGTTATAATTGATGACAAAAGGCCACAGTAGGGCTTTTTTATTGCGTATTTCCTCGCTTAAACTGAGTGTCAATGTGCCTATAATTGAGCCGCACATGCCAATGCAATGTAAGCTGGTTGATAAGCCCATAACGAAAGCGACGAAGTAAGATGCTTGAAAGGCGTTGCTAATATCCATAACTGCAAAACTCTATCACAGTAGGGAAATGATATTCAAATATGATTAATATCAATTTACAAAAAATGATGCCACTAAGAAATAGTGACTAAAAATAGCTAGATCCAATTTAAAGTATAAGGTTGTTATGGGGATCGAGAAATCTTTAAAATCAAGCTAAATTCTTCAGGCTTTAATGTTGATGAAGGCCGGTTTTATTTTTGCCTAAAAAAAGCGCCTTATAAAACTTTATAAGGCGCTGCAGGTTTGACACCTAACATGGTACTGACAGGAAAACAATCACTTAATATAAATTAAGCATGCTTTATGCCATGTTTTTTAATGCAGATTATTCAGGATAAATAAATTAGGGTTTCGACAATTCATTATTAAATTGCACTGTTTTAGTTCAAGCTACGCTGATTTGAACTACTATAGTGCGTTTAACTCGACAAAAAGGCTAAAAATTAATCTCTTGAACCTCATCGCCTTCAGTAATTTTTACATGGCGAAGCGAACTGCTCTCCGATATTTATATTGGTGCCGCGACTCAACTTGACCGTAGACGATTTTTTGACACCAAGTTAAATTATTATGATTATCGTAATAACCTCGGTAAAAGGTATTACGGTTATTTAAGCCGGCTTGATCAAATTGATTGCAAATTGCTGGCGTATTTCGCCCTCAGTTTTCATTGTGCTCATAGTAGTAATGGCGCTCTTGGCACAGATTTAAAGTTGATTAATTCAGTTATTTGGTTGTTAACCTGCTTGTTGCCGGCGTTTGTCTTCCGTTGCCTGGATGAGTTTGACTTCACTTTCTCCACGAACAGTGGCGGCATCAACTATACATTCCTCAACATCTT